>JACQDW010000097.1 GCA_016200845.1 Burkholderiales bacterium | reverse complement strand
GAAAATACACGAAGCCCATTTACTCGATCTACGAACAGGAAAACACCATGTCATGAGCATGAATCCACGCGAATTGGCAAATTCAGCCTTGATCGATTTACTTGAACCGTGTTTTACACACTAAATGGCAGAAGTCAGGAATAAATTAGAGACTTACGAAATATACTGAAAGTAGCTTCTTATCTATTCCCATGTGTTTTTGAGGGAGATGTAAGCCAATCGTGGAATGTGAACGAGTGCAAAATGAGACAGGATGAGCGTGTGCTAACGACACGCCCTCGATACGAAGGAAGGAACGCGAATCATGATTGCGTCATGATTTCAAAAGGATAACTTAGCTCACCCTAAGCATCCAACAAGACAATAAAATCGCTCTCAGGCACCGCCTTGGAGAAGAAAAACCCCTGATATTCGTCGCATTGACAGGACACCAGTGTTTCTAGTTGAACGGCGGTTTCTACGCCTTCTGCTACAACTTTAAGCCCTAAGGTTTTTGCCATAGCGACGATGGCCAAGACAATTGCCGTGTCATTGCTGTCGCCTGGCATATCAGTGATGAAAGAGCGGTCGATTTTCAGACTATTGACAGGGAAGCGTTTGAGATAGGCGAGCGAAGAATAACCGGTACCAAAGTCATCAATAGAAAGCGTGTAACCCGCGGCTTTTAAGCCATCCATATGCTCTATGGCTTTTTCATGGTTATTCATCACCATGCTCTCGGTGATCTCAAATTCTATGCTTCCCTCGGGGATTTTCCAGAAATCGATGACTTTTTTCAGCTCGTTTAACAAGCTATCGTCGTTAAACTGCGTTCCAGACAAATTGATCGCGATTCTGCCAAAGTTTTTGCCCAGTGTTCTGAAGTGATCAATATCGCAGCACACCATATCCAATACCTGCATGCCCAGCCTGCCAACCAGTCCAGCCTCTTCCGCAAGTCCAATAAATTCGGCTGGCAATAACAAACCGTTCTCTGGATGATTCCATCGCACCAAGGCTTCGGCGCCGACAATTTTGCCAGTGCGAACATTGATTTTGGGCTGATAGTGCACAACGAATTCGCGATTATCCAAGGCACGCCGCAATTGCGCTTCGAATGCCAACCTCTCTATCGTATGCACGTTCATATGCGCATCGTAGAACTGGTAGTTATTCTTGCCATTATGTTTGGCGCGATACATCGCGATTTCAGAATTCTTCATCAAAACCTGCGAATCCAAACCATCGTCAGGAAACACCGCGATACCAATACTGGCACTGATTTGTAATTCTTGTCCGTTGATTTCAAACGGCGTCGCCGCGGATCTTAACAAGCGATCGGCCACTTCAGTCAATTCGCGCGGCGACTTGTATCGGTCTAATAGCAACATGAATTCGTCGCCGCCGACCCGCGCAATGGTGTCAGACTCGCTTAAGGTATCCTTCAAACGTGTTGCGACGTCGCGTAACACTTTATCGCCTTGTTCATGATCGAAGCTATCATTGATTGCTTTAAAACGATCAAGGTCAAGCAATAAAACGGCCAAATTGCCGCGGCTACTTTCGGCATAGGTTAGGGCTTTTGATAAATACTGATTGAACAGGAAGCGATTGGGCAGCTTGGTGATTTCATCGTAGTGCGCCAGACGTATCGCTTTTTCTTCGGCGCGCTTACCTTCTATCGCGATGCTAGAGACATCGGTTGCGATGCTGATCAGGCTCAAATCTTCATTGCTCAGAGCCGCGACCGACTCTGTGAATAAGGTAAATGTACCCAAAATCAAACCGGTTTTCCCCATGATAGGCCAGGAGCCGACTGCGGCATAATTGGCGAGCAATTTACGCTGAGCGATAAATTCCATGGATTTGGATTTGGAGATTTCTTGCGTCCACACCGGCACCACGTCTAGTACCGCCTCACTCCACACCCCATTGCCATAACAGACCGGCGCCTCAGTCAATTGCCTGCGCAAAATTTCGGGGAAGTGATAGCCGATGGTTTGCATAAACATTTTTTGATCGACACTAAGCAACTGGACGCCACAATGCCAATGCGGATTATTTTTCTCCACAAAATGACAAGTGTCGATCAAAATTGATTCCAGAC
This sequence comes from Burkholderiales bacterium, assembly GCA_016200845.1. GTDB lineage: Bacteria > Pseudomonadota > Gammaproteobacteria > Burkholderiales > Burkholderiaceae_D > Undibacterium. Next base: position 3,090 of record JACQDW010000097.1, on the reverse strand, counting down.
TTTCGCTGCTACCGATCAACTGCAATAATTGATTTTGCCCTTGCAATAAACGCTCTGCATGTTTGCGTTGTGAGATGTCACGCATCACGCAAAAAATGATGGATTCAGCAGAAATTTTGACACGACTTAAGGTGACTTCGCTATACCAATCCTTACCGCGACGATGTGCCATCCATTCAAATTTTTGCACCTTGCCTTGAAACGCCAGATCGACGAATTTCTTAATCGCTTCCTCTTTTTTTGAAGCGACGGTCGGCTGGGTATACCGCCAATCCGCTGAGAACTCACCAATATCAAGCATCAATAAGTCCGCTTTGGAATCAACCGCCAACATATCCAGCGCATTTTGATTTCCGTCGACGAAACGATACGTTTTATCAATCAGTAAAATGCCGTCTTGTGCGTCTTGAAAAAGGAGGCGATAGCGCCGTTCGCTGTCGCCTAATTTCTCACGCGATACGCGCAAATGGCTGATTTTTTTGTAGAGTAAAAATGCCAGCACCAGCGTGAATACAATCACTAACACCGCAAACAAGAGGCTTTGCTCCAATCGTTTTTGATATTCAAATAAGACGGTATCAATATCTCGCCCAAACACGACCACCAAAGGGAAATCGCTCATTTTGAGGTAAGCATAAGTGATCGGCGCATCGCTACCAGTCACACTGCTTTCGACTCGTCCGGTTTCTGAATAACTGAGTTTGATGCTGTTCTCGACCGCGCTATCAACTTTCGTTAATTTGTGCCGACTCAATGCCTGTTGAGCCTGAATAATCACACGCCCATCACGATCATAGAGAGAAATACCCGCCCCAGCGTCACTCGCGACCCGCTCATAAAAACTCTGAAAGTAATTCAAATCAATGTCGGCCTGAATTTGTCCCACAGGACGCCCGGTGGAATCAAACACATTGCGCGCTAAAGGCAAAAACGTTTGATTGGTTTTCTTATTTTGATACGGCGTCCCCAAGATCGCGCTTTTTTGATATGCGTTCATAGCCAGACGCAAATACATAATATGAGTCTGCGTCGATAAATCGCTCACCTCAACCGGAAAACGCAAAGAAGACGCCCACAGCTTGCCGTGGCTATCAATCAATGTTAAGGCATGTATAAAAGGAGACTCGCGGCGCTGTACGCTCAGGACTTGCCGCACTGCGGCTTCATCGCTCCAGACTGCGTCGTTTTTGGTTTGCAATTCCTCGGCAGCGGCACTTAAGACGCGCGATGCGTCTTGCAAAATCCGGTTGGCATGCTCTTCAAGAATACGTACCTGCAAGAGGCCATTTTTATTCGCAGTCGCCAAAGTCAGGCTACGATCTTGCGTCACCGACCACCAGGTTTGCGCAGAGATCGCGACAATGATCAAAAAGACGCACGACACCAGTGCCCACAATGGAACCTCCCGGGGATCGCGACTCTTTACGACTTTGCTCATTGTTCACCTCGTGACATGCTTCGACTCCGTTTTTGCTTATGTTTTGTGTCAGACCTGTCCGGCTGGCTGCCAGCATCAAAGTGTAACATTGCACAACAAAACGCGGAGGAATTACAGAATTTGTGGAATAAAAACGAGGGGATGAAGAGAAGAAACGTGGTGGCAAAACAAATTGAAGCAGGCCGGTAGGCCGGATTCTGTTACGGCATTCTGCATCACTGCAGCTTGCTATGACAATCATTCCTCTAGGCGACGGATTGCTCCGCCGCTCAAGCTTTCTACCCGCACGCTCCGCGAGCCGCCTCAACGCGTGCCTATTTGAAATTGCTCCGGGTGGAGGTTACCGCGTTTCACCCCTTGTGGTTTAACCTCACTTGCGTTTGATTACGCCCCAAGGACTCGTCTCTGTGGCCCTATTCCTCGCCTTATACCGCCGCTTGCGCTTTGGCTTTCAACGTACGGCCGTTAGCCGTCACCCTGCTCTATGGAGTCCGGACCTTCCTCCCGTCGCTATGCAAAACATAGCAACCAGCGATTGTCTGGCCTGCTTCGGGCGCTATTGTACCGCAGAAGCGACGTCAATACGGTGTCGCTTTTACTCTTTGGCATTCAGCATTTTTCGTTTTAAAGACTCGTCGGCAGGTTGATTGCCCAGCCATATCTTTAATACTGCGCTATAAAAAGCGGCATCATTAATAATCTCACCCAACTTGGTTCCATTAAACTGACACACGATACCAACGCCGGGCACCCAGTCAAATATCAACACATCGCCCTTCTTCAAGACAGGTACCAAAGAAAACATCTGACCAAAAGTGATCATAGGTTTGATCAATTTGGAGCGCTCACTCAGATCCAAGTTATTGCGCAAGCCATCCATAAAGCGTTGACCGAGATCGTCATTACTCATCTCACGCAACATCACCAAGGTCACGCGCTTTGATCCGGGCATCGCCAACACATCTGCCGTCGTCGATTTTGGCTCAGGCAAATACAAGGCACCGACGTACACTTTAAAAACAAACTTCATACGCACACCAGCACCATTCAACTTCAAAGCCTGAGTGCCAACCTGCACCGTGTCTTCCAGCTTAATTCCCGACACTGTCACCGTATCAGCGACCGCCACACCCGATAAGGCCAAGGACAAACCCACGCCAAGCAAGACACGACGCCAAACCATTGTTAACTGAATCATCTCATTTCTCCCTTTTTCAAAAACACTTATCAAATCGCGCTATACAAATCTCTATTTACGAACGACCGTTTTATTTTATTCACACAACGATAGAGAAATTCGAGCTAGCGCGCAAGCACCTTTCGGGAATTGAGGCACAAAACCACAGTGATTTTTTGTCGAGCTTTCTTTTTAAAATTTAAGAAAAACCCGAAAAAGTTAATAAATTGAGCTGTATAAGTTCCCCATCGAGTAGCAACTCTCACCGCATTCATTTTCATAAGAAAGTAAATGGCACTTGCAGATCACGATCATTCCGCCAAAGCTTGATTTGTACAGCTCCAACATCTTGTGCGGCTACAACAAACTGAGGTATGCTGAAAAAAGTGGACACCGTTTAAAGCAGTAAAATATCAAAAACGGAGAAGCCATGAACAAAAGAATCAAAATGAATTACACGCCGGAGTATCGTGCG
>JACQDW010000113.1 GCA_016200845.1 Burkholderiales bacterium | reverse complement strand
CCTTTTTTTTGCCGGCTAGTTGGGTTGGATTGGCATTAGAAAAGCAAACCAAAGGGCGCGTGACTTTGGGTGATATTCAAGGTAGTTTTTGGAGTGGCTCGGCATTCGTCGGTGTCGCCGCTGATCATTATTCGGCGGTGACCCCGTTGTTTCAAGGGCGCTTTAGTTGGAAGATTTCTCCATCAATTTTGATTGGGCAACTTGCGGTTGAAATCTATAATCCGCAAGTGATGAACGCAGCGACGCAATTGGAAGGGAATTTTTCGCAGTGGCATCTGAGTCCGGCGAGTTTGCAATTGCCGCCAGAGCGACTGGAAGGATTGGGCGCTCCTTTGAATACGATAGGTCCGACCGGAAAAATAGTGTTGCAATGGTCGTCGTTGGAATTTACATCGTTAGACGGGAAGCTCTTATTGAACGGTAAGATGGCGCTGGAATTGAGCGAGATGGCGTCGCGCTTATCGTCTATTCGGCCGCTAGGAAGTTATGCGCTGGCTTTTCAATGGAAGGGGGAGTCTGCAGATCTGGTGCTAAAGACTAGTCGCGGACCGATGATGTTGGAAGGAAATGGCGCTTTGCAGCAAGGGCGTTTTCAGTTTTCTGGCAAGGCCTATGCCGAAACTGGACAGGAAGAAAAAATGGCAAGTTTATTGAATTTGCTTGGGAGGCGTCGTCAAGAAGGCGACAAGCAAGTCATCGCTTTAGAATATAAATGAGACTACTGGCATGAAGAACACAATGAAAACTTTCAAGAATAAATCGTCCCAACATCAGCAACACGATGTGCAACGTCGTGCGCAGAAAACACTGTCCGGCCTTTTGCTGGCTGCCAGTGTGAGTGCAGGTGTATCGCTGAGCCTGTATAGCCCAGTCAGCGTGGCGCAAGAGCAAGGTGCTGCAAGTTTGAATTTTGTAAATGCGGACATCGAGGCTGTGATTAAAGCGGTTGGCCATTTCACAGGGACGACCTTTGTGATTGATCCACGGGTTAAGGGACAATTGACTTTGGTGGCAGAAAAACCCTTGACCAAAGAGCAGGCGATGAAACTATTAACTGCAAATTTGCGCATGCAAAGTTTTGCGGTGGTGACGTCAGATGGTTTTTCTAAAGTGGTGCCAGAAGCTGATGCGAAGTTGCAAGGCGGACCTACTCAGCCTAAAGGTGTGAAGGGAGATCAGATCGTCACGCAGGTATTTCGGATTAACTATGAAGCTGCGAATAATATTGTGACGGCTTTGCGCCCATTGATTTCGCCGAACAATGTGATTAATGTGAACCCGGGTAATAACTCGATTGTGATCACTGACTACGCCGACAATATGCGCAGGATGTCGGAAGTGATCGCCTTGCTGGACGTGCCAGCCAATCCAGAATTAGAAATCATCCCGATCAAACACGCCATCGCCAGCGATGTGGCGACCATGGTGACGCGTTTGACCGAGGGCAATCAGGCCAGTGCTGACGGCGGACGTGCGGTTATTTTGGCCGATGCCCGCACAAATTCAATTTTGATCAAAGCACCTTCTGTCGCGCGCGGCAATTTGGTCAAATCTCTGGTGGCAAAATTAGATCAACCGACAGAATTGCCCGGGAATGTGCATGTCGTGTATTTGCGTAACGCAGAGGCGGTCAAGTTGGCGGCGACTTTACGTTCGATTTTAAGCGGAGAAAGTTCGCTGCCTAGCAATAATAGTAGCTCAGGTTTGAGTAATAATAGTTCGCAAATGAACAGTGGAGCAGGACCTATGCAGGGGAATAATTCTGCATTGAGTTCAACTGGCTCTAATCTGAGTTTGCCAATAAGTACCTCAAATAATTCGCAGGGTCAGAGCGGTGGTGCCGGTGGATTTATTCAAGCTGATGCAGCGACGAATACCTTGATTATTACCGCGAGTGAAGCGGTGTATCGCAATTTGCGTGCTGTGATCGATCAGCTTGATGCGCGTCGTGCTCAGGTCTATATCGAATCCTTAATCGTTGAAGTTGCTGCTGATAAGGCCAGCGATCTTGGTGTGCAATGGATGGCGGCGACTGGCGACAAAAATAGTAATTATCGTCTCGGTGCAGAGACTTCTTTTGATACCAAGGGAAATAATAACCTCTTGAATCTGGCCGCTGGGAATAAAGCAAAATTGGGCTCGGCATTGCCTGGCGCAGGTTTGACGGTGGGACTCTTTCGCCAGATTAACGGACAGCTTGGTTTAGGTGCTCTGGCACATGCTTTGGCGACTGACGGTAGTTCGAATATCTTGTCGATTCCAAATTTGACTACTTTGGACAATGAAGAGGCGAGTATCGTGGTTGGTCAGAATGTGCCTTTTATTTCGGGACAATTTACGACATCTGGCACGTCTGGCGCCAACCCATTTCAAACGATAGAGCGTAAAGAAGTTGGTATTAAGTTGAAAGTGAAACCGCAAATTTCTGAAGGCGGCACAGTCAAGCTGGCCATTGCACAAGAAGTGTCGAACGTGGATAGCACGTCGAATCCAGCCGGCATTATTACCAATGTCCGTTCTTTAGCAACCAACGTATTGGCTGAAGATGGTCAGATCATTGCACTCGGCGGTTTGATTGGTGATGATTCGACAGAGGGTACAGAAAAAGTGACTTTCTTGGGTGATTTACCCATTGTCGGCAATCTGTTTAAGTATCGCAAAAATACGCGCAAAAAAACCAATCTCTTGATCTTTTTACGTCCTACAGTGATCCGCAACGCGGAGCAGAGTAATAGCGTTTCTCTCGATCGCTATGATTATTTGCGTACACAATATTCTCAAGGCTTGGATAAAGAAATTGAAAATTCTATGATCAAGCTCGATAAAAACAAGACCTTGCCAGCCGCGCCGGTGAGTGGCGAGAAAGCCAAAGACGACAATAGAGAAGGCAAGTAATTCGTATGTCTGAAAATCGATTATTGCCTTTTGCGTTCGCCCGAGATTTTTCTATTTTGGCGAATCGGCGTGAAGACTTGGACGGTCATCCTGTTGAGCTGAAATTTTCTACTCAGACCAAACAGACTGCGATCCTGGAGTGTAGCCGCCGTTTTGGACGCCTACAATTAAGTTCACTGCCGCACGAAGAATTATTGCAAGAAATCGCCCGCGCCTATGCTGGCTCGGGTGGTGATGCGGCCGATGTGGTAGGTGAGGTTGAATCCGACATGGATCTGGCTAAGCTGATGCAAGATATGCCAGCGATTGAAGACTTGCTGGAATCGGCTGACGATGCGCCTGTGATTCGTATGATCAATGCGCTTTTGACGCAAGCCTTGCGTGAAGGCGCTTCGGATATTCATATCGAACCATTTGAACAAATTTCTGTGGTGCGCTTCCGTGTCGATGGTGCTTTGCGTGATGTGATTCGACCGAAGAAGGCGATTCATGCGTCGCTGGTGTCGCGGATCAAGATCATGGCGCAACTCGATATTGCAGAGAAGCGTTTGCCGCAAGATGGTCGCATTACTTTGCGCATCGGTGGCAAGCCGGTTGACGTACGTGTTTCGACTTTGCCGACTGGACATGGCGAACGTGCGGTATTGCGCTTGCTCGACAAGGAAGCTGGTAAGCTCGACTTGAGTCATCTGGGGATGAGCAAGGATGTGCTGACTCAGTTTGATCACTTGATTGCGCAGCCACACGGCATCGTGTTGGTGACCGGTCCCACTGGCTCTGGTAAGACCACGACGCTGTATGCTGCCTTGTCGCGGGTCAATGCAGGGACGACCAATATTTTGACGGTGGAAGACCCTATCGAATATGAATTAGCGGGTATCGGTCAGACGCAAGTAAATACCAAAATCGATATGACCTTCGCCAAAGCCTTGCGCGCTATTTTGCGTCAAGATCCTGATGTCATCATGATCGGTGAAATTCGCGATCTGGAAACGGCGCAAATTGCGGTGCAAGCGTCTTTGACCGGACACTTGGTGTTGGCGACTTTGCATACCAATGATTCGGCTGCCGCAGTCACGCGTTTGCTCGATATGGGGATAGAACCTTTCTTATTGTCGTCGTCTTTGCTCGGCGTAGTGGCGCAACGCTTGGTGCGTAAATTGTGCAACCACTGCAAGCAAGAAGATGATGGGAAGTGGAAGTCGGTTGGTTGCGAACATTGCGGCCACACGGGCTACCAGGGGCGGGTTGGTGTGTACGAATTATTGCTGACCACCGAGGCGATTTCTGCGCAAATTCATCATCAGGCATCTGAAGCGGAGATTCGTAATGCCGCACAAGTGGATGGCATGAAAACGATGCGGGAAGATGGTCAGCGTTGGCTTGATGCCGGTGTGACGACACGGGAAGAGTTATTACGCGTCACTAAAGAATAGTGGCAACAGCAGTCAGTGGTGAACAAAACAAGCAAAGTATTAAAGAGAGAGTGAGACAAAGTGCCTGCATTTCGTTATGAAGCCGTTGATGCGCAAGGAGCCAGCCACAAGGGGGTGGTGAATGCCGATAGTGCGCGTGCTGCGCGAGGGGATTTGCGTGCTCAGCAGTTGGTTCCGGTCTTGGTGGAGCAAATTGCGAATCAGTCGGGAACCGAGGCGAAGAAGAGCCGTGCTTTATTCGGCGAGTCTTTATCGACTGTAGAGCTGGCTTTATTTACGCGCCAGTTATCTAGTTTGTTGGAAGCCGGTTTGCCTTTGGAGCAGGCCTTTTCTGCTTTGTTGGAGCAAGCGGAACGCGACTATATTCGTGACCTGATTGCATCGATACGCTCAGAAGTCTTGTCTGGTTCGGCCTTGTCTGATGCGCTGAAACAGCATCAACACGATTTCGCTGATATCTATTGTGCGCTGGTTGCTTCCGGAGAACAGATTGGTCAATTGTCGCGCGTCTTGTCGCGCCTCGCTGATTATCTGGAGCGGCGTAATGCGCTGGTGCAGAAAGTAAAACTGGCTTTCACTTATCCCGCGATTGTGACGGTGGTGGCGTTTGCGATTGTGATTTTTTTGCTGACTTATGTGGTGCCGCAAATTGTGTCGGTCTTTGCTAATACCAAACAAAAGCTGCCGATCTTGACAGTGATTATGTTGGCGATTTCTGATTTTGTGCGCGCCTATGGTTGGATCGTTGCGTTGGTGGTGGTGGGAATCGTGTTCGCTTGTCGGCGTGCCTTGCAAAATCCTCAGATCAAGATGCGCTGGCATACGTGGTTACTCGACGCGCCTATGTATGGAAAATTTGAACGCAGCTTAAATACAGCGCGCTTCTCCAGTACCTTGTCGATTACCACTGGATCTGGCGTGCCAATTTTAAAGGCCTTGCAAACCAGCCGTGAGACCTTGTCAAATGTGGCGATGCGTGCGCAAGTGGAAGATGCGACCAATAGTGTACGTGAAGGTGTGGGATTGGCACGGGCCTTGTCGGCACACAAGCATTTCCCGCCGATGCTGATACACATGATACGCGCTGGTGAAGTGACCGGTGAGTTGCCTGCTATGTTAGAGCGCGCGTCGTCGGCGCAAGAACAAGATCTGGAACGGCGTGCCCTGACGATTGCTGGCTTACTTGAACCTTTGCTGATTTTGGCGATGGGCGTGGTGGTCTTGCTGATTGTGTTGGCGGTGTTGATGCCGATTATCGAAATTAATCAATTGGTGCGCTAGCAGCCAGTCGGACTGAGGTCGTCGAAGCGAAAAATCGACTGAGCGAGCGCAGATTTTGACTATTTTTTGCGTCAATATCGGGAATATTGACCAAAAAATAGGTGAAATATGAGCCGCTCAGGTGATTTTGCAGCCGACGATTTCTAAGTCCGGCTGGCTGCTAGGGCATATGAGAAATAGAAAGAATAAAACATGAAACGCTTACCTCTTTTCATTAATTTGTGTCTGTTTGCTGCTCTGTGTGCAGTCTTGAGTTTTTGGGGTTTGCATCTCTTTAAACCAAAGATACGCCCAATCGCCGCGCCTGTGATAGCCGAGAATTTTGAACCAGCAGTGGGGCAATGGGGGGCATGGTTTGGGCAAGCGGCGGTGGCCGAAGCAGCGCCGAGCAATTATCAATTGCGTGGCGTGATTGTGGCGAAGCGGGAGAAAGACAGTGCCGCGATCATTGCGGTCGATGGACGTCCAACTTTGATCATCGGTGTTGGTAAAGAATTGTCTCCCGGCGTGGTTTTGCAAGAGGTGCATGCGGATCATATTATGGTGGTCGAAGCAGGCGCGCCACGCCGTATCGATTTGCCGCCACAGGTGATTTTACCCGGTGTTAATCCGGTTATCTCCGTGCAAGCGCCCGCAGTAAATCCTTAATCTAGCTTCCTTCGCGCCGCCATCAGTTTCCACCGAAGATGAGTATTCACCCTAGTTTTTTGCGTGCCTTAGACATCACGCATCCGAGCTGGCACCTCGTCTTGTCGCAGGCTTTGGAAGCGGTAGAGCAGGCATCGCCGGGCTATTTGGCGCAGTTGGCGAACCAGGAATATTTGCCCGTCGATGGTAAGATTTTTGCGGCATTTTCTTTGCCCTTAGACGCAGTGCGTTTTGTCTTAGTTGGTGAAGGGCCTTATCCTCGTGCCGAGAGTGCGACCGGATTTTGCTTTATGGATGGTGCGGTCGATTCCTTATGGTCCGATACGCCCGGCGCTGGTCTGAGTAAGGCGGTCAACCGCGCAACCTCGCTGCGCAACTTCATCAAAATGCTCTTGGTCGCTGATGGTGTTCTGAATGTAGAGAATACCGGAGGGCTTGCCTTGGCAGCGGTCGCGCACACCTTGCGCACCGCTGAACCAGCAGGTATTTCGACGATGAGCCAGTTGCAGGATAATTTTTTGCAGCATGGTTTTTTAATGCTGAATGCAGCTTTGGTATTTCGTCCCAATGTCGCCCCCAGTGTGGATGCGAAAGCCTGGATGCCGTTTTTGGAGTGCGTATTTGAAGCACTGAATCAACGCGCCTCGGTTTGCCGTGTCATTTTGTGGGGCAAAATTGCGGAACGTTTACAGTCGTTGATGCGGTATCCGTATCTGCAAATCTGTCAGTCTGAACATCCCTATAATCTTTCCTTTATTGCTAATCAATCGATGCAGGCGTTGTTTCGTCCGCTAAAATTGTTGCTTCCCTCTGTAGAAACTTAAGTTCGACCGGCTGCTGGCCTGTTGCGCCAGTGTGCAAAAAGTCCTCATTTTTTTAAGTTTTGCCTCAAATCAATAAAAATCCTTGTATGCTTTTCAGAAGATCGTTTTCCTGACGCAATTTTGCGCGTAAAACGTGTGCCTCGCTCCATTTTAGGTGGTTACATACGAGCTGATATTTATGCTGAAGAAGATCAAGTTTGATGATATCCGGGAAGGCATGTATATCCATGAGCTCTGTGCGTCCTGGATCAGCTCACCGTTTTGGCAAAAATCCTTTTTGATCGAGACTGTGGAAACCATAGAGAAGATCAGGAAAGCAGAAATACGCGAAGTCTGGATCGATACGGAAAAAGGCTGTGATGTATTAGTCGCGACCGAAGCGGCGATGACTGAGCTTGAAGTTGTTGAACACCTTGTGTCTGCGAGTCCAGTTGCGTATGACCAGGTCGCCCCTGTTTCCATGGATGCGGAAATGGGTAGGGCTGCGCAGATTGTAGGGAAGTCCAAAGGCGCTGTCGTTTCGATGTTTACCGAAGCGCGCATGGGTAAGGCGATCGAAGCAGAACAGGCGATGCCCTTAGTCGAAGAGATCGCTTATTCTGTGATGCGTAATCCCGGAGCTTTGATCGGTCTGGCACGCTTGAAGACTGCAGATGACTATACCTATATGCACTCGGTTGCAGTATGTGCTTTGATGATTGCCCTATCACGCCAACTCAAATTGACCGATGAGGAAACGCGCGAAGCAGGCTTGGCTGGACTCTTGCATGACATTGGGAAGATGGCGGTGCCAGCAGAGATTTTGAATAAGCCGGGCAAGCTGACTGACGCGGAATTTGTCTCAATTAAAGAGCATCCAGCGGCTGGATATCAAATGTTGTTGGAGGCCAAAGGCGTCGGCAGTATTGCGCTAGATGTGTGTTTGCATCATCACGAAAAAATGGATGGTTCAGGTTATCCGGAAGGGCTGGAGGGAGATCAAATTAGTCTCTATGCCCGTATGGGGGCGGTGTGCGATGTCTATGATGCGATTACCTCAAATCGTCCATACAAGGCGGGTTGGTGTCCTGCTGAATCATTGCGAAAAATGTCGGAGTGGAGCAGGGGGCACTTTGATGACAGAGTGTTTCAAGCCTTTGTAAAGAGTATCGGTATCTATCCGGTCGGTACTTTGGTGAAGCTGCATTCGGGCAGATTGGGCGTGGTGGTCGAGCAGCAAGTTGGAAAGTCTTTATTGTTGCCGAAAGTGAGGGTGTTTTTTTCGAGTAAGTCGATGGCCTACATTACGCCTCTGCTGCTAGATCTGAGCGCGTCCGGTGTACAAGATAAAATTGTCTCGCGAGAGGATGCTACTGCTTGGGGGCTCAAAGATATTGACCGCTATTGGTTGGGTGATGCCGCACCGGTTTGAGTTGATGTCCACGTTTATCATGATAAGAGTGAACGCAGCGCGCAAATAAGGCCGGTGGCGTCAAGAAAATTGAGTGGTTTCCTGTGTTAAAACCAACGCTTTCAAATAAAAAAAGACCAGTGAGATTTTGGTTTAAAGCATAGAGTAAAATGCCCAAATGAAAATTTTGATTAGCAATGATGATGGATACTTGGCACCGGGCATAGTCGCGTTGGCGAACGTTTTGCAGGCGCATGCTGAGATCACGGTGGTGGCTCCCGATAGTAATCGATCTGGCACCTCGAATGCATTGACGTTGGACAGACCGCTTGCTGTGAGCCGTGCTGACAATGGTTTTTATGTCGTCAATGGCACGCCTACCGACTGCGTGCATATTGCGCTAACTGCGATCATGAAAGAGCCACCTGATTTGGTCGTTTCTGGAATTAATCAGGGGCAGAATATGGGTGATGACACTTTGTATTCCGGCACTGTGGCGGCCGCTACCGAAGCATATTTATTTGGGATTCCAGCGATTGCATTTTCTCAGGAAGAGAAAGGCTGGGATCAGTTAGATGCAGCGGCCAATATCGCGTTAGCGATGATTCAGCGAGGTTTCCCTTCTTTGCCTTCGCCTTTCCTCCTGAACGTGAATATTCCAAACCGAAGTGAAGCAGCGATCGCTGGTTTTCGTGCGACCCGTCTGGGCAAGCGCCATGCCTCCGAACCTGTCGTGAAGACGCAAGATCCAGCCGGGCGTGTCATGTATTGGATAGGACCTCCGGGTGGGGCTAAAGATGCCAGTGCGGGCACTGATTTTGATGCGGTGGCCCAAGGTTATGTGTCGGTGACACCGTTACAGATAGATCTGAGTCATCATCAACAGATCGCTCGAGTTGCCTTGGATTTGGCATGACGAATACAGAAAAAAAATTTCCTTTGAGCTTGTCGTCCGTGGTTGACTCGCGTTCCGCGCATGCGCGTCAAATTGCGACACCACAAACTGCATTGAAGAATTTGGCGCGAGGAGAGAGTCGTGCTGCACCACTCAGTTCAATGCGAAAAACCACGACCAGTTTGAGTCATCTTACACAATCGCCGATTGCAGTGAGTCCTGCGGTCGCACATGGTAATCCGCATGGCATGGGTTCCGATAAAATCCGGCAAGCGATGGTCGCCAGAGTTGCACAACAGGGTGTGCAAGATGCGTTGGTGTTAGGTGCGCTGGCGGCAATTCCCCGTCACATGTTTATCGAATCAGGATTGTCGAGTCAGGCATATATTGATGCCTCGCTTCCGATTGGTCATCACCAGACAATTTCGCAGCCATACATTGTGGCGCGCATGATTGAGTTGATGCGCAATGGAAGGAAATTGCACAAGGTACTAGAGATAGGCACTGGTTGTGGTTATCAGGCTGCGGTGTTGTCTTTGGTGGCGAAAGAAGTTATTTCGATTGAGCGAATCAAGGCTTTGCATGAACTGGCAAAAGACAACTTACGCCCGATGCGAATCGCAAATATTCGTTTGCATTATGGTGATGGCATGTTAGGTTTGCCACAGGTGGCTCCGTTTGACGGTATCATATTGGCGGCGGCTGGTATGGAAGTGCCGCAAGCCTTATTGATGCAATTGGCGGTGGGTGGGCGTTTGATTGCGCCGGTTGGTAGTCGTAGTCAGGTATTACAATTGACCGAACGCATCAGCCACGATCAGTGGGCGACTACAACGGTGGAAGCATGCCATTTTGTGCCTTTGCGTGCCGGAGTCATTTAGCGGTGACTGTTTTGAACAGAATTTTTTTGGATTTGAGTTAACAATTATATGAAGCAAAGTCGTTTTAGTCGTTTGTTTTTTTCTGCGTCGTTGATCTTGATTCTGAGCGCCTGTACCAGTGTGCCAAATCATGCACCTGTGCTTGAACGTAGCGGCGAGGCGCCGGTCGAGCCTGTGCCACCTGCGCCTGAGCCTGGCGCCGTCAAAGCAGCACCCGAACTTCGAGCCAGTTATACAGTGAAACGTGGGGATACCTTGTTGCGTATCGCTTTCGACCATGGGCAAAGTTATAGCGATTTGGTGGTGTGGAATAATTTAAAGAACCCAAATGACATTAAAGTTGATCAGGTTTTGTGGATAGCGCCGCCGGATTCAGCAGGGGGCGTAAAAACAAATGCAATAAATACGAGCTCAGGTATTGAGATTCGCAGTTTGACGCCGATAAATCCAGCAACGAACAAAAATTCGCCAAAAGGAGAGAAACGCCCGTATTCCGAAGCTAATCTCGCCGAAATGCAGAAACAAGAGGCCTTGAGCGCGAGTTTGGCGGCACAAGCTCCCGCGGTTGGTGCTAAATCGGAAGCTGGAACGTCAACCTCGAAGGCCGTGGAGAAACCGGCGGAAAAACCAGTCGCCGCCGATACCATAGATTGGATCTGGCCGAGCGATGGAAAATTAGTCGCGAGCACTGGCGACCAAAAAAATAAGGGCGTCGACATCGCAGGAAGATCGGGGCAGGATGTGGTGGCAGCGGCGCCTGGTAAGGTGATTTATGAAGGTAATGCGATGCGAGGCTACGGCAATATTTTGATCATCAAACATGCTAATAATTATCTGTCGGCGTATGCGCATAACAAACAGAATCTAGTCAAGGAAGGTCAGACTGTATCGAAGGGACAACGCATCGCTGAAATGGGAGATACCGACGCAGAGAGTGTGAGATTACATTTTGAAATACGACAGGCAGGCAAACCAGTCGATCCTTTGAAGTTATTGCCAATCCGTTGAATGTCGATTGACACGCCTAGTGTCTGACTCAACCTTTGATTAACATGCCTTAGCTGAAATTATGCCGAAAAACGCGAAGAACGAAATCTATACGAAACATCTTGACGATGACGCACTTGGATTAGCTTCCGAAGTTGTTGAGGATGTTGTTGATGAAGTCGATTTTGCCGATGATGGTGATGATAGCGACGAAGCTGAAAAAAGCAGCGACGCCGCAGAGACCGTTGCGACGGTTGCGCTTGCACCGATCGATGAAATCAAAACGATTCTGGCGGCAGAGCTATCAACTGACACAACTCAGCATTATTTAAATCAAATCGGCACCCGTCCACTATTTTGTGCAGCTGAAGAGTTGCACTTTGCCACGCTTGCCAAGCAAGGCAATTTTGAGGCGCGGCAGAAAATGATTGAGCATAATCTGCGCCTCGTGGTGTCGATTGCTAAGCACTATATCAATCGCGGTGTCGCGCTGCTTGATATGATAGAAGAAGGCAATTTGGGCTTGATGCATGCGATCGACAAATTTGAACCCGAACGTGGTTTCCGTTTTTCGACCTATGCGACTTGGTGGATACGTCAAAGTATAGAACGGGCGATCATGAATCAGGCACGCACCATCCGTTTGCCGGTGCATGTGGTGCGTGAACTGAATCAGATTTTGCGCGCTAAATACCATTTAGAAGCGCAACAGCATGATGGAAAAGATGCCAATATTGATGATATCGCCCATCTGGTGAGCCGTCCTTTGGATGAGGTGCAAGATATTCTGACTTTGTCAGAACACGCGATGTCACTTGATACGCCCTTAGACGGTGATCCGCAGAGCAGCTTGCTCGATATGCTGCCCGGCGATATCGAGCATGCGCCGGATACGCAAGCTGAACATCATGAAGTTACGATTTTAGTGCGTGATTGGCTGTCGAAGTTACCCGATAAACAGCGTATCGTCATCATGCGCCGCTTTGGTCTGGACAACGATGACCCAGTGACGCTGGAAACCCTGGCCGATGAAATGGGAATCACCCGTGAACGCGTGCGCCAGATTCAGCAGGAGGCGCTGGTGAAACTGAAACGTAGCTTTGCGTCTCGCGGTGTGGGGCGTGATGCGCTGCTATAAGCCTTGATCTCATCGTGAGTCGCCCTACGACTTTGAAAAAAGTGGCTGGGTGACTCTTATTCTTGGGTTGGCGAAGAGCCGGTTTCTCTCGGGCTTATCCTGAATCGCCACGCTTTCCATATATAATCCCAGATTCTCCAAAATTTAATCCCAGACCCGGTTTGAGCTGCTGGTCTTTTTTATCATGAATACAATTAATATCCGTTCACTTGACATGGACGCACGGGGCGTTGGGCATCTGGAAAATGAAGATGGTTCTCCTGGAAAAGTCGTGTTTGTCGAGGGAGCCTTGCCAGGTGAAGTCGTTGGTTTTAATACCTATAGAAAAAAGCCAAGCTGGGAAGCCGCGACTCTCGGTCCTATCGTCAAAGAATCGTCGCAGCGCGTGCAGCCTAAGTGTCCTCATTTCGGCGTATGTGGTGGTTGCTCTATGCAGCATCTGGATGCGAATGCACAGGTAGCGATGAAGCAGCGCGTGCTCGAAGATAACTTAGCGCATATTGGAAAAGTGAAGCCGCAGATGGTGATGCGTCCTATCTATGGACCGACTTGGGGTTATCGCTATCGTGCACGTTTGTCGGTGCGCAATGTGCATAAAAAAGGCATCGTTCTAGTTGGCTTCCACGAAAAGAAATCGCGTTACGTCGCGAATATGGAAACCTGCGAAATCTTGCCGCCGCATATTTCTGCCATGCTGATGCCTTTGCGCGATTTGATTGCTTCGTTGACGATCATTGAAGCACTGCCGCAAATCGAATTGGCGATCGGCGAGGGTGTGACCGCGATGGTGTTGCGGATCATGACACCGCTAGGTGCAGGAGACGCTGAAAAACTAAAGGCCTTTGCCGATCAGTATCAAGTGCAATGGTGGTTGCAGACGGCAGGTCCGGACAGCGCGACACCGTACTACCCGGCTGACGCGGATCTGCATTACACCTTGCCTGAATTTGGCGTCAAGATGCCGTTTAAACCAACTGACTTTACTCAGGTGAATCACCATATTAATCGGGTCTTGGTTGCGCGTGCTTTGCGTTTGTTGGATGCGCAAAAAGATGAACGCATTTTGGATTTGTTCTGTGGCCTCGGAAACTTTACCCTGCCTATCGCGACCATGGTGCGCGAAGTGATGGGGATAGAGGGAAGTTCGGCCTTGACTGAACGCGCTCTGGAAAATGCGAAAGCGAATGGACTCGCGGACAAAATGTCTTTTTCAACGCGTAATCTGTTTGAAGCGAGCGCGCAAGATTTTATTGACTTGGGGCGCTTCGATCGCTTTTTGATTGATCCGCCGCGTGATGGTGCGATGGCGGTTTGTCAGGCTTTGATTGACCTCAAAGACCTCGCTCCTGAGATGCGTCCAAAACGTATCGTGTATGTGTCCTGCAGCCCATCAACCTTGGCGCGCGATGCCGGTATGTTGGTGAATCAGGCGGGCTATGTGATGAACAAAGCAGGTGTGGTGAATATGTTCCCGCACACCTCGCATGTGGAATCGATGGCGGTGTTTGATTTGCTGTAATTGTTGCGTTTATTTGTGTCATTCAAAAGACCGGCTTCGTGCCGGTTTTTTGTTGCGCGTTTGCTTGTGAAATCGGAGAGCGTTGTTTAATTGAATGTAATCCCCACAAAAACGAAGTTGCCTTCTTGAAATAAGGTGTTGTTAGGTGGATACTGAAACTTCAATAACGAAGATATGGAAAAGAAAATGATGAAGTATGAAGTGATTGATACGCAAATTGCCCCCGAAGGGCGCTTAGAAGTTTTGTCGAAAGCAGAAGTGTCGCGCCTGTGGGATACCAGCCATGGTGGTCTCTACCAGCTATTTCGTAGTTGTGCGCTGGCGGTGCTCAATTGTGGTAGTGGTTTAGATGATGGAAAAGAATTGTTGGAGCGTTATAAGAGTTTCGATATCACGATTGTGCAGCGCGAACGCGGCATCAAGCTTGATGTGAAAGGTGCACCTGCCAGCGCCTTTGTTGATGGCGTGATGATTAAAGGAATTCAGGAACATTTATTTGCAGTCCTGCGCGACATTTTGTTTATTCACGGTGAAGTGTTGAAGAATGCGCATCTCAGCCTGGAAACTGCAGATGGCATCACGGACGCAGTGTTTCATATTTTGCGTAATGCCAACCTTTTGCGTCCGCAGATTAGCCCGAATTTGGTGGTGTGTTGGGGCGGTCATTCGATTTCTGGTGCGGAATATGACTACACCAAAGAAGTTGGCTATCAGTTAGGTCTGCGTGAGATGGATATTTGCACAGGCTGCGGACCGGGTGCAATGAAGGGGCCAATGAAGGGAGCGACTATCGCGCATGCCAAGCAGCGTTTAAGCAATAGCCGATATCTGGGGCTATCAGAGCCAGGTATTATTGCGGCAGAAGCACCAAACCCGATTGTGAATGATCTGGTGATTTTGCCCGATATTGAAAAGCGCCTGGAGGCTTTTGTGCGCATGGCGCACGCGATTATTATTTTCCCGGGTGGGGCAGGCACGGCAGAGGAGATTCTTTATTTGCTGGGTATTTTGCTTCACCCAGATAACGCTCAATTGCCTTTCCCTGTCATTTTTACAGGACCGGCTTCTGCGGCAGCCTACTTCAAACAAATCGATCAATTTATCGCATTAACCTTGGGCGAAGAAGCGCAGAAAAAATATAAAATTATCGTTGGAGATCCGGCAGGCGTTGCACGTGAAATACAGGCTAGCATCAAAGAAGTGAGAGCTTTTAGGAAAGCACATGGTGACGCTTATTATTTCAATTGGATGCTCAATATCGATCCAGAGTTTCAACGCCCATTTGAACCAACTCACGTGAATATGCGTGGTTTGGCTTTACATAAACAGCAACCTGCACATTTGTTGGCGGCGAATTTGCGACGCGCTTTTTCAGGTGTGGTGGCGGGGAATGTGAAAGATCAGGGAATTCGGGCGATAGAGCAATTCGGACATTTTGAAATTTGCGGCGATCCTGACATCATGCACGCGATGGATGTGTTGTTGAGTTCTTTTGTGGCGCAACACCGCATGAAGCTGCCCGGCAAGACTTATATACCTTGTTATAAAGTGATTAAGTGATGCTGACCAAATCACTAATTTGTCGTATGTAGGAACATTTTTTGTCTCTTGGCTTAAAAAAATAAATATTTCAGATGGGAAAGTAGTGATTGTCGGAAAAAAAGTAGCATAATAAGAAATCGGTAAAGTTGGATAGTGTTCGCTGCGTGCGAGCCGGGTCATTAACCTGTGAGGACGATAAATATGAGTACAGTGCAACACGAAGTCGATGAACGTACCAATCTAATCAGTTCAAACAAGTTTGAATTATTACTCTTTAGATTGGGCGTTGATCCTGTCACCGAGCGCTCTGAGCTGTTTGGTATCAATGTCTTCAAAGTGCGCGAGATTGTGGCGATGCCAGAGATTACCGCTGTCGCCGGAGCGATGGCGCACAATCTTGGCGTAGTGAATTTGCGGGGGCAGATCATTCCCGTGATTGACTTGCCATCAGTGGTTGGGCGCAAGCCAACCAGCGGCTTGAATATTATGTTAGTGACTGAGTTTGCCCGTTCGACCCAAGGTTTTGCAGTTGAGTCTGTCGAGGAAATTGTCCGTCTCGAATGGAGTCATGTATTGTCGGCGGAATCAAGCGCGCAGGGTGGTTTGGTGACCAGTATTGCGCGACTTGATGGCGATGCGGAAGATACGCGTCTGGCGCAGGTTCTCGACGTTGAACAAATTTTGCGTCAGATTGCACCAAGCGGCAGCAAAGATGTTGATTCTGAGACCATCGGTGCTAAGTTGAAAATACGCCCTGGCGCGGTGATTCTCGCTGCGGATGATTCTGCCGTTGCGCGTGGTCTGATTGGTCAAGCTTTGGACGCGATTGGTGCACCTTATATCATGTCGAAAACTGGCAAAGAGTGCTGGGAAAAAGTACAGTTGATGCACGCTGCCGCCATCGCTGAAGGGAAGACTTTGCGAGATCGTGTTGCCTTGGTGTTGACGGATCTGGAAATGCCTGAGATGGATGGCTTTACCCTGACACGCAATATTAAACAAGATGATCGTTTCAAAGATCTGCCTGTGATTATTCATTCTTCCTTGTCCGGTACCACCAATGAAGATCACGTGCGTAGTGTAGGAGCTGATGCCTATGTCGCAAAATTTGTTGCCGAAGAACTCGCGGCGACGATACGTGAAGTCATCACGCATTAGTGAGATGGAGACGGTGTAAGAGAAAAAAGCTGGCGCGTTTATAAACGCTACCAGCTTTTTTTACTGTATGATCGCGGCCTTTCAATGCAAAAATAGGGACACACATCATGGCAGAATTTCTGACTTACGAAGCCTACCTCGACGAAGTAACGACACTGCTGACCGAGATGTATGACCTCAGCGACGAGGCTGCGATCAAATTTGTGATGCGGGCGCAGGCGGCTTCTTACTTTAGTCCGCATGATGATCATGAAGAAATGCGAACACTAGAACGCGCCATGAGTGATGCTAAAATTGTCTATGAAAACCGGAACAAATCACGTCCCGAGATTTATAAAAAATAGACCTGCGCCAGCGCCTATACCTTTTCCATTTCTTCTTCATCAAGCGCGATCACGTGGGTTTGCAGTTGCCCACGTTCGTCATGCCATTCGCGCATGATGCATGCTTGTCCTTCTTCATCGATGGCAATCACTTTAAAAAAATTCCCTACCATCGATTCGATCAAGATACGTTCATCTTCCGGAAAGTTGTTGATAAATTGTTTGCTCAAGCTGGTGACGCGGACGATATCGCCTAGCTTCACTTCTTGCTGCTTGCAATCGTAGATGGTGTGTTCGCTCATGCTAATCGCTTTCTGATGTCATACTTGGTTGGCGGCGTTGAACATGCCGCCAAGTTTATTGTTGTTTCGCTTTTTCTCGTCCTACCCAAAACAAAATCGCACCGATGATGGTAAAGGGAATGAGGGAGAGTAAGTCGGCATATTGCCCCTCAAAGAAAGGATTATGCGCGCTTGCCCAGTCGCCGATTTTTTTATCAAAGTCGGTCATGATGCCAGCGGAGAAGGCGATGATAATGCCTGCCAGTGCGCCACCAGCGATATAGCCAGAGGACAGTAAAACACCGTGACTGCGGTCTCCTGCGGCTTGCTGTTCTTCTTCTGATAGTCCTTGATTTTGAGGTAGCTTATTATTGCGACGATCAACCAACCAACGCACCATGCCGCCGATGAAAAGTGGGGCAGACGATGCCAGTGGCAAATAGACACCGACCGCGAACGCTAAAGAAGGAATGCCTGACATTTCCAAAGTGAGTGCGATGATCACCCCAAATAACACTAAAGCCCAAGGTAATTCACTATCTAAAATGCCTTTGATGATGTAAGAAATGAGGACCGCTTTGGGGGCGTCGTATTTCTTCACCTCTGAGCCATCGGGACGCTTATTGTAGCTGCCGTTGATGCCAGGATCGACGAAATACACAGCATTGCCTTGCGCATCGACCAGATATTTCCCGTTCGGACCCGCTTGATGATCATCCTTGCGCCACACTTTGTAGCTGGCGTGATCTTGTTCGGATTGAGGACCTTGTAATTGTGCCGACTCTTTAAGGACGCTGACATCGGTATGCAAGCCCGCAGGGACAATTTGCGCAACTGGTACATAGACCGTGCTGGCATCGTTGAGCTTTAACAGGATAGGGCCTAGCAACAGCGCGGAACTAAATGCACCGATCAAAATAGCGTATTGCTGATAACGTGGCGTTGATCCGACCAGAAAACCAGTTTTCAAGTCTTGTGATGTGCATCCTGCATTACTCGATGCGATGCAGACGATCGCGCCAACCGAGAGCGCGGTGACGTAATACTGTCCGCCTGTCCACCCCATCACCAGAAAAATCAAGCAAGTGAAGAGCAGGGTGGCGACCGTCATGCCAGAGATGGGATTGGAGGATTGTCCGATTTGCCCCGTCAGTTGCGATGAGACGGTAGCAAACAAAAATCCAAATACCAAAATTAAAATCGCGCCTAACAAATTCATGTGCAAGGGTGTGGCAACGGTGATCACAGCAATGATACCCAATGCGCCGATCAGCACCCATTTCATGTGGATGCTTTGCTCGGTTCTTGGCGTTTCAGATTGATCAGACTTTGTTGAGCTCAATTGAAAACCCGCCAGACCGGCGGACAGACTGCGCCAGATCAAAGGTGCGGCACGCAATAAACTAACTAAACCACCAGTGGCAACCGCGCCAGCACCGATGTACAACACATAGGCACCGCGAATTT
>JACQDW010000098.1 GCA_016200845.1 Burkholderiales bacterium | reverse complement strand
TCGAATATGAACAAATGAAGCTCGCCGCATATGACTTAAATGCGGTTCCTCAACTTGGTCGCGACTTCTTGCACGCACAAGTTTATATAGAACAAAATACCGTCTTACACTGGCCGCAAGTCGATCTCAAAGATTTGCAGCAAGCCTGGGCTGATGTGCTGGGACGCGCGAAGCTGGTCGCACATCACAAAATCAGCCGCGAGGAATTATCGGTGCGCGAACACATGAGTAGTATTTTGCGCCGTCTGCAATCAAGCAAATTTGTTGAATTTTCAGACTTGTTTGACCCTAGCAAAGGCGCACCTGTGTTGGTCGTCAACTTTGTAGCGCTTCTTGAACTCGCCAAAGAAACGCTGATCGAGATTACCCAAGCAGAATCCTATGCACCCATTTATGTGCGGCTGGCATACGC
Source organism: Burkholderiales bacterium (assembly GCA_016200845.1). Classification (GTDB taxonomy): domain Bacteria; phylum Pseudomonadota; class Gammaproteobacteria; order Burkholderiales; family Burkholderiaceae_D; genus Undibacterium. The sequence goes on along the minus strand of JACQDW010000098.1, from coordinate 15,378 downwards.
TCCTGCATAACATCACTTTACCCCTACTTTATCCCTCTCTGGATTCACATGAAAATCATCTCCTCCATCGAAGAACTACGCGACCAGTTGCGCGGTCAATTACGTACTGCGTTTGTGCCGACGATGGGTAATTTACACGAAGGCCATTTATCCTTGATGCGCTTGGCGCGTCGTCATGGTGACCCTGTAGTGGCATCTATTTTTGTCAATCGCCTGCAATTTGGTCCGAACGAAGATTTCGATAAATATCCGCGTACTTTTCAAGCTGACGTAGAGAAGTTAGAAAAAGAAGGGGTCTATGTTTTGTTTGCGCCGACCGAAAAAGATCTTTATCCAGAACCGCAAGCTTATCGCGTGCAACCACCGAACGACTTAGGGGATATTTTGGAAGGCGAATTTCGCCCCGGTTTTTTTAATGGCGTCAGCACCGTCGTGTTAAAACTTTTTTCTTGCGTGCAGCCACGCGTTGCGGTGTTTGGGAAAAAAGACTACCAACAACTAATGATCATCCGCAATATGGCAAAGCAATTTGCCTTGCCAACTGAAATCGTGGCGGCAGAAACATGGCGTGCCGAGGATGGACTTGCGCTCTCTTCCCGCAACGGATATTTAAGCGAAGCGGAACGCGCCGAAGCACCAATCCTGTATCAGACCTTACAACAAGTTGCGGAACAAGTGCGCAGCGGTCGCCAAGATATGAAGGCCATCGAACAGCAAGCGATGGATAGTCTGAGCGCACGTCAGTGGCAGCCCGACTATGTCTCGATACGCAAGCGTGTCAATTTGCAAGCACCAACAGCGGAAGACTTGGACAACAAGGCTGAGCTCGTCGTATTAACCGCGGCCAAATTGGGCGGCACGCGCCTGATCGACAATCTCGAAATTTAATGAGCGCTCAAGCCCCTGCTGTTATACGTGCGTTAAATTGCGCCATCTTATTGGCGCTTTGCTGGGCGACATTAGCGCAAGCCGATGTCAATGTATTGGATGATGCCAAACGCCCAGTCAGCTTAAAACAACCCGCCAAGCGCATAATCAGCCTGGCGCCGCATGTCACAGAATTGGTGTTTGCCGCTGGCGCTGGAGATCGCTTAGTCGCCATCAGCGATTACAGCGATTTTCCAGAGCAGGCAAAACAGATTCCCTCTATAGGCAGTATTTTTGCTCTCGATCTGGAGCGCTTGCTGGCACTCAAACCCGACCTTGTCATTATTTGGGGGACTGGAAATGCCAAGCAATTAGCGAAGAAATTACGCGACAATAAACTGGTTGTTTTTGAAAGCGAAGCACATGATTACGAAGACATCGCCAGCTCGATAGAACGTATCGCCACCTTGGCTGGAACGGATACCACAGGCAAGGCGAAAGCTCAGGAATTTCGTCAACGCCTGCAAAACCTGCGCGCGCAATATCGGTTAAAAGCGGGGGAAAAGCCAATTACGGTGTTTCATCAAATGGTGAAAAACCCTTTGATGACGGTCAATCATGAGCACTTTATTTCTAAGATGATACAGCTCTGCGGCGGTCAAAATGTCTTTGCAGACCTCAAAGACATCAGCAGCGCCATCACCGTCGAAGCACTCTTGCTGGCAAACCCGGACATGATTTTTAGTGGTGGTAAAGAGAACGGCAAACTACCCAACGAATGGGCGCAACTTCCCAGATTAAATGCCGTGAAAAATCATGCCATTTACAGCGTCAATGGCGACTGGCTACATCGCTCTGGCCCGCGAGTTCTTGACGCGACTGAGCAGCTTTGTCTGGCAATCAAGGAAGTGCGCGAACATCGCTAAGTCAACTAAATACGTCAAATCAAAACGCCCATTCACGTGGATCAACTTTGTAATACTGCTTCAATTGCGCAAAGAGCGCCGGATGTGCCTCTGCCAGTAAGCGACTCTTTTTATAAAACGCTTCTGTCGCAACCGCGAAAAACTCAGCGGGATTGGTCGCACCATAGGGATCAAGCACGGTAGGAATGCCCTGCGCCAGATCTTCATGTAATCGTTCAAATTCGGCTTGCATCACTTGCGACCATCGTTGATATGCCTGCGTACTTGGCAAATCGGGTGCTCCGTTGGTGCTGCCATTTTCACTATCTAGCTGATGGGCAAATTCATGTAGCACGACGTCTTGCCCCATACTCTGCACATGTTCATTGTCCACTATCTGATCCCATGCCAGGATCACCCTGCCGTCGCTCCAGGACTCACCACTCAAGGCCTGATGCGACTGCATGATGGTGCCATCCTCATTACGTTGCTGGCGCGGCACTACAAAGCTACCGGGATACACCAAGATATGGGTCAGACTGGGGTAAATCTCAATCTCGCGATTAAGAAGCAAGAGGCAAGCTTTGCCTGCAATCGTCACTTTAATTTCATCGTTTAACACCAACCCGGCGCAAGCGACAAAATTTTTCTCATACAAAAATTGTTTGATACGACGTTTTAACTGCATTTGTAAGTCGGTCGGCATGTGTCTATATTCTGGCAAATTGCGTCGCAAAATTTTTGCATAATTCGTCGGAAAAGCACGAGCCAGCACCGCACGCAAACGCAGGCGCGGCACCACCACAAAAATCAACAACAACATAACAACAATCAGCGCCAGATATCCCATCCCACTCCCCTTACCGAAGTCACGCAAGCTCTACTCGTTCATAAATGGGCATACCTTATCCGTTCTCAAGCCCACGCTGCACAAGATTGCATTTACTGCGATAATCACCGCCCAACTCACCCCATTTTCTGATTGATACTCTATGCGCAAAGGCATCATTTACGCCGCCGTTTGTTATTCCGCCTGGGGTATCTTCCCGCTTTACTTCAAAGCCCTGCAAGCTTTGCCATCGATAGAAATTTTGCTGCATCGCATGGTGTGGGCGCTGGTGTTTCTGGCCTTGGTGCTGACATGGCGCAAGCAATGGGCGTGGTTACAAACAGTATGGCAACAGAAAAAAATGTTGGCCGGTTTTATGCTCAGCGCCTTGCTGTTATCGACCAATTGGTTTTTGTATATCTGGGCGATTAATCACGACCGCATTATCGACGCCAGTCTGGGCTACTTCATGACTCCCTTGGTGAACGTCTTTCTGGGGTTTGTTTTATTAAAGGAACGCTTACGCCCTGCGCAATGGATCGCCGTCACCAGCGCTGCTCTGGGAGTGATCTGGCTGGCATTTCAAACCGGACACCCTCCGTATATCGCTTTATGTCTGGCGGTCACCTTTGGCCTGTATGGCCTACTGCGCAAGACGGCAAGTCTGGGCGCGCTTGAAGGTCTCTCACTCGAAACTCTGATTTTGTTTCCGTTTGCCTTGTTGTATCTTGCCTTCCTCAGTTGGCAAGGCGCGAGCGTCTTCCCGACTTTGAATTTATCAACACAATTGCTCTTAATCGCAGCCGGACCGATTACTGCGATTCCCTTAATCTTATTTGCAGCCGCTGCACGTCGTATTCCGCTGGCGACTTTGGGTTTACTCCAATATATCTCGCCCACCGTGCAATTTTTACTGGGCGTCTTCCTGTATAACGAGCATTTCGGACATGAACGTCTTATTGGTTTTGTCGGCATCTGGTTTGGTCTCTTGCTTTATTCTGCAGATGGAATGAGGACGGGTGGCTTGTTTCGGCGTTGAATTAGGGCTTCAAATAATTCAACGCCCGCGAAATCATTCGCTTTTAACAATCAGATCGTAAAATCTGCGTAAATCGTGGAGAAATCGCGCAGATTCTCGCAACATGCCGCAATTTTTTTGACATCTGCACCCGCATTTCTGCGAAAATTCGCATCTTTATTTTTTTTGGCGCGCAAGCGGTTAAGGATACACATCCTATCGAACTGGCCCAGGCGTCTCCCGTAACAGGCTTTTTGGAGACCTAAATGAAATTCCGCTTCCCCATCGTCATCATTGACGAAGATTTCCGTTCTGAAAACACGTCCGGTCTGGGCATCCGTGCTTTAGCCGATGCCATGGAAAAAGAAGGGATGGAAGTCTTGGGCGTGACCAGCTATGGTGACTTGTCCCAGTTCGCCCAACAGCAATCACGCGCTTCCGCCTTTATTCTCTCGATTGACGATGAGGAATTTGGTGATGGCACCGATGAGGAAAGCGATTTCGCGCTCAAACCTTTGCGCGCCTTTGTCGAAGAAATTCGCTACAAGAATGCGGACATCCCGATTTATCTGTATGGCGAAACTCGAACTTCACGCCATATCCCCAATGATATTTTGCGCGAGCTGCATGGCTTCATTCACATGTTTGAAGACACGCCAGAATTTGTGGCACGTCATATCATCCGCGAAGCAAAATCCTATTTAGACAGCCTGGCGCCACCGTTTTTCCGCGCGCTGGTGCATTACGCCAATGATGGCTCTTATTCCTGGCACTGCCCCGGCCACTCCGGTGGCGTCGCTTTTTTAAAGTCGCCTATCGGTCAAATGTTCCACCAATTTTTTGGTGAAAACATGTTGCGTGCTGACGTTTGTAACGCGGTGGAAGAACTCGGTCAATTACTCGACCACACCGGCCCTGTGGCTGCGTCCGAACGCAATGCAGCGCGCATTTTTAATGCCGACCACTGCTACTTCGTCACCAACGGCACCTCCACTTCCAACAAGATGGTGTGGCACTCCACAGTGGCGCCCGGCGACATCGTCGTGGTAGATCGCAACTGCCATAAATCGATTTTGCATTCGATTATTATGTGCGGCGCGATCCCCGTGTTCCTGATGCCAACTCGCAATCACTTGGGCATCATAGGCCCAATTCCATTGGAAGAGTTTTCCATGGAAAGCATACGCAGAAAAATTGAAGCAAATCCGTTCGCCAGCAAAGCTTTGAACAAAAAGCCGCGCATTTTGACCATCACACAATCGACCTACGACGGGGTGTTGTACAACGTCGAAACGCTGAAAGAAATGTTGGACGGCGAAATCGATACCCTGCACTTTGATGAAGCTTGGTTGCCGCATGCGACTTTCCACAATTTTTATCAAGACATGCACGCCATTGGCAAAGAACGTCCACGCGCCAAAAAATCCATGATTTTCTCGACGCAATCGACGCACAAATTATTGGCGGGTATTTCCCAAGCCTCGCAGATTCTGGTGCGTGAGTCAGAGACAGTGAAGCTGGACAAGGATAGCTTTAACGAAGCCTACTTGATGCACACATCGACCTCGCCTCAATATTCCATTATTGCCTCTTGCGATATCGCAGCAGCCATGATGGAAGCGCCCGGTGGCACAGCTTTGGTTGAAGAATCGATTTTGGAAGCATTGGACTTCCGTCGCGCTATGCGCAAGGTTGATCAGGAATGGGGACAAGATTGGTGGTTCCAGGTCTGGGGACCAGACAAGTTGTCTGAAGATGGCGTTGGCACGCAAGAAGACTGGATGATCCACGCCGAAGACGATTGGCATGGCTTTGGCAAACTCGCGCCCAACTTCAATATGCTCGACCCTATCAAGGCGACCATTGTGACGCCGGGTCTGTCGCTCGAAGGCAAATTTGGCGAGACTGGCATTCCTGCATCCATCGTCACCAAGTATCTGGCGGAACATGGTGTGATCATTGAGAAGTGTGGTTTGTACTCGTTCTTCATCATGTTTACGATCGGCATTACCAAAGGCCGCTGGAATACCTTGCTGACTGCGTTACAGCAGTTCAAGGACGACTACGACAAGAATCAACCTATGTGGCGCATTTTGCCGGAATTCGCGGCCGCCAATCCGCGCTATGAAGGTGCTGGGTTGCGCGATTTGTGCCAGAGCATTCATGAAGTCTATAAAGCCCATGACGTCGCCCGCTTGACCACAGAAATGTATTTATCCGACATGCAGCCAGCGATGAAACCTTCGGATGCGTTTGCAAAAATGGCACACCGTGAAATCGAGCGTGTATCGATTGACGATCTGGAAGGCCGCGTCACAGCGATCTTGTTGACGCCTTACCCACCGGGCATTCCCCTGTTGATTCCGGGCGAGCGTTTCAACAAAACCATTGTCGATTATCTCAAATTTGTACGTACTTTCAACGAACAATTCCCAGGTTTTGAGACGGATTGTCATGGACTGGTCAAAGCGGAAGTCGATGGCAAGCGCGGCTACTTTGTCGATTGCGTTGCCAGCATCGAATAATTTCATTTTACATGTACACGAATAAGGCTAACCACTTATCTGGCAAAAAGCCGCGCTCAAGTAATGCGCGGCTTTTTTTTAAATTTTTTCTTAGTAGTTGGTCGTGTTGGCGCTAAAATGCATTTACTCGAGATAAGATCAATCTAACAGATTGTGAACATGAATCCATTAGGTGCACTCACTCCCATCAATGCAGAGCAAGTCAAACTTGGCGAAGCGCTCGCATTCGACATATTTGATGCATGGGGAAATCTTCTACACGACAAGGGAAGTGTAGTCACCGACGCAGATGAATTTGCTTCCATCCTGGACGACGGTTATTTTGAAGATAGTATGGGCGACGCGCCCTCGATAAAAGAAATCCCCCTTCCTGCGGCAACCCAAACTAGCGGCTATTCGCAGCCAGCGCCAACCACACCAGACGCCAGCAATCTCGCCCCGATTATCACTCCCGCCAAACCCGCTGAAAATAATCAAGATACTGAACTCAACAAAGAATCAGCCGTACTTGATCTCGATAGTGTGCGTTGGCACGTCGGCGAACCATTTTATTTGCAAGTGCAAGAAAACCCCAACGTGCGTTATACCGTGCGCCTGATTGGCTACGTGAAAAACCAGTCTATACTCGTCACTGCACCGCGCATTGATGGACGAGGCGCGATCATACGCGATGGGCAAAATTTTATTGTGCGCTCCTTCCCCGGGAAAAAAGCCTATGCATTCACGGCATCGGCCTTAAAGTCGGTATATACGCCTCACGCCTATTTACATCTGTCCTATCCCAAAATAATCCGTTGTTCCGCGATCCGCCAAAGCTCACGCGCCAGTGTCAAAATTATCGCGTCCATCAGCGTCGGCACGCCAGAACAAATCGGCGCTGTCAGTCTGTCCGATATCAGCATGGGTGGAACCTCTGGCATCCTCAAGCGAGCGATAGGAAAAAAAGGCGACGAAGGCATCATTAAATTCAAAGTAAACACCGCTGGTGAAGACGCCTATTTGAGCATCCCCATTATCGTGCGCTCTATCGTAGAAACAGAAAATACCGACGAATTTCGCTATGGCTTTGAGTTTGTGAATATTCCTACGCAGTCAAAAATTATTTTATCGTCTTTTGTGCATCAAACCCTGGCGGAGTCTGAGTGATTTTTTTGAGCTGAGATCACCGCAAGGGTAATTCACCATTCAAACAAGAAACGGTGACACCTGAAGGAGAAGGCCATGTCTTTAAACTTGAGTATTACCACCCGCTTTGCTGGCAGTTTGTGTCTCTGTTTTTTGCTAGTGGCGTGTCAGCCTAAAGAAAACAAAACCAAGCTTCAAGCAGCCCCGGCGCAACTCCAAGCACCACCCGTGATTGCGGCGAGCAGCGTTACTTTTCATGGTCCACGTTCCAACTACACGATCACTGTCAGCGGGAATAATCGCACCATCGTCGATAAAATTGGCAGCGACGGTAGCATCACTGTAGGCACAGACATCAAGCAATTACTGTTCAGCGATATTTCGATTAACATTGAGATTCCCGCCAAATCACTGGATATCAGCAATGAGAACTTAAATTCATTGGTTGAACTCTATATCGCTTACTTCAATCGCGTACCTGATGCGAATGGTTTAAGTTATTGGATAGACCGCTTGAAAGCAGGCATGACGCTGGATCAGATTGGCGAATCATTTTATGCCGCTGCAATTTTATTTTCCCCGCAAACTGGATACAGTGCGACGATGAGCAATGCGGACTTCGTCACCATGGTCTATAAAAACGTCCTTGGTCGTACGACACCGGACAAAGAAGGCCTTGATTATTGGAGTAGTAGTTTAAATTCGGGTGCGACGACGCGCGGCACGCTGATCCGCACCATGCTGGGCTCGGCGCATACTTTTAAAGGCGATATTACCTATGGTTGGGTCGCGCAATTACTCGATAATAAAATTCAAGTCGGCCGTGATTTCTCCGTCGCACAAGGCATCAGCTATATCAGCGATACAGACTCAATTACGAAAGGGATGGCGATTACCGCCACCATCACCTCGACAGACACCAGCCTTGCCAGTGCCTTGATCAATGCACTTGTCGGCACACCCGGCAACACGACTGACTTACCTAGCAACGCGCAAGCTGCTCGCTTTTTACAGCAAAGTAGTTTCGGTCCGAATAGCAATGAGGTCGCTAATTTAAGTAATCTCGGCTATAGCAATTGGATCACCGCACAATTTTCTGCACCACAAAAACTGCACAGGACATATATGGACGCAGCCGCTGCCAAACTCAGCAATGGTTTAAGCGGACTATCACAAAATCAGTTTCTCGAATCGTTCTGGCAACAAGCGATCACGGGAGAAGATCAATTGCGTCAACGTGTCAGTTTTGCGCTATCCCAAATCCTTGTAACGTCCTTCCAGGATGGCAATGTCTCGACTTATCCACGCGGTGTCGCGGGTTATTACGACACCCTCGCCACCTACTCCTTTGGCAATTTCAGCGACTTGTTAGAAGCGGTGAGTCTGCATCCTATGATGGGCTTGTACCTCACATCTTTGCGCAACCAAAAAGAATCAGGGACCCGAGTTCCCGATGAAAACTATGCGCGCGAAGTCATGCAGCTGTTTACCATCGGCCTCTACAAACTCAATCCTGATGGCAGCTATCTATTAGAAAATGGCAAACCCGTCGAAACTTATAGCAGTACCGACATCGGTGGTCTCGCCAAAGTCTTCACAGGCTGGAGCTGGGCAGGTCCTGACAAAACCAGTAATCGCTTCTTTGGCGGCAACCCAGATCCAGATCGTGACTGGAAGCCGATGCAATCCTATCCGAATTATCACTCGGTCAGTGCCAAGTCTTTTCTGGGCGTGACCATCCCTGCACAAAGTCCCGCGAATCCAGAGGCTAGTCTCAAAGTCGCTTTGGACACCTTGTTTAATCATCCTAATGTAGGCCCTTTTATCGGCAAACAATTGATACAACGCCTTGTCAGTAGCAACCCTAGCCCACAATACATTGCCAGAGTCAGCGCCGCATTTAATAACAACGGCCAAGGTGTGCGCGGTGACATGAAGGCAGTAATCCGCGCCATTCTGCTTGATAGCGAAGCGCGCAATACGCCGACGCTCAGCAATGCAGGCATCGGCAAATTACGCGAACCTGTGCTGCGCCTCGCCAACTGGTTACGCGCAACACAAGCCACATCGACGTCGGGACTCTACAAGATCACCAGTCAAGACGATCAGTTAACTTCTATCGGTCAAACGCCAATGCGCTCACCCACCGTCTTTAACTTCTATCGTCCTGGTTACGTCCCACCAAATTCTGAACTAGCAAACGCACAATTAGTCTCGCCAGAGTTACAAATCACTGCCGAGACTTCCGTGGTCGGCTATCTGAATTATTTGCGCGATGCACTGCCGAATGGCACCGGCAGCTCACGCGATGTCAAAGGCAATTACACCAGTTTGACACCGCTTGCCAGCGATGCTGCCAGTCTGGTCGATAGGATCAATCTGCTCTTTATGGCCAATCAAATGAGTGACGGCCAACGCTCTCAAATTATTAACGCGGTCAATTCGGTCGCCATATCAAGCACTAGCAGCAGTGCCGCCGACACGGCCAAATTAAATCGCGTCTATCTCAGTATTTATCTGACGATGGCATCCCCAGAATATCTGGTTCAAAAATAAGGAGGCTATGATGAGTCAATCTAGCGTTTCTCGCCGCGAATTTCTTCGCATCTCTGGCCTGCTCAGTTCTGCTGGCGCGCTCGGCGCCGCATCTCCGTTTGCCCTCAATCTCGCAACCATGAGTTCCGCCGCCGCGCAAAGTGCCGGCTCTGACTATAAAGCGCTGGTGTGCCTATTTTTGTATGGGGCCAATGATCAGGCAAACACGGTGCTTGCCACCGACACAGATTCGTGGGCGCAATACCAAACCGTACGCACAACGTCAGAGGCAGGCTCGATTGCGCTGCCTGCGGTTGGCATGACAGGTGGCGTGATTCCTATCACGCCAAGCACACTTCAAAGCGGACGCAGCTTCGCCCTGCATCCAAGCATGACTCAGGTGAAAACGCTCTTCACTGCAGGTCGTGCAGCGATCATCGCCAATGTCGGGCCACTGATCGTGCCAACCACTTTAGCGCAATACAAAGCGGCCAGCGTGCCGATTCCACCGAAGCTGTTTTCTCACAATGATCAGCAATCGATATGGCAAGCCTACGCGCCTGAAGGTGCCAGTTATGGCTGGGGTGGACGTATGGGCGACATGCTCGCCGCAAACAATAGCAATCCCCTGTTCACTGCCATTTCCGCTTCTGGGAATGCGGTCTTTTTGTCTGGCCGTTCGGTGATCCAATATCAAGTCAGCAGCTCAGGCGCAGTCGCCATTGCGGGACTCAGTGGCAGCCTGTTTGGCTCCAACACTGCGGGCAACAATCTACGCTCTATCATCACAGGCGATACAGCCAACTACATCCAAAAAGAACACGCGGCCATCACCAAGCGCTCTATCGATGCCCAGAGCATGCTAGGTCCTGCGATGGCACCGGCAGGCACCAATGGCGTCGCCAATCCAAGCCAATACACAAACCCGAACACGGGCGTACTGGCCAACAATGCGCTGGCCACTCAGCTCCAGACAGTGGCACGCATCATCGCTGCTCGCAATACCTTAGGCACGAAGCGACAAGTATTTTTTGTCAGTATGGGGGGCTTTGATACGCACGATATACAACGCAATAATCAATCCGACTTGCTTGCCAAACTGTCTCACGCCATTGATTATTTCGATACGGTGATGGGTAATTTAATGGGAAGTGACATGCGCAATCAAGTCACTCTATTCACAGCATCCGACTTTGGTCGCACCTTCACCAGCAATGGTGATGGCACTGACCACGGCTGGGGTTCGCACCATTTCATCGTCGGTGGTGCCGTCAAGGGCGGCAATATTTATGGCACATTCCCGGTCACAGGGCTCAAGCACAGTCAAGACGTCGGCTCCGGCAGCCTACTACCGCAATATTCAGTCGATCAATATGGCGCAACGCTGGCATCCTGGTTCGGCTTAAACAGCACACAAATCAGCGATGTCTTCCCGAATATTAATAACTTTACCGAAAAGAATTTGGGCTTCATCTAACGCTTCATCTAACAAAATGCTGAATCAGCGCGCGCCGATTCAGCATCTTTTTGTGACCTGATTAATCGATGATCAGGTCTTAGGTAAAGTCACACCCACTTGTCCCTGATATTTACCGCCACGATCTTTGTAGGAGGTTTCGCAGACTTCATCGCTCTCCAAAAATAGCACCTGGGCACAACCCTCGCCAGCATAAATCTTTGCAGGCAAAGGTGTCGTGTTAGAAAACTCCAGCGTGACATACCCTTCCCACTCAGGCTCAAAGGGCGTCACATTGACGATAATGCCGCAACGGGCGTAGGTCGATTTCCCCAAACAAATCGTCAGGACGCTGCGTGGAATACGGAAGTATTCAACAGTGCGCGCCAGCGCAAAAGAATTGGGAGGGATAATGCAGACATCGCCTTTGAAATCGACGAATGATTTTTCGTCGAAATTTTTAGGATCAACGATGGTGCTATTGATATTCGTGAAGATCTTAAACTCATCAGCGCAACGGATATCGTAGCCATATGAGGATGTTCCATAACTGACGATTTTTTGTCCATTCGCCTGGCGTACTTGCTCAGGCGCGAACGGCTCTATCATGCCGTGTTGTTCCGCCATACGGCGTATCCATTTGTCGGACTTAATGCTCATCTTATATCCTGATAATCAATTCTAGGGAAAGTCAAAATTCTACGTCAAAAAATCAAGGGAAACCGTGCTTTTCAACCTATATGAGCACAAAATTCACGGCAAATCGTATTCTCTTGAGCTTTACCAAGACAATGCCGCAAAAACCTAGGTCGTAATTTCCGAAAACCGCTGCACCATTTGTCCATCAATTTCCAGCCATTCAAAAAACACGGCATGGGGGCGAGTCCAAATTGTGCCATTGTGTGAGCGATACACGATGGTAGGCGTGAGATCAGACTCTTGTATCGCCTCGCATACCAACTCGTAAATTCCGCCCTTGTAATGACGAAAACGGCGAAGCGGCGAGGTGCTTTTCTTGGCACGTGAACTTGACGCCACTACAGGCGTCGGTGACTTCAATTCCTGCAAAAACCCCGGCACCTTAGCGGCGCTCAGGCGATTGATTTTGACAAACAAATCGGGAGCAATTTGCTCCGTCTGAGTCTGCTCACGGACATGCGCGGCGATCTTGATCATGATTTTCGCCGCAACTTCGGCATCCGCTTCCGCCCGGTGCGCTTTGCCTGAAAAACGCACACCTAGTTGCGCCGCCAAGGGACTTAAGGAATAACTACTAAAACCGGGAAAAACGCGACGCGCTAATTTGACCGAACAAATCGGTCCGCGATGGCGATTCGCCAAACCGAGAGCGGCGCTTTCAGCGATTAAAAACTTTTCATCAAAACTCGCGTTATGGGCTGCCAGATAATCGTCACCAATAAACTCCACCAATTGCGGCATCACTTGCGCCACCGGTGGTGCCTGATCGACCATCGCTTGCGTGATGCCCGTCAATTGTGTGATGAAAGAAGGTATCCGTGTGCGGCAATTAATCAATGACACAAAACGATCGACAATTTCGCCATCAACGATACGCACAGCCGCCACTTCGGTGACGCGCCCACCTTGTTCCGGGCTCATGCCCGAGGTTTCAAAGTCGATCATGACCATTGCTGGAACTGCCATTGCGTGTTTCTTTCAAAAAATAGGGGAACTTATCAATGCGCGTATCGTCAATCTATAAGTCTCACCAATGAGACTCAACGCGGCAGGTCGTGCTATTGTAATGGAAGCGCGGCTGCGTTGTCGTTTTTACTGGCGCTGCCGCCTTTGTTTTCTTATGCTGAAAAAAATCTCCTCTCGCCTTCTGTTCAATCTGCGTTTGCCCAAGATCGATCTCCAAACTCTGATTCCCCCCCATGATTTACTACGCGATTTTATTTATCGCCGTTTGTGGATTTCTATTCTGATCAGCTCGTTCGGTGCGCAAATTACGCTACTTGCGTTACCGCTGACCGCGGCTGTGTTGCTCAATGCGACGCCAACACAAATGGGCATGTTGACTTTCGCTGAGATTTTTCCTTACGTAATCTTGTCGCTACCGTCTGGCGTCTGGCTAGATCGTGTGCGCAAGTTACCTGTGTATATCTTCGGTGAAATTTTTATCGCGCTATCAGTTGCCAGTGTTCCCCTTGCGTGGTGGTTGGGTTGGATCAACATGGCTTGGCTCTACGCGGTTGGTTTTTTGATTGGTGCGGTCAACACCACGGCAGGCACAGCGGCGCAAATCGTCCTGACGCAAATCGTGCCGCGCGAAAGACTAATCGAAGCCCACGCAAAAAATGCGCTAGCCAGTTCAGGCTCCGAAGTCGCAGGACCAGCGACTGCTGGTGCGCTGATTAAATTAATGGGCGCGCCTTTGGCATTATTGGCTGATGCTTTTTTGTTGCTGACCTCAGCAACTATCCTCAGAAAAATTCGTATCAATGAAGTAAGGGAAGTGCCTGAAGATGCCCACTTCTGGCGTGATCTGAAAACAGGATTGCAATTCGTCGCTCACAACCACATCCTGGTCGCGCTCGCCATCATGGTCGGCATCTGGCAACTCGCGTATAACGCCGCATTGGTCGTGCAAATTCTATTCGCTACTCGCATATTAGGTTTGTCCGAACATGCAGTCGGCTTGAGCTATGTTTGTATGGGCGTCGGCACCATCCTCGCCAGTACCATAGGCAATCGCATTAGCAGAGCCTACGGCCCGGGCATTTGCATGATCGCTGGTATTGCCATCAGTGGTCTGGGCTGGGGTTTATTGGCACTGGCACCCGCTAGTCACTGGGGCGTCTTTGCCTTCGCCTTGATGCTCACTTGCTTTGCAATAGGCGGTGTTTTTATCTTCATCAATTTTCTCGCCCTGCGACAAGCCGTCACTCCCGAACATTTATTAGGACGCATGACCAGCACCATGCGTTGGCTGATCTTGTTGCCAGCAGGCCCGGGCGCATTGTTGGGCGGCTGGCTGGGCGAGCATTTTGGCTTGCGTACGACGCTGGGCTTCTCTTGTTCATGCGCTCTGTGCCTCGCGTTCTTTGCGTGGCGTAATCCAACCATACGCTCTATCACATCTTTGCCCGTCTTGCCCAAGTAAACTAAGCGCGTTGCAACCGCACCCCATCAACGACATCAAAGTTTGCACGAAAGGCAAAAATAACGCGATAATGCGGCGCAAATCATCCTCCGAGACACCTCTATGACGCCGTCAAACAAAGAGCAGCCACGCTTTCAGCCCTATATTCCTGACTCCTCCACTCTGCCTGAATTCACTTTCCGTGCACTCGTAATGGGCACCGTGCTGGGCATGATTTTCGGCGCTTCATCGCTGTATCTAGTCTTGAAAGTTGGTTTAACGGTCAGCGCCTCAATTCCTGTCGCGGTGATTGCGATCACCTTGTTTCGGCTTAGCCATCAATTTGGCGCCAAAGATTCGACCATTTTAGAAAATAGCATCGCACAAACGGCTGGCTCTGCCGGTGAATCACTGGCGTTTGGACTGGGCGTCACTATGCCCGCAATTTTGATTTTGGGATTTGATCTGGAGATTTACCGCGTTATGTTGGTCGCTGTGCTGGGCGGTTTGTTGGGCATTTTGATGATGATACCCATGCGTCGCACCATGATTGTAGAAAAACACCACGAGCTCAAATTCCCGGAAGGCACAGCTTGCGCCGAAGTGCTGAAAGCTGCCGCCAACGATGTCTCGCGCGAAGCAGCTGGTGAAGCCAGCAATCCCAATGCGGCAGCGGACGCCAATCATCGCGCCAAAATCATTTTTGGTGGTTTTCTGATCGGCTTGATATACAAAGTCGCCAATATCGCAGCAAAGGGTTGGAAAGATACCGTTGATTTTGTTTTCTCAGCACCGCTCAAAGCTGGCTCTATTGGTTCCGAAATTTCACCCGAACTCCTCGGTGTCGGCTACATCATCGGGCCCCGTATTGCTTCCATCATGGCAGCGGGCGGCGTCTTGTCGTACATGTTGTTAATTCCCCTGATTAAATTTTTTGGCGATGGTTTATTAACGCCACTGGCTCCCGCCACTAAGCTCATTAGCGACATGAGCCCACATGAAATTCGCGGTG
>JACQDW010000022.1 GCA_016200845.1 Burkholderiales bacterium | reverse complement strand
AACTTCACTACCAGATAGCGCTGACTACCATTGCGCTCCACGCGCATGTCTTTCAATTGATTTAAAGCGACCACACCGTTGGCTGTCGCCACAGGACGTCCGCCACGATTGGCAGAGTAGGAAGAAGCGGTGGCACTGCCTTGCTCAGCATCAGGAATCGAAAAACGATTATCACGTCGAATTTGCGTCAAATCGGGAGGCACTTCCAGCTGCGTTGTTTTTGCTTGAGCCGCACTGCGATAATCAATACGATTTGAGTCAGAAATATTACCAACGAAGCTACATCCAGTCGTTAAAGCAGAAAATCCGATTACGCCAGCTAAAGCACGAACCATCTTTTTATGAGCAACAACACTTTTTGCCATGTGAGACATCCCTAGGAATTGTGATCTATCAAACTTGCCCGACACTATCATAGTGAATCGGGCGATACCAAGATGGCGATTATTGTAATACACCAGCTTCAACTAAAGCGGAACGAACAATATCACGATATTGCTCAGACAGGCTAAGCAAAGGTGAGCGAATTCCTTCTGGAATCATGCCCATCTGGTTTAATGCCCACTTCACAGGGATAGGATTCGGCTCAATAAACAGCTTGGCATGCAATGGAATCAAACGACGATTAATTTCCACAGCTTTCGCAACTTCACCGTTCATTGCAGCGACACACAATTCGTGCATAGCCCGGGGCGCGACGTTTGCAGTCACCGAAATATTGCCTTTGCCGCCGCAGAACATCAGAGTCATCGCAGTCGGATCATCGCCTGAATAGACCGCAAAAGACGCTGGCGCCAACCGCAATAATTCCAAACCTCGTGCGATATTGCCAGTCGCATCTTTCACACCGATAATGCCCGGCACTTGCGCCAAACGCAGTATCGTCTCATTGCTCATATCAGCAACCGTACGGCCTGGCACGTTATACAAAATCACAGGAATATCGACAGATTCAGCAATTTTTTTGAAGTGCTGATACATGCCTTCTTGCGTAGGGCGATTGTAATAAGGAACCACTTGCAAAGAGGCATCAGCGCCCGCTTCTTTCGCAAACTTGGTTAAGGCAATTGCTTCTGCGGTGGAGTTGCCACCGGAACCAGCAATAATGGGAACGCGCTTGTTAGCATGCTCAACAGCGACGCGGATTAATTCGCAATGTTCTTCTACACTGACCGTAGGAGACTCGCCAGTGGTACCAACGATGACGATGCCATCTGTACCTTCTGCGATATGCCAGTCGATCAGCTTGCGCAAGCAAGGAATATCGAGGCTACCGTCTGCATGCATGGGGGTCACAATCGCGACCAAACTTCCTTGAATCGTTGTCATCTTAGCGCAAGAAAAAAGTAAAGGTAATATTGTAGCGGATCGTTACCCGCCATGGGAGGAAATCAAGGTGACTTCTGCCTCTATTTCAAGCAAAAAATCTCACATTCCTATCGAAATTGCGTCCCGCAAAATCCGGACGCAAATACGCTGAACGACAGCGCCATCACCGCGGTTGACAAAGCCAGACTCAAAAGCGAGGCAATGCTGATGCCAGCCAGAGCGTTGAGCAAACACAAAGTGTTCTAATAACTCATTCTCTTTCAGTAAAAACCGCGGATTGCGCGGACGCCCATAGCGCTCATTGCCGACAGCAAAGGTCTCATAAATTAAGCTGCCACCGTCTTTAATTGAGGCGAGTATCGATGGCATAAGGGGACGATGCAAATAATTGCAAATGACGATGCCGGCAAACTGCTCTGGCTCGAAAGGCCAATGAAAGCTTTGCTCAGACTGATCAAGGCCATCCTTTGAACTCTCCAGATCATGCTGCAGACAGGTGATGCCTTGCGCACGCAATGTAGAGAACGCAGCCGTATCACGATCGACCGCATACACGTCATAGCCAAGCCCACGCAAAAAACGCGCATGACGCCCACCACCACACGCCAGATCCAGCACTGGCCCGGCATTTGCAGGAATCTCGAGCTGATAGCGCTGCACCCAATCAGAGACAGGAGCGAACATCATGCTTCACAATCCAAACAAAGCAGGATCACCTCGACCATGTCGCAATAACTCCGGCAGATCCGAAGTCATATCGATCACCGTGGTCGGCGTCAAGCTACAAGCCCCGCCATCGATCACTAAATCGATTTGCTTTTCCAGACGTTCACGTATGGTCTCGGCATCAGTAATCGCTTCTTCATCCCCCGGCAAAATCAAGGTCGTTCCTAATAATGCCTGCTTCAATTCTTCCAGCACAGCATGGGCAATCCGGTTCTCTGGTACGCGCAAACCTATGGTTTTGCGTGACGGATGACTAAGGCGACGTGGCACCTCTTTGGTTGCTTCCAAAATAAAAGTGAAAGGCCCCGGCGTTGCCGCTTTCAACATACGAAACTGCCGATTGTCGACCTTCGCATACTGAGCGATCTCAGATAAATCGCGACACAATAAGGTCAAATGATGCTTTTCATCGACGCCGCGAATCCGGCGCAAACGCAACACAGCATCCTTATCATCAAGATGACACACCAAGGCATAACAAGAATCGGTGGGCAAGGCCACGATACCGCCCTGAGAAATAATCTGCACCGCCTGCTTCACCAAACGGGCTTGCGGATTTTCTGGATGCAACTGAAAAAATTGACTCATAGTTGGAGAGTAAAAATCTAGCTAAAAATGACAACGGAGGCAAATTGCCTCCGTCATTCTCACTACCACGCATTAACGCGCTTGCTGTAAAGCGGCAATGCGCTCTTCCATTGGAGGGTGAGTAGAAAACAATGCGCCCCACCCTGCCTTATCACTAATACCAGCCGCCGCCATCGATTTTGGCAACTCACCCGGTTCCATCCCACCCAAGCGGGCCAAGGCATTGATCATAGGCTGGCGATTCCCCAACAACTGAGCCGAACCTGCATCTGCTCTGAATTCACGCTGACGCGAGAACCACGCCACAATCATCGAAGCAGCAATCCCAAACAAAATTTCACAAACAAATACGGTCACATAATAACCAATACCTTGATGATGATCGTCTTCGTCGCGCGACAAAAAACTATCAACAAAATAGCCAACAACACGCGCCAAGAACACAACAAAGGTATTCACCACGCCTTGAATCAAGGCCATCGTCACCATGTCGCCGTTAGCGATATGGGCGACTTCATGTCCCAGAACAGCTTCGACTTCTTCTTTGGTCATGCTCTCCAACAGGCCTGTGGACACAGCAACCAAGGCGGAATCCTTAAATGCACCGGTCGCAAACGCATTCGGTTCACCGTTATAAATCGCCACTTCTGGCATGCCTATACCAGCCCGTTGCGCCAGAGTTTGCACCACATTCACCAGCCACGCCTCGGTCGATGATGCGGGACTCTCAATCACACGCGCACCGGTAGACCATTTTGCCATTGGCTTACTGATCAAAAGAGAGAAAATAGCGCCAGTAAATCCAACCACTAAAGAAAACGCCAGTAGTGTTCCCAATTGCAAACCATGCGCCGTCAAATAACGATTCACGCCCAGAAGCGAAAGCACCACGGACAGCACCAACATCACCGCCAGGTTCGTTGCGATAAATAAAAAAATTCGTTTCATTGTTTGTTCTCCCTACTACCCTAAATAACGACAAGACTAAAACCAAGCTCTATATCAAGGCACACTCACTGAATTCAAGATCTCACTCCAGACTGGCGTCAGCTCCTTAGGCAAAGGAGGAATTTGTCCTAAGTCTGGTGAATGATCATCAGGGGCATGAAAATCGGAGCCGCGTGAGGCAGCAAATCCATACTGTAACGCGACGCGCGCATACTCTTCATATTGATCTGGAGTATGGCTGCCGGTCACAACCTCTATCCCGGTTCCACCTAAACTCTTAAATTCGGTGAACAGTGCATCGAACGCCAGGGGACTTAAATCATAGCGTCCCGGATGCGCGATAATCGCCACGCCACCCGCTCCGGTAATCCATGCGACTGCATCCGACAAACTCGCCCAACGATGTGGAACAAAACCTGGCAAACCATCGGCGAGGTAAGACTTAAATACACTAGAGACGTCTGGACGAATCCCAATTTCCACCAAATAGCGTGCGAAATGCGAGCGCGAGATCAAATCCGGATTGCCCACATACTTCAAAGCGCCTTCATAACAATTCGGAATACCGACTTTCGCCAAGCCTGCTGCTATTTCCTCGGCGCGTTGCTGGCGACCAGAACGGGTACGCTGCAAACCAGCTAGTAAGTCGGCATTTGTTTCATCGAAATTGATACCGACGATGTGGACGGTTTTATTCGCCCAAGTCACGGAAATTTCCACTCCTGTCAAAAATTGCATGCCAAGTTCCTGTGCTGTCTGACGCGCCAGCGCAATGCCACCGACTTCATCGTGATCGGTCAACGCCCAGACATCCACACCATTTGCATGGGCGCGACGTGCTAAGACATCGGGGGCGAACACACCGTCGGAAACAGTAGAGTGGCAATGCAGATCCACATTGAGTTGAGGCTTCATAGAATTCATTCAATACGATACGTCATGGAATACAGGCATTGTACTCCTATGTCTTGTCACGCATTTGTACCAACGTCGCTTGCACGGTCGGAAAGCGCAATTTGGCGGCCAATTCTCGTTTAATTCTGTCATTTTTTAAACGCCGCGACTCTGACATAAACGACATCGTCAATGGCGTTGCGCATTGTGTTAATTCTGCCCGCGACATACGCGGCACTCGTGCCAGTTCAAAATGATCTGCCACCAAATCAAAGTAATCTGCCATTTTGAGTTCACTATCATCGACCGCATGATAAACGCGGTTAGCACTGCCCCGAAAACAAGCCAGAAAAATCAAATACGCCAGATCATCAGCATGTATATGATTGCTAAACACATCATCCTCAGCCAGCAAAGCGGGCGAGCCTTTTTTAATACGCTCCAGGGGCAGCCTATCTTCGGCATAAATCCCCGGCACGCGCAAAATACTCAGATGCCCAGAGCGTCGCCGCGCCCAGTTGCGCAAGCTAGTCTCGGCAGAGACCCGACGCTGAGCGCGTGCATTGGCTGGCTTGACTGGTCTGGTTTCGTCAAAAGATGTGCCACCACCATCACCATAGACTCCGGTCGTGCTGATATAAACAAGACGCGCCTTCTCGGGTAAAATAGCGGCCAAACGACGTGTCCTCTTGTCAGCATGACCTTCCGTTTGCGGCGGCGCCAGATGCACAATCACTTGTGCCAATCCAGCAAGGCGACGCAAACTCGCAGGCTGATCGAGGTCAGCGACCAGTGGAATCGCTCCCGCGTGACGCAATGCATGAAAGCGTTCTGATGTTGGCGGCTGACTTGTGACCGCGAATACCCGAAAGCGCTGACACAACATGGGTAGCAAACGCATGCCGACGTCACCGCAACCGATGATCAGGCAACGAGGCTTTGCCCACTTGGAAGCGGATGGAAAACTGGGATTATTCACGTCGATACTCAATCAAACTCAATTCATTTTTCAGGAATAGTATGACGTTCCAAGTCAGTCTCACACCCAGCGGTCGCCAATTCAATTGCGATGCTGATGAAACCATCTTAAGTGCCGCCTTACGCGCAGGCTTCATTTTGCCATACGGTTGCAAAAATGGGGCTTGCGGTTCGTGCAAAGGTAAAGTCAGTCAAGGCACGGTGGTTCACGGCAATCATCAAGAAAAGGCCTTAAGCGCTGAAGAAGAAGCACAAGGTGGCGCACTGTTTTGCTGCGCCAAACCGCAATCCGATGTCGTCATCGAAGCCCGCGAAATGCTGGCTGACGATGATTATCCCGTCAAAAAACTCCCTAGTCGTATCGCCAAATTAGAAAAATTATCAGACGACGTGATGCTGATTCAATTACAGCTCCCCGCCAACGAAAAACTCAATTACCGCGCAGGGCAATACATAGAATTTTTGCTCAAAGATGGCAAGCGCCGCAGCTATAGTCTGGCCAGTGCGCCGCATCTGGCTGATACCTTGAGCTTGCATCTGCGTCACATGCCCGGTGGCTATTTCACCGACCAAGTGTTTGGCACGCTCAAGGAACGCGACATCATGCGTATAGAAGGCCCACAAGGCAGCTTCTTTTTGCGAGAAGACAGCGACAAACCTATCATCTTATTAGCGTCCGGTACGGGCTTCGCACCGATCAAAGCCATCGTCGAACAATTGGTGCATCTGGAATCTCAACGCCCTGTGCATCTATATTGGGGCGGTCGCCGCCCGCAAGATTTGTATATGCATCTTTCATGTCAAGAATGGGCAAGCACACTACCCGACTTCACCTACATTCCCGTCATCTCTGACGCATTAGCCGAAGACCAGTGGCAAGGCCGTTCGGGTTTTGTTCATCAAGCGGTGTATACCGACCATGCCGATCTTTCAGGTTTTGAAGTCTATGCTTGCGGCGCACCTATTATGGTGGAATCGGCTAAACGCGATTTTGTAGGCCAATATAATTTACCCGCAGATGCATTTTTTGCCGACTCGTTTACCTCAGAAGCCGACCTGGCACAAAAATCATAGGACTTTCACAAAACAGACGCTGGCGTTGTTGCGTTCGGCTTGCCGTACATTTGTACTGTCTTCACCTCCGCGCCTAGCCAGCGCAATTTTGCGCAAGTCCTCAATAATCAAAAAAAATTTTTATTGCGTTGCGCAAAAATGCGAAAAAGCCGTTACACTACGCCCATGAAAAATTTTACCCACATGTCTTCCCCAAATATCGCTCGACGTCGCAGTTCGCACTCCGAGCCTGGGAAGTCTTGCGCGTAAAATCAGCAAGCTCAACGAAAAAACCACAGGCTCTCACCCTGTGGTTTTTTTTTGCCCGATTTGTTCTATTCTTTTTGTTCGTAACTTTATCTAAAACTTTTTTTGGAGTCTTGAAATGGAATTTAGTCAATATAATGTCAACGCCCTGATGCATATCACACCACGTCCTGAGTTGGTGTTTACCGAGGGTAAAGGCATGTGGATGACTGACCATCAAGGCAAACGCTATCTCGATTATCTACAAGGCTGGGCTGTTAATTGCCTCGGCCACTCTCCCGACTGCATACGAGAAGCCCTCGTTGAACAATCGAGCAAATTACTTAACCCTTCTCCTGCTTTCTACAATGCGCCGATGGCGGAGCTAGCGAATATGCTGACGACGCATTCTTGTTTTGACCGCGTGTTCTTCACCAATAGCGGTGCGGAAGCGAATGAAGGTGCAATCAAATTGGCACGTAAATGGGGTCAACTCAACAAGAACGGCGCATTTGAAATCATCACCTTCGATCATGGCTTCCACGGTCGCACCTTGGCGACGATGTCGGCTTCAGGCAAGCCGGGGTGGGACACGATTTTTGCGCCTCAAGTGACAGGTTTCCCCAAAGCTGACTTGAACGATATCGCCTCGGTCGAAAAACTGATCAACGCCAATACCGTGGCTGTCATGTTAGAGCCGGTGCAAGGCGAAGGTGGCGTGATTCCGGCCAGCAGTAGCTTTATGCAAGAACTACGGGCACTGACTAAGAAACACAATCTCTTATTGATCGTCGATGAAGTGCAAACCGGTATGGGACGCACTGGCGAACTGTTTGGCTATCAATTATCAGGAATAGAACCCGACATCATGACGCTGGGAAAAGGCATAGGCGGTGGAGTGCCACTCGCAGCGCTTTTGTGCAAAGAAGAAGTCGCCTGTTTTGTACCTGGCGACCAAGGCGGCACTTATAACGGCAATCCACTGATCACGGCAGTTGGCATCGCTGTACTGAAGAGTTTAATCGCTCCCGGTTTTCTGGAAGAGGTCAAAGAAAAATCTGCTTATCTGAGCCAAGCTCTTACCCAATTATCTGAGCGATTTGGATTAGAAGGCGAACGTGGCGAAGGATTATTGCGCGCACTTATGCTGGGCAGTGATATCGGCGCCAGACTGGTCGAAGTCGCTCGCGATATGCAACCCATAGGTTTATTAATTAATTCACCCCGTCCCAATTTATTACGTTTCATGCCCGCACTGAATGTCAGCTACGAAGAAATCGACACCATGATTTCCATGTTAGGCCAGGTCATTCAACAGGTACAAGCTGAGCAAGCGGCAACTTCATCACCAACTTAATTATGACAATCAAACACTACTTGCAAGTCTCTGACTTGAGTCTGGATGAGTACCACTACCTGATGCAAAGGGCGCGGATCATCAAAGACAAATTTAAAAAATATGAACCCTATCACCCACTGCTCGACAGAACTTTGGTGATGGTCTTTGAAAAAAACTCAACCCGTACCCGCTTAAGTTTTGAGGCGGGCATGCATCAATTGGGCGGTGCGGCGATTTATCTCAATACCCGCGACAGTCAACTTGGTCGTGGTGAGCCGGTCGAAGATGCGGGTCAGGTGATGTCACGCATGTGTGACATCATCATGATCAGAACCTTTGAACAATCGATGATAGAACGCTTCGCCGCGCACTCACGGGTGCCTGTGATTAATGGGCTGACCAATCAGCATCATCCATGTCAAGTGTTCGCCGATGTCTTCACCTATATCGAGCATCGCGGCTCCATCGCTGGTAAAAAAGTGGCATGGATAGGCGACGCTAATAATATGTTGTATTCGTGGATGCAAGCGGCCAAAGTGTTTGGCTTCCACTTACACATTTCTACGCCCAAAGGCTATGACATTGATCCGGCATGCGTCACTGTCGAGGATCGTTTTTTCACAGTATTTGAAAACCCATCTGACGCCTGTGCCGGTGTTGATCTCGTCAACACCGATGTCTGGACTAGCATGGGTTATGAAGCTGAAAATCAGGCGCGTTTGAAAGCCTTCGATGGCTGGATTGTTGATGAAGCCAAGATGGCACGTGCCAATCCCGACGCCTTATTTATGCATTGCTTGCCAGCGCATCGCGGCGAAGAAGTCTCGTCCGGTGTGATCGACGGTCCGCAATCTGTAGTGTGGGACGAAGCGGAAAACCGCTTGCATGTGCAAAAAGCTTTGTTGGAATACCTAGTCATCGGCAAGGTAGAAAATTAATTCTTAGATTCATCACTTAATACTAGAAAGCAGAAAAATGAGCGACGTTAAAAAAGTAGTCTTAGCCTATTCCGGCGGCCTTGATACCTCCGTGATTCTGAAGTGGTTACAAGACAATTATCAATGCGAAATCGTGACCTTCACAGCAGATCTCGGTCAAGGTGAAGAGCTAGAACCAGCGCGTGCCAAGGCGATTAAATTTGGCATCAAGCCTGAGAATATTTACATCGACGATTTGCGCGAAGAATTCGTGCGTGATTTCGTGTTCCCCATGTTCCGCGCCAACACCATTTACGAAGGTGAATATTTGCTCGGCACCTCGATTGCCCGTCCACTGATCGCAAAGCGCCTGATCGACATCGCGCGTCAAACTGGTGCCGATGCAATCTCGCATGGCGCGACTGGCAAAGGCAATGATCAGGTGCGTTTTGAACTCGGTGCTTACGCTTTAATGCCAAACGTGAAGGTGATTGCACCGTGGCGTGAATGGGATTTGCTCTCGCGTGAAAAATTGATGAAATATGCCGAAGAGGCTGGTATTGCGATCGATCAAAAGCACAAAAATGGTGGCGCGCCCTACTCTATGGATGCCAATCTCTTACACATCAGCTTTGAAGGCCGTCATCTGGAAAACCCCAGTGCCGAAGCGGAAGAATCGATGTGGCGTTGGACCGTCAGTCCGGAAGCCGCACCAGATACACCAGAATATCTGGACGTCGAATTTGAAAAAGGCGACATCGTGGCATTGAATGGGGTGCGCATGTCACCCGCAACTGTGCTCACTGAATTGAACCGTCTCGGTGGCAAACATGGCATAGGTCGTCTCGATCTGGTCGAAAATCGCTATGTTGGCATGAAGTCACGCGGTTGCTATGAAACACCGGGTGGCACCATCATGTTGCGTGCACACCGCGCCATAGAATCGATCACTTTAGATCGCGAAGTCGCGCATTTGAAAGACGATTTAATGCCACGTTACGCCAGCCTCATTTACAACGGTTACTGGTGGGCACCGGAACGTCTCGCATTGCAGACTTTAATCGATCACACTCAACAAACGGTGAATGGTTGGGTGCGTCTGAAACTGTATAAAGGCAATGTCATTACAGTTGCACGCGACTCCAAAACAGATTCTTTGTTCGATATGAATATCGCGACATTCGACGAAGATGGTGGCGCGTATAATCAAGCCGATGCAGGTGGATTTATTAAACTCAATGCCTTGCGTATGCGTATCGCTGCAAACGCAAAATTAAAACGTGGTTAATCCAGGGAGAAAAAATGAGCTCACAATTTGATCAAGTCAGCGTAGTCAAAAACGCCAACGTATTCTTCGAGGGCAAGTGTGTTTCGCATACGGTTTTATTTGCCGATGGCAGCAAAAAAACTTTGGGTATTATTTTTCCATCGTGCCTGACCTTTACCACCAAGGTCATGGAATTAATGGAAATCACCAGTGGCGAATGCCGCGTCAAGATCGGCGATGAAACTGAATGGACGACGATCTCGGCCGGTCAGGAATTTCAAGTCTTAGCGGCAACCAGTTTTGACATCGCGACCGATGGCATCTTGCAGTATGTCTGTCACTTTGCGTAAAAAAGAGTAGCAATCGCGCACATGTAGCTCTGCTCAAGAACTACATGTGCGATCTGACATTGTTCTAATTGCTGCGCCAAGTCGATTGTCCATTCTTGCAGCGGCAGACCAAGACATTTCAGTCTCGCCTCCAATCCTGACCACGCGCGAAAAAATTCTCTTATCTGCTGGTCTGGCGAGCATTGTTCTATCCGCTGACTTTCCGCTCCCCCCAAATAGAGTCGCGCTGTCTCGCGCCAATCAAAGCTTGTATTGCCATTGACGAGATCAATGCCTATTGAACCGCCTTCCGCCAATGCAAACACAGCATATTCACCTTCGTAAGCAAACGACGCAGCGAAACGTGTCAAGTGACCATGGCTGCGCAAACAAATCTGCGGCGCACTGCCTCGACGATCGTCAATACTCATCTGAGATTCTGACAATTCGTAAGTCGCTACCAGAAATTCCCTGATCGTTTGCCGTAGCCGCGCGCGCGCCTGTTCCCGTTTTATCCCAGGAGCAAAACGAAGCGCCACCGCCACACTTCCTCTCACCCGCAATGAGTGGATCGCCGACGCAGTCTCAGCAGGTAAGTGCCATATCTGCGTTGGCGCATTCATCTTCAGGCAATCGCAGCGGGACAGCCGCGCCAGTGCGAATCGGATGGAATAAATTCAGCTTTCATCACCAGCGTTAACGCGCCCAGTTGAGCACCATCTCCGATTTCTGCACCATACAAGACAAAACTACGGGCACCCATCACCACTTTTTCACCGATGACGACATGATCTATCTTCATCACGCGATCTTCAAATAAATGAGTTTGCGGGCAAGCTGCTGCATTGATCTCGCTATAAGCGCCTATCGTCACACAATCAAATTCGGTGATATCGGTGGTATCGAGATAAACACCTTTTGCGATTCTTGCGCCTAACAAATTAAAGGCCAATGGCAACCACGGCGTTCCCTTTAAATAGCGCATGAAATTAGGCACTGCGATGCCCTCATACAAGTTGGTCACGGCTTCCGAGAACCAGACAAATCGCGTCCACATAGGATGGCTACTCTTCTTGTACTTGAAAATAAAGAGCCACTTTGCCGCCAACACAAAAACAAAGCAACCAGCACCGTACAACAGGCCAGAAATTCCCAAGTAATACACCACTTCCAGCCAGCGCTCTTCTGCCGCCAAGGGCATTAAATCTAAGACGATGGTATAGCCGATTGCAATCACTAACGCATGCGGCGCGATAATTCTGAATGCTTCGATCAAACCACGTGCACAACGACGCCAGAACTTGGGCTTAAACGTCAAATGCTCAGGAAAACCTTGCAGCTCTTCACGTGCAGGCAAATGCATAGCAGGTGAGCCTATCCAGGTTTGCCCGCTCTGCATTTTTGAATTCTCTGGGGCGCTGGTATGCACACCAATCAAGACGTTTTCTGGAATATGCGTGCCGTCCGGGATATAAGCGCCATTGCCGATAAAGCTACGACGTTCAACGACCGTTGCCTGCACACTCATCCACCCTTGATCAATCTCTTCATCGCCCAACATCACGGCGTCAGCGATAAAGCATTCATCGCCTAATGTAAGCATATCTGGCACCACACCCAATGCGGTTGAGACCTCGGTTTCCTTACCGATTTTTGCGCCTAACAAGCGATACCAGAAAGGCGAGTAAATGGTGGCATACACGCCGTGTAACACTTGCAGACTACACTCTTGAATCTGATTCACCAGCCATTTTCCGCAATACACATTGCTGTGCACGGCATAGCGTCCGGGAACTAATTTGGGTAATAAGCCCCATCGTATGCCCGCCGACAATAAAGCCGTACACACGATTAACACTGCAGTGGCGGGAAAGGCAAAAATAAAATATTCGCTGAGCTGCCGGGAGACTTCTGCATTTTGCGTATTCGGTAACAGCTCCAACGTATCTAACCAGTCGATCAAAATAAAAGTTGGAAAAACAGGCAAGAAGAACAACGCCGTAATCGTCAGGCTACCCAACACATAAAACAGAGATTCAGCGATTTGCCGGAGTCGCCCCGATTGCGGGCGTGGCGGTAAGGATGCAGGGTCAAATGCGCCTGTATCAAGCGCTGGTGAGCCACTCCAGCAGCGATAAGCAGGAATTTCCTGCCCATCCACCAATACCGACTGTCCCGCCAAATGAGCATAAGCATGCAAGCGCGTGCCACCTTCCAACAGGGCATAAGAACCAACACAAGTATGCTCACCGAGATCAATTGATCCCAAATGAAGCACGCCACGTTCCACGCGCGCATTCTCAAAATTACAGGCATTTCCCACGCTGGCACCGCGTTCTATGGACAGCAAATCGGGAACGCGCAAAGTCATAGAACCAATAATGACGTCCTTGCCAATACGCGCACCCAAGGCCCTCAACCACCAAGCGTACATCGGTGAACCACTCAGCATATACACTGGCGCGGCCTCAACAATCCGGTCAACCAGCCACCAGCGGAAATAATAAGCACCCCATAATGGATATGCCCCCGCACGCACTCGTCCCAGAATCAGCCACTTGGCCGCGATCGCCAGCAAAAACTCAGCCACGGTGACCAGCAAAAAGCACAGCAGAGACAAGGCAACTGCGCGTGGAATCGAATCGTCAGAATCACCGGTAAAGAAGTGATAGGCAAAAAATGGTGTCAGCCACTGCAGCATACGAAAAGCAACCAGACAAGGAATCATGGTCGCCTGCGCCAATGCGCATGTCCAGCGTTTCCATGCCGACGGCGGCGACCATGGCTCTTCCTCCAAAGCGGAGGTTGGCCGTACCATCCCCGCCTGCATGGCTTCTGCAATTTTGCCTAAAAGGCGATGCTGATAAATATCGCCAATTTTAAAATACGCAAATCGAGCATCTTGTCGCAAGGACGACACCAACCGTGCCGCCATCAAAGAGTGGCCACCAAGATCACTAAAAAAATCAGCGTCTCTGCGTATTGCCTGTCCCGGGAACAGTGCGGTCAAAGATGCGAACAAGACCTGCTCTGCTTCTGTCTGCGCGCTATCATTTTCAGCGCTGGCAACTTGCTCCGCCAGTTCCCTACTCTTGAGTGTTTTTCTATCGATCTTGCCGGAACTCAAACGCGGCATTTCATCTAAAAACTCATACCGTGATGGCACCATATAGGCGGGCAAGCTATGCGCCAAGCTTTGCCTGCAGTGCTGCGCAGTCAGCGCCTCGCCATCAGGCCCCGACTCTTTCACGACAAAGGCGACCAACTGATCAATCCCTTGTTCAGAGCGTAGCAGCACCGCCACCGTCCCCACGCCAGCTTGCTGTGCTAACACAGCTTCTATCTCGCCGAGCTCAACGCGAAAGCCCCGAATTTTGATCTGATCGTCAGCACGTCCTAAACATTGCACCATGCCTTCCTCAGAGATACGAGCCAAATCACCTGTTCTATATAAACGACGCTCATCTTCTATGCTTGCCCAGGGATTATCTAAAAATTTTTCTGCGGTCAAATCAGGCCGCCCTAAATATCCAGCCGAAACTCCGGGGCCAAAAATACATAGTTCACCAAGCTCACCGCGCGCCAACAAACGCAAACCAGCACTGACATCAGGATCAATCACCAACAAACCATAATTGGGCAAAGGCTCACCTATCGTGACTTCCTCGTTCGCATGCAAACGAGCCAGACTTGCCGATACCGTGGCTTCTGTCGGGCCATAGGTGTTAAACATCTGACGATCGTCCCTCACCCAACGATCCACCAAGGATGCGGGACACATTTCGCCACCCAGATTAATCAAACGAAGCGAGGGCACATCGACACTAAACAAGGCAAGCAGAGTTGGCACGGCGTGTAACACAGTCACGTTCTGCGCAATCAGGGCACGAGGCAATGCATCCGGATCTAAGGCGACTTCTTTGGGAGCGATCCACAAGCTAGCACCGACCAGATAACTAATCCAGATTTCCTCAAAGGACATGTCAAATGCCAGAGAAAAACCCTGATAAACACGATCTGTTTCGCGTATTCCCAACACGCTATTTTCACTTCGCAAAAAGTGACAAATACTTGCCTGCGTGATGAGAATTCCCTTGGGTTTTCCTGTCGATCCGGAAGTATAGATAACGTAGGCAGGGTCGCTCCCCTGCACAGGCTGGCGTCGTGACAACGCACCTGTGACTGGTGCACTCATCTGCTCGGAAACAAACAGCGTTTGGGGCAAATCTGTCAGCTGTGTCGCAAATTCTGCTGACGTCACGATGCCTACCGCCCGCGCATCATCCAGACACACCGCAATGCGCTCGACCGGCACATCGGCATCAAACGGCAACCATGCAGCGCCTGACTTCGCAATCCCCGCTTGCGCCACCAACGCATCAATACCACGTGGCATCCAAAGCCCGACGATGTCACCCGCCTTCACACCGGCTTGTATCAAATAATGGGCAAACAGGTCGGCACGGGCACCTAATTCTGCATAACTTAAGCTCACATGATCACTAGCCAAAGCAAGTCGATCAGGAAATTTTGTCGCGGTGGATTCTAATATGTCCGCCAAACATTCTTGACGTAGCAAGCTGTCTTGCTCTGGTCCGTAAAGAATTGGGGTTTGAGCAAACAGAGCTTTTTGTTCCGACTGAGAGGCTGTTGACATTGAAATGAAATAAAAAATAAAACTTAAATAAAGACAGGTTCGATTTCCAGCTGCACAGCAAACCGATCAAACACATCTGACTGTATACGATTGGCGACGGCACGCACGGCCTCACCTGTCGCGCCGCCACGATTCACCAACACCAGCGCTTGCTTTTCATAGACGCCGACGGCACCGCAGTCGCGCCCTTTCCAGCCACACTGTTCAATCAGCCATCCCGCTGCCAATTTATATCGGCCATCGGTTTGCGGATAACTGACGCAAGTAGGAAAAGATTCGAGAATACGATTTTTGACGGCGCAACTTACAATCGGGTTTTTAAAAAAACTTCCGGCATTTCCGATGATTGTTGGATCAGGCAATTTACTCTGACGTATTGCCACGATCGCCCTGCTAACATCGATAGGCTGCGCTTTTGTGACGCCCATGTCTTTCAAACGAAGAGCGACATCACCGTAATTAATGCTGGGATACCATAGCTTAGGCAAAGCAAAACTGACGTCTAAAATCAAATACGGATTTGGCGACACACTCTTAAACACACTATCGCGATAAGCGAAGGCACACTCTTTTTTAGAAAACGTTTTTATTTCTCCACTCTCAAAATGAAACGCCGTCAGACTCAAAAAATGATCTTGCATCTCCGCGCCATAAGCACCGATATTTTGTATCGGTGCTGCGCCCACAGTGCCGGGAATTAAAGAAAGGTTTTCCAATCCGGGATAGCCTTGCTGCAAAGTCCATTCGACAAAGGCATGCCAATTTTCGCCCGCACCGGCACGGACAATATAATGGTCATTCGTTTCTTGTATCAATTCACGCCCCAGTATCGCCATCTGCAACACCAATTGTGGCAAGCGATCGGGCAAAATCACATTGCTTCCGCCACCAAGGACAAAGCGCTGTAAGTTCAACAAATCATCACTACCGAGGACAAGCTGTCGAATGGACCGCAATTGTTCCAGTGATTGCACGTGCACAAAACGTTCGGCACAGGCGGCGATGCCAAAACTATTCAAGTTTTGTAGCGGAACTTCGCGCTGAATAAGGGTTTCTGTATTCATAAGGACAGAATTATAGTCGCGAAGCGATCAACTTTAGGCATTTTGCCTATAAAGTGAGCGCAAGTTTTTGTTAAAATAGCGCGAATTCATCTCTCACAACAAACAAGCAAACCAACAGGAAATCCCATGCCCTCATTCGATACCGTTTCTGAAGCCAATATGGAAGAAGTCAAGAACGCGATTAACCAGGTGAACAAAGTTGTCACCAATCGCTTCGACTTAAAAGGAACCAGTGCCAAAGTAGAATTAAAAGACAAAGAGCGCGAGATTATTTTATTTGGCGACTCTGAATTTCACCTCGACCAAATCATGGTCGAAGTCACCCAGACTTTAGGAAAACGCAGTGTCGACGTTCGCTTTCTGGACAAGGGCGACGTTGAAAAAATCGGCGGCGACAAAGTCAAACAAGTCTTAAAAGTGAAGAACGGTATCCAGACCGAAGACGCAAAAAAAATCGTCAAGGCGATCAAAGATAGCAAAATGAAAGTGCAAGCCAGCATACAAGGCGATTCAGTGCGCGTGACGGGAGCCAAGCGCGATGACTTGCAGTCGGCAATGGCCTTGCTGCGCAAAGAAATCAAAGACTTACCTCTGGAGTTTAATAACTTCCGCGATTGATCATAATGAGCCAAAGCAAGCGAGACATATTGAATATCGTGGAGAAAATTCTCCTTGCAATTCAATTGTCAGCTTGCCTGACGCTCAGTTTCTCCGGTGTTGCACATGCCGCTGACATCAAATTGGTTTCACTCAGTAGCGAAAAAGCCTTGTTCATCATCGATGGCAAAGCGCCCAAAGCATTTGCCATCGGCAGTGCGATGACACCCGATACCAAACTCACCGCATTAGATCACAGTAGCGCGACAATAGAAGTGAGTGGAAAAAAGCAGGTGCTCTATCTTGGCCAAGCCGCGCTAGCCCCCAGCGCCAATAGCAAAAATCCCAGCGTCACGCTTAACGCCAGTGAAATGGGACATTTCTTCACGCAGCTACAAATCAACGGCGGCAGTCAAACCCGCGCCATGATAGACACCGGTGCCAGCTTTGTCGCCATCCCAGCCAATGAAGCACAACGCATGGGCTTGGATTACAAAAAGGGCCGACTCAGCTATAGCAACACCGCCAATGGCATCGTGCCGACTTATCTCATACAACTCGACTCAGTGAAGGTCGGCGACATCGAGGTATTTCAAGTACAAGCTTCCGTGCACGAAGGTCCTTTACCAGTCACTCTCTTAGGCAATTCTTTCTTAAAGCGCCTCAGCATGAGCAAAGACGGTGACCGCATGGTACTGACAAAAAAATAGAGGGAAGTCCCTCTATTTTTTATGCCGACAAAGCACGTCTCTGTTGCACCGCTTTTGCCAAGCTTTCCAAGACGGCTTCACTGTCATCCCAATCAATGCAGCCATCCGTGACAGATTGTCCATAGACCAGCTCTTTTCCCGCCACCAAATCCTGACGCCCCGCCACCAGATTTGATTCGATCATGACGCCAATAATCCGTTTGTCACCCGCCGCAATTTGCTGCGCGATATCGGCGCAAACCGGAATCTGATTCATAGGATTTTTTGAACTATTCGCGTGGGAGGCGTCGATCATGATACGCGCTGCCAACCCATTTGCAAGGATACTGCTGGCTGCCGCATCAACACTAGCCGCATCATAATTGGGCGTTTTACCGCCGCGTAAAATCAGGTGACAATCTTCATTACCGTTAGTGGAAACAATCGCTGAATGTCCGCCTTTGGTCACCGATAAAAAGTGATGCGGTTGTGAAGACGCTTTGATCGCATCGACCGCAATTTTCACATTTCCATCAGTGCCGTTTTTAAAACCAACTGGGCAAGATAAACCAGACGCCAATTCGCGGTGGACTTGTGACTCTGTGGTGCGAGCACCAATCGCACCCCAGCTAATCAAATCCGCGATGTATTGCGGGCTAATCATATCGAGATATTCCGTACCCGCTGGCAGCCCCAATTCATTAATATTCAATAGCAATTCACGAGCAATACGCAGACCATCATTGATGCGGAAGCTATTGTCCATGTAGGGATCATTAATCAAACCCTTCCATCCTACGGTGGTGCGTGGTTTTTCAAAATACACGCGCATGACGATTTCCAGCTCACCGGCAAAACGTTGTTTAGCCGCAGCCAATTTGCGCGCATATTCGAGTGCCGCTTTGGTGTCATGGATGGAGCATGGGCCGATCACCACCATCACGCGGTCATCCTGACCTTGCAAAATTTGATGGAGCGCGGTGCGTGCGCTAGCGGTCACTTCAGAAGCTTTGTCCGAACAAGCAAATTCGCGAATGAGATGCGAAGGTGGCAAAAGCTCTTTCATTTCTCGAATACGTAAATCATCAGTGCGTTGCATAGTTTTTTCCGTGGTTTGTGAGGTTTAAATCTGAAATTATTTGTGCAAAAAAAAACCGCCCCTAAGGCGGTTTTTTGGAATCGGTTTTGTCAAGTTTCGCTGAATTTTACTTAGTCGTGAACTTACCGCTTTTCCACCGCCGAGGGTTTGGAATAGCTAAAGTAAAAGTGAAAGTAAAATCGTGCGAAGTTCATGTTTCTGCCAAGTCTGCAAACAAATTGAATGGAACGACTATAACAACATCAACGCGGCATTGGCAAGTATTTTCTTGAATTTTCTATGAATATCACAAAATTTCTCGCAATCCCCTGATGAATCACAAATCTCCGCCAATTTCAAATCAAAGAAAACTGGCAATCTCTTCTAAGGACTTTTTACGAATATTTGGCACCATACAATGCCCAGCAGGATGTCCCACCACTAGCAAAATATACGGTTTCTCATTGTCGGGGCGCCCCAATAATTCATTTAAAAAACCCATAGGGCTTGGCGTGTGAGTCAAAGTTGCCAGACCTGCGTGATGCAACGCGGCGATCAGAAAACCTGTCGCGATCGATACCGATTCGGGCACATAATAATTTTTGACCGCAGTGCCATCCTCCATCAAAGTGCTTTTCTGTCCAAAAATGGCGATCAGATACGGTGCTTCTTCCAGAAATGGTTTGTTTGAATCGGTGCCCAGTGGTGCCAGTGCGTCCTTCCATTCTTGCGGAGCGCGACGCTCATAAAATTCGCGCTCTTCGATTTCTGCTTCTACGCGTATCCGCTTTTTAATCGCAGGATCACTGACCACAGCAAAATGCCAGGGCTGATGATTCGCGCCAGAAGGTGCTGTCCCCGCAGCGAGCAGACACTGTTCTATAACTTTGCGAGACACGGCAGTGCTGGCAAATTCACGTATGGTTTTACGACGCGCAATGTCGGCATAAAATTCACGCGCACGCTGCTCCATCTCTTCCGCAGGATAGGATCGATAAGTCGTTAAGGGAATAAATTGCGGCGTTCCTTGATTGATTGCAAGCTTAGACATACGGCACCTCTCCAGACGAAAAACGATACTGTAGTCGCAAGCAAAAGGGCTCTCAATAGAGAGCCCTTGATTCAAAACAAGTTCGGAAAAACGCTTCGCTTTGAGAACAATTGCACGGGAAATTGCAAATTTAGCCGCAGGATCTTTTGTTTAGGCTGTCCCACCCACCACTAAACCATCAATCCGCAAAGTAGGCTGACCAACGCCGACTGGCACGCTCTGCCCTTCTTTGCCGCAGACACCGACGCCAGAATCGAGACGCAAGTCTTTTCCTATCATCGTGACGCGATTCAATACCTCAGGGCCATTGCCTATCAGGGTTGCGCCTTTGACCGGATAGGTCACTTTTCCGTTTTCTATTTTGTAGGCCTCACTCGCGGAGAACACAAACTTGCCATTGGTAATATCGACCTGACCACCACCAAAATTCACCGCATACAAACCATCTTTGACCGACGCCAGAATTTCTTCCGGATCTTTATCGCCCGCCAGCATATAGGTGTTTGTCATGCGCGGCATAGGCAAGTGGGCGAATGATTCACGACGTGCATTGCCGGTCACGGGCATTTTCATCAATCGCGCATTCATCGTGTCTTGTATATAGCCTTTCAAAATACCGTCTTCGATCAGCGTCGTGCATTGAGTAGGATTACCCTCGTCATCGATATTGAGCGAACCGCGACGATTGAGCAATGTGCCATCATCGACCACAGTCACACCTTTAGCAGCAACCCGCTCTCCAATACGACCAGAAAACGTGCTGGAACCGCGACGATTAAAGTCACCTTCTAAACCGTGACCAATTGCTTCGTGCAACAACACGCCCGGCCAGCCCGAACCCAAGACGACTGTCATCGGGCCAGCGGGGGCTGGGCGCGCATCCAAATTCACCAAGGCTGACTTGACCGCTTCATCGGCATACAGTTCTAACAATGCATCGCTAAAATAAGAGAAATCATAACGACCACCGCCACCACTGGAACCGGTTTCACGGCGTCCATTTTGCTCTGCAATCACAGTCAACGAGACACGCACCAAGGGACGTACATCGGCAGCAATCACGCCATCACTGCGCGCCACCAAAATCACATCATATTCACCGGCCAGGCTCGCCATCACTTGCACGATGCGCGGATCTTTTGCCCGCGCGATTTTTTCTATACGCTCTAACAAAGCGACTTTTTGATTTGCATCTAAAGACGCAAGCGGATCGTCTTGCAAATACAATTGATGCCCTTGTATTCCCTGCATGCCTGATGCGACTTTGATTTTTCCAGCACCCGCGCGCGCAATTGTGCGGGTTGCAGCAGCCGCTTCTAATAGCGCTTGTTCAGAAATCTCATCTGAATAAGAAAATGCCGTTTTATCACCCGACACAGCGCGCACACCAACGCCCTGATCAATAGAAAAACTACCGGTTTTGACGATTCCCTCTTCCAAACTCCAGGCTTCATTTTTTGTGAATTGAAAATAAAGATCGGCATAATCAATCTTATGCGTAAACATGGTCTTCAACGCAGCATTTAACTTGGTTTCATCCAAACCAAAAGGCGTCAACAGAATATCCCTTGCGGTTGCCAAGTGTTTGAACTGAGTGTCGTAAAGAGTGGTCATGGAATTGGTTTTATCGGTGCAATGATTTAAATAAATTTTCTGTGCGAGAGTGCAGGAAGATTGTCGCGTATTATCGCCATCGCGGCGACATCAAGTTCGGCGCAGATCACCCCCGCACCCTCATCCAGACATTCTAACACCTTACCCCAAGGGTCTATCAACATACTGTGCCCCCACGTACGGCGACCGTTTTCATGCGTCCCACCTTGCGCTGCGGCCAACACATAGCATTGATTACCCATCTGACGGAACAACTCTGGAAAGCGTAAGTCATAACATATGCCCAGACCGATTTTTCCGACCTCCGTATCCACGCAAACGACCTGATCTCCGGGTGTGATGGTAGTTGATTCCTGATAGCTTTCTTGCCCTTGATGAAATCCAAATAAATGAATTTTGTCATAGCGACCCAGCGCCTGGCCTTGCGCATCAAATACCAGACAAGTATTGTAAATTTTATCGGCAACTTGTGATTTCAGTGGAATTGTGCCGCCCACTATCGTCATCGCCAGTTCGCGTGCGGTCTGCGATAAAAAGGTTTGCAATCTTCCGCTACCAGGCTCTTCGGCGCAGACGACTTTGTCGCCATCGCGCCGTCCCATGATAGGCCAATATTCAGGCAGAGCCGCCAGCGTGGCGCCCCGCTGTTTGGCTTGGCAAAGTAGCTGATAGGCGGCTTCCATATTGCGATCGAGGTCTACACCAGAGACCATTTGAATTGCTGCGATCTTCATGTCTATTCCTTATTGAGCATTGTCCTTCTGAGGTGAAGATTCCGCCTTCGCTTGCTCAGCTTTGCGCTTTTCCAGTAAGCGTTGACGCTCTTTATTTTCAATTTCAGTGGTCACAGGATTATCCCAAGAACCTGTCACTTTATATTCTGTGGTGACAGCTTTATTGATAGGGTCACGCAAGAATAATTGCGCCAAAAATGTACTTAAGCCTATCACGGGGTTCACCGCCAAGCCCAGCAAGACAGAAGCGCCACCCGCATTAGCCTCCGGAATCACAGCGAGATGCACGTCTTGCGTCTCTTTGTGCAAATCGACTTGCCCTTCCATCAGAGCGACCATATTGACGCTACTCATTTTGAAATTATCTGTACGCAGCACACCTTGCTTAATTTTTGCAGTACCGAAGATCGTATCGAATGCGATACCTTCAGCAAGCATATCGCGAAAATCCAGAGTCAATCTCCGTCGCAGGGCTTGCATGCTCACTACGCTCAATAGCTTTAACTGCGGCGCGTTCACTTTCAAGATCTGACCGTTGGACAGCTTTAACTGCAAATCACCACTGAGGCTGGGAATATCTAAATCAAACGGCAAACCATTCCAATTCATTTGCCCTTCTAATTGCCCTTTTCCTGCGCGAGCCCAATCTGGAAAACCTAATTTATCTAATAATTTTCCGACGTTATTAATATCCCACACATAATTGAGCTGAGTATGACTATCCTTGGGGCCGACTGTCCATTTTCCATGTGCATTCAATTGCGCGTCTTCGCTTTTTAACTGCAATTTTTCAATTTGCCACTCGCGACCTTGCTCTATGCTGCTGTTATTTGCCAGCAAATTTAGCTGTCCCATTTTTTTATCGAACAATTCAAAATGCTCCGCTTGCACATCCAGATTTGGAATATGCTGCGTGGTATTTTTTGCCTCTAACAAATCCCCCACATCAGATGCTGCCGATTTAGGAATGACGAGGCGACTTAATCGCGCCCGCAGTTGTCCCGCGTTCTTTTTTTCATCAACGCCATTCCACGTCAAGAAACCAGAAATCTGATGGGAATCGACGTTGCTCTGCCACAATCCAGCTTGACGTGATGCGCCGATCACGAGCTTCTCCAATTTCTTTCCAAAGACAATCAACTCGTCTGTCACCAAGGAAAAAACCGTTGGCTCGCAATATTGCGCAAAGCCGGACAGCATTTGATGATCAGGCGACGCTGCTTTGCTGGCGGAAACTTCCTCAGTCCGAGCTTCCGTGCCAAGGACTTTTCTCCATTCATCAAGATTAAATTGTTTCGTCGCAAAATGCAGACTCAATCCCTGCTCTGGTAGGACAGCCTCAGTATTCACAGCGACAACCCCGCGCGCCACGGTCCAGGGTGCATTCGACTCTTTCCCTTTCTTGCGCAGATAGACCGCGTTGATTTTATCGCCGACATGCAATTTAATCTGATCCCGCCATTCAGACGAATCGGTAGTGGCCTCCGGTATCATTTCAAATCGGGCTGGCCAGATTTCGCTTGCTGACTTATTCAATGGGATAGGTAAGGTCGAGGCGAAACCTTGAAGATTGGTATCAACGATCACTTCGGTCAAACGA
Organism: Burkholderiales bacterium; assembly: GCA_016200845.1. Lineage (GTDB taxonomy): Bacteria > Pseudomonadota > Gammaproteobacteria > Burkholderiales > Burkholderiaceae_D > Undibacterium. The sequence continues at coordinate 25,695 of JACQDW010000022.1, read as the reverse complement.
TTTTTGACATTGATCTGCGCCTGATAAGCGGATTCGCCGCTCAAGAGTGATAGTGGCTTTGTGAGATCTGCTTGTTTAAAATGTTGACGCACCCCGTCTGCACTGGCAATGCCATCGAGCTTGATCCGAATCGCACCGTCGCGTTGCGTCCCGCCACTCGCTTGCGCCACACCGCCCAATACATTCCCTTTGAGGTTATTCAAACTCACGCCGCGTTCATTAAAATCGATACGCCCGGTCAGTGCACTGATCACGGGCAGATCCGTCAATAAACGCGACTCAACACTATTTAACTGTAATTGCCCGACCACTTTGGAGTCAGGTAAAGCTTTTAAAGGCAGGATTAATTTCAAATTGAGATTTGCATTTCCACTGGCAGTCGTCTCATGCAAAAAACCACCTAGCCAGTCTTCGACCGGACTTGCCGCAACATAATTGAGCATCCCTTGCAGCGCCCCTGTCGCAAGACCATCAATCTGCAACACCGCTTGATGATCGCCCAAATCAGGAATGACCGCTTTTACTTTGCTCAGATTGACGCCAAGACTCATGGCGGTATCGCCGAGAATCTCCATGCGGGCACGATCAAAAACAAAACGCCCTTTAATGTGATCGATAACGGGCCAAAAAGGATTCGTCCCATCTTTTGCCAGCACACCTGGCAGGAAATTTAATTGCCCGTTTTGAATATCGCCTTTAACAATAAATTCTGCCTGCTGATTTTCTTTGCGTTGGCCTGATACATAAAAAGGAAAATCACTGAGCGCGCCCTTTAAACGCAGACTCACATTTTGCGCCTCGCCGTCGAGCAGGGCGTGACTCAACCAGTGTCGCAAATTATCTGGCGTGTGCGCTGGAATATATCGATTGATATTTTTCAAATCAAACCGATTGACTTGGGCAGTTAAATCAACCGTACCAAGGTCGCCGCCTTGCAAAGAAATCCTATGAGTCCCCTGCACGCTTCCCTTGCTCTCGTCCTGCTGAAATTGCATATCGTCGATTTCAAACAGCAGTTGATTGTCTTCTTGCAGCGTCCACTTTGCCCGCATTTGCAAACGTTTAAACGGCATCAAAGGATCGACAAAATAACTCGGTGTTTGCAATTGCAAATCACTTGAATCTAAAGTGAGGTGCCCCCCTTTATCATTGGCGTCTATCGTTCCGCTCAGATTATCAAAACCGGGAATCGCAGGCACCGCAGCTTTTGCTGCAAGTTTCGCCGTCTTGGGACGTGCTAGTTGCGCCTTTTGAGGCTGCATCTCCAAATTAAAAAACTGCCCCTTGATCTGGTAGCTTGACACGTCAGGAAAACTACCTTGCCAATGCGCAGAAAAATCCTTCAACACGCCCTTGGGTGCGACATCGATTAATAAGCGGCGCTGATCAGCAGGGAGCGGCAAGTGCTCGGCGAAATTAGCAAGTGAATGCAAATCCACACTTCGGGCATACAGCTCAACTTTTTCCGATTGCCCGTTTTGTGCGGGTAAAAAACTCTCGGTAAAACTAGTCTCAGGCAATACCAAGCCGTCCCGCGTTTGCATAGAAAAATCCAATAGAGCCAAACGATGTCCAGTTTCTACTGGCGCTCTTGAAAGTAAAGATTTTAATTTTGGAGAAAATTCACTGGCAATGACACGGCCAGAAATTTGCGCCATATCTAATTCTGGCAAATCTTTTCTAAACTTTCCCACAACGTCAACCAAACGGACGTCAGCCGTAAAATCGACCACCCGCCCGTGATCCAATTTCAACCAGGATCGCAAATTTCCCCAGCCTTTTTCCAATTTCACGGGAAGCGCCAGATAGCGATGCACGACCAGTAAATCCGCCTGACGTAAGTCAGCATACAAATCACCTGACCAGGAATTAAGTTGTATTTTCTTGGGAGCGAAAGCCGATTGTTGAAAACTACCACGTACATCGATGGGAGCACTCAATGCAATAGGAGGTGTCGCCTGCAACGCAAACTGATGGTGATGCCAGTGATTACGTAAAGAAAACTGGAGAGAATTCAACTCCAGCAAAGGGTTGCCCAAATATTGATCATCCCAGACCAAAGAAGCATCGCGAATACTAATCTCATGTTGCGACAAAACCCAGGACAAGAGCTGATCGGCTTCACCACCATGTTGATTGCTTCCCAGCGGAATCCCTGCGACCTCCAACTTGCCTTCGCGGTCTCGCTTAATATTCAAGCGCGCGTTCGCTAACTCGATGTGCGCAAAACTAAGATCGAATACCAAAAACGACCACCAGGAAATGCGCGCATTCAGCTCAGGCAACACAAAAGCTGCATGACCGCTTTGATCTTGTATCTGTAAATTACGCAGAGAAATTAAGGGGTTCAGCCCCTGCCACGAGGCTTGCAATTGAGCGATCTTGACCGGGCGGCCAATTTGTTGACTCACATATTGCTCAATCTCTGGCTTGTATTGCGTCACTTGCGGCAGCAACACATAGCGCATCAGCAAAAAGACAAAAGCGCTTAAAAAATACAAAACCAAGAGCAGCTTGAAGCACAGGCGCATACTTTTGCGAAAACCATAGCCAGCATGAAATGCCGCTATGATACAGGCGCCCCGCATTTTTATGAAGAACTTGCTGATCGCCCCCAAGTTGACCCGCGATGGCGATCCGCTTTTCTGTTCAGGAGAAGTAAATTTATCCACGTTCACCGTCGGAGCGCTCTATGCGAAAACAGGCGAGGCTGAAATATGCCATCAAGGATACAAAAAAAATAGACTTCAAAAATAAACCCTTCACTCATCATCGTTGACAATGGCACTGTCACTCTCGTCGATAGAAACTGATCACTCTTTCGCCATTCTCGCTTTACAATAGCTGCCATTCGCGGCTTCTTATTTTCACCGAAAGCCCCTGCTAACCAGCTTGTATCATCACCCTATGACCTCTCTGCCCAGCGCCAACACCACTGCTTGCAATCACTCTTTATCGCGTTTTGTCTGTCGCTGGCTCGCTGCCAAAGACAGCCGCTTTTCTGAGCTTGAGAATATAGCGCAATTATCCCCGACACCGAGGATTTTTGCAGATATTTTACAAAATGAAATGATTTCGGGCGCCTCCTTAAACGCCGCCATGCGCCGCACACGCAATTTGCTGGTCGCCAGCCTGATTCAGCGTGATTTGACGCACAGCGGAGGCTTAGATGAAGTGATGCGCACTATCAGCGAATTTGCCGACTTTGTGGTGCAGACTCACCTCAAAGAATTAATGCAAGAGATGGTCAACAACCACGGCTTCCCTATCGGCGAGGAAAGTGGCGAAACGCAAGAATTGATCGTGCTAGGTATGGGAAAGCTGGGTGGGTTTGAGTTAAACGTCTCATCAGATATCGATTTGATTTTTTGTTATAGCGAAGATGGAGAAACTCAAGCGAGCGGCGAGCAGCGATCTTTATCCAATCACGAATTTTTTAGCCGCCTTGGAAAAAAGCTGATCGCCGCGATTTCAGAAATCACCGAAGATGGTTTTTCATTTCGGGTCGATATGGCGTTGCGCCCCAATGGCAACTCAGGTCCTTTGGTAGCCAGTCTGGGCATGCTGGAAGATTATTTCTTAGTGCAAGGTCGCGAATGGGAGCGCTATGCCTGGGTCAAAGCACGGGCGATTACAGGCAAGGCCAAGCACATTGCAGAGCTCGAAAAAATAGTTTTTCCCTTTGTTTATCGCCGTTATCTCGACTACGGCGTGATTGATTCTCTGCGCAATATGCATCACCAAATCCGCGCCGAAGTGATACGTCAGGAAACCCGTCACCCGAATCGCGGCATCAACGTCAAACTAGGGCGAGGCGGCATACGCGAAGTTGAATTTCTGGCGCAGGTATTTCAATTGATACGTGGTGGCCGTGAAGCCATCTTACGTGACCGCTCCACGCGCAACACCTTAACTACGCTGGCAGATAAAGGCATACTCGATAAAACCGTGGTCGAACAATTGCAAGCTGCTTACGCATTTTTACGTAATGTCGAACATCGCCTGCAATATCTCGATGATGCGCAAACCCACACCTTCCCTGCCAATATCATTGACGCCAATCAGGTCGCGCAAATGATGGAGTGTGCAGATGTCGCGCAACTAAATCAACAACTCATCCCACACATGCTATTGGTTGCAGAACAATTCGACGCTATCTTCAAAGAGAAAACCGAGCAAGAAACCGAATCGCTGGGTACCTCAACTTTGTCCGACCCCGATGGCTTGGAAACGATCAAACAGCATTTAAGTCAGATAGGCATACTAGAAATCGACGCCATCGCACAACGGCTCACCAACACCTGGCAGTCAACAAAAGTACAAGCACTTACCGAAGCAAGTCAGCAGAAAATGAGCAGCGTCATCAATAGCGCACTCAAAATCATTGCAACACAAAAAGAAGACCAAGCTGACACGCTGCACAGGCTCATCAATTTCATAGAACAGATCACGCGGCGCACCGCTTACCTCTCTTTGCTCAACGAATTTCCCCACGCCTTAGAGCGTGTGATTCGCATGATGCAAGCCAGTGACTGGGCAGCGCAATTTTTAAACCGACACCCCATCTTGCTCGATGAATTGCTTGATGAAGCAGTCTTGCATCAAGCGCCTGACTGGCAAGCCTTCAGCGAAGAATTACGGCTTGCCTTGCAACATGCCGAGGGCGACATAGAAGCGCAACTCGATCTGCTGCGCGAATCGCATCACGTCTTGCTGTTTCGCCTGCTGGCGCAAGACTTAGAAGGTAAACTGAGTGTAGAACATCTGGCCGATGAATTATCACGTCTGGCCGATATCATCGTCGAAGCGGTCATACAAGCGGTCTGGAAAACCATCGCCAATCGGCATCGCGAGACACCGCAATTTGCTGTCATTGCGTACGGAAAATTGGGTGGCAAAGAACTCAGCTACGCGTCGGACTTAGATGTTATTTTTCTGTACGACGACGACGATCAGGACGCTCCCGCCAATTACGCCAAACTGGCACAGCGATTTATCACCTGGATGACCACCCACACATCGGCGGGGATTTTGTTCGATATCGACATCGCATTGCGTCCCGATGGGGCTAGCGGCTTGATGGTGTCTTCCATCCAGGCGTTCCAGCGCTATCAAGAAAAATCAGCGTGGCTATGGGAGCATCAGGCACTGACACGGGCACGATTTTGCGCGGGCGACAGCGACATAGGAAAGCAATTTGAAACGATACGTGAAGCGGTATTGCAGCTAGAACGCGATCCAGAAAGCTTAGCGCAAGAAGTCGTAAACATGCGCAAAAAAATGCACGATGCCAATCATAATCGCAGTGAACTTTTCGACCTCAAACACGACCACGGCGGCATGATCGATATCGAGTTTATGGTGCAATATTTGCTCTTGCGCTATGCCCATACTCATCCACAATTGTGCGGCAACTGGGGCAATATCGCGCTCTTAAAAATGTGCGGACAGCTAGGCTTGATCGATCCCGAATTAGCAAGTCAGACCGCAGATTGCTACCGTCTCTTACGCAAATACCAGCACAATATACGCCTGCAGGGCGAAGAGAAAGCACGTATCAGCATCGACAAAGTTGCCAACGCAATTGGCGCCAGCACGACGCTTTGGAACCAACTCTTTTCTCAATCGGCATAAAAAAAGCCTGACCAAGTCAGGCTTTTTTTTCAATACAAACGACAATCAAGCTTGCGGGCGTACGCTTTGTAGCCATTTTTTAATTCTGCTGGCATCAGCAAGGCGAGAATACTTCCCTTTTGAATCCAAAAACACCATCACAATCGCACGACCCTCTATCATCGCCCGCATGACTAGGCAACGCCCCGCCTCAGCAATGTAACCTGTCTTTTGCAAACCGATATTCCACTCAGAATTAACGACCAATTTATTGGTTGTACCGTATTCAAGACTCTGCTTACCCGGAGTGACGACATAATGCGAATCGGTGGAATACTCGCGAATTAAAGGGTATTCATATGCCGCATTAATGACTTTCACCAAGTCACGCGCACTGGCAACATTTTTACTTGATAAGCCACTTGAATCAACATAGTAGGTATCGTTCATGCCCAATTGTTTCGCCTTCGCATTCATCGCTGCGACAAATGCTGGCAAGCCACCCGGATAATTACGACCTAAGGCAGATGCTGCACGATTTTCCGAACTCATCAAAGCGATGTGCAACAAATCAGCACGCGTCAATTTAGCGCCGACGCGCAGACGTGACGAAGTACCTTTTTCTTTGTCCAAATCATCGTTGGTAATTTCAATGACTTCGTTGAGGTCTTGTTTTGTTTCAACCACGATCAGGCTAGTCATTAATTTAGTGATTGATGCAATCGGCAAAGAAACCGCCGCATTTTTTTCAAACAACACTTTTGAGCTATCCTGATCCACTACAAATGCAGCATTCGATGCCAATGCTAACGGGTCACGCGAATGTTTTAAACCTACGTTATCTCCAACACTTGGACCTTCCACGATATCCGCTTTTACATGTGCCAAGCGATGCGTTTTTGCGCCTTTCGCGGCAAGATTCTTTTTGACACTATGCTTTTTTGTACCGGCATGTTTGCTGGCAACTTTCTTTTGCGTATGGCCTGCTTTTTTATGTGCGCCTGATGATTTCGAATGCGTCGCGGCCTCAACGGGGCTGAGCGCAAACAAAGATGCGACTGCAAAGCCCATCAACACTGATTTCATCCCTGATTTCCACCCTCGTACTGGCATGGCTGACTCCTTATGACCGAAAAATTCCTTAACGAAACAGAGTGTAGCAAATTCTTGATAAACCGCAAGAGAATTAAAGGCTTAGCGCGACTTCTTCATTAAATTTCTTTGGTTTGGAAGAAAAAATAGTCAAAGAAAAACACTTTGCACGCCCAAGCATATTTTTTTATGAAACAAATCGCACAAATTCATCGACACCCGCACGTTCAGTGTGCAAACTATTTTCGATTTTGCTGTGATCTGCATACCCTAAGGACATGCCGCACACGATCATTTCTTGCTCTGGAATTTCCAGTTGTTCTTGAATAATGCGGTGATATTGCGTGAACGCCGCTTGCGGACATGTATCCAAGCCACGCGCACGCGCTGCCAACATCACATTTTGCAAGAACATTCCATAGTCCAACCACGAACCCTGTTCCATCACCCGGTCTATCGTAAATATCAAACCAACCGGTGCATCGAAAAACGCATAGTTACGTCCATGTTGCGCATGCATTCCTACTTTGTTTTCTCTTGCCAGTCCCAACAAAGCATATAAATCCCAGCCCACTTTACGACGCCTGTCGATGTAAGGACTACGCCATTCAACCGGATAATATTTATATTCTTCCGTATGGGTTTTGGCGACTTCGGGATCATGATGCGCCGCCAAAATCGCCTGCGACAAGCGCCGCAAAGCCTCACCCTTAACGACAATGACCTTCCACGGTTGGGTATTCGTCCCAGACGGTGCGCGCGCCGCCACTTCCAACATGGCGCGTAGATCTTCATCGGCTACTGGCGTCGACAAAAATGCACGTAGTGAACGGCGTGAGCGTATCAATTCATCGACAGTTTGCTGTAAGGGGGTAGAAATCATAGGTCTAAATAAGTTTAGGTTGATTGTTGTTTCAGTTGGCGTTGCGCTTCAAGATCCGCAAAAAATTGTACGACGACCGCTGCTTCGCGTGTACGTGAAAATGCCGGCAAGCTTTGCCAGATACGCCGTCCATAGGGTTTAGAAATCAGGCGCGGGTCGCAAATCATCAAGACACCGCGATCGGTTTCATCGCGTATCAGACGCCCTGCGCCTTGCTTTAAATTGATGATTGCCTCCGGCAATTGATGATGAACAAAACCATTCAGTCCCTTTTTCTCCATCGCTTCAATGCGTGCTGCGAGGACAGGGTCATCAGGTGGTGCAAATGGCAGCTTATCGATAATCACTAAAGACAAAGCCTCTCCCCGCACATCGACGCCCTCCCAAAAACTCTGACTACCGATTAGCACTGCTTGCCCGGACGCGCGGAAACGATCCAGTAACTCTGTTCGTCCGGCATCGCCCTGTACAAACAAAGGAAATGTCAGACCGCGCTGTTCAAATTCTGCCCTCAATCGCTCGGCGCTATGCTTGACCGCCTTATTAGTCGTGCACAGCAAAAACGTACGTCCACCCGCAGCGATAATCAAAGGCAAGGCTGCATCCACCACAGCGTCGGTATATTCACGTGAATTTGGCTGCGGCATTTGTTCGGGAACATACAAAATCCCCTGCTCTTGATAATTGAAGGGACTAGGCCAAGTGCGAGCCGGTTCATCCCACAAGCCCATCTGCGATACGTAATGGCTAAAATCATTTTTAACCGCCATCGTCGCCGACGCAAAAATCCAGGTTCGTGGCGAACCCTCACGCTGTTTATTAAAAATGGGCGCTATCGATAGCGGAGTGCGATGCAATTGCAGACTGGTTTGATAAGCTTCCACCCACAAGACACACTCTGGACCTTGATTTTTAGCTGGTGCTGCTGGCTTCACTTTGCCATCCGACGAAGTATTTTGCGCTGCTTCGTCACACCACGTATCGAGCTTGGTTTGCAAATCCAATGCGCGCACCCGACATTGCTCTATGGTCTCGGCGCGTTCTGCCTGTTTCTCTAATACCTGAATCAACGCGAGCAATGTATCTCTCACTACATCGAGGCAATCAAAGAAGGAACTGGAAGGCGCAATTTGCTGTACAGATAAGCGAACCGAATCCTGAGGAAATGCTAATCGCAAATCGCGCGCCGCACGTTCCAAAGGCGAGACGATTTTTGCCCACTCAGCGCCATCCCGCGCATGCGATAAACCTTCCGCCAAACTATCGCGGCAAAGCTCCAATATCTGCGACGTTGAAATCGATTCGCCAAAAAACAAAGTCGCCGTCTCTGGCAACTGATGTGCCTCATCAAAAATAATCGTATTTGCGGACGGCAGTAATTCTGCAATTCCAGTATCTTTTAAGGCGAGATCAGCAAAAAATAAATGGTGATTGACCACCACCATATCCGCTTGCTGCGCCTCTTTGCGCGCCTTCATCACAAAACAATCTTGATGATATTGGCACTCCGATCCCAGGCACGTGTCTTTCGTGGAGGTCACTAGATTCCACACCCCTGCAGTCTCTGGCACCCGCGCCAATTCCGCTTTATCGCCGCTGCTGGTGGTCTTAATAAAACGCAAAATGTCACGCAAATACCCCACATCTTCACGCGATGTTAAACGCCCATTTTGCAAGGTTCGCTCGAGATGAAAATGACAGACATAGTTGGCCCGCCCTTTTAACAAGGCGACCGAGACCGGTGCTTTCAAGACTTTTTTGATGGTGGGCACATCGCGCAAATACAATTGATCTTGGAGATTTTTGGTGCCGGTAGAAACAATGACTTTACCGCCCCACAGCATGGCGGGGATCAGGTAAGCAAAAGTTTTCCCCGTGCCCGTACCTGCTTCGGCCAATAAAGTTTTTTGCCCCTCAATAGAACTCGCGATGGCTTTTGCCATCTCTATCTGCGCTTGTCGGGAACGATAACCGGGAATTGAATTACTGAGTACGCCGCTGTCACCAAAAATCTGCTCTACTTCACGATCATGGATGCCTGCAATGTCGGTCGGGATGGATGCGTCTGTCAAAATGGCTGTCAAAATAGGTGTTATCTAATACAAATATACCGACGCGCCAAAAATGCCGCGCCTGTCGAATAGCTTATACAGAAAAAAATTTACGCTGGGATATCCGGCGATAATTGCATCTTCAAGAGCGCAATATAATCTTTCAGTTGCAACTTACGTTTTTTGAGGCGGCGCAGTTGCAATTCATCGTGATTGGGATCTTTAGTAATCGTCTCAATGACAGCATCAAGATCGCGATGCTCTACTTCCAGCTCACAAATGCGCAACCGAATTTGATTTGTATGATCCATAGGCCTTCAGAACGAGTAAAATGAAACTTAACATGAAAAAACCTTAGCAAACTTTGGGCAGATGCAGACCCGCTCCGATGTATCTACTCCAGTTAAAAACACCGCCCAAGGCTCCGTTTTCAACCAATCGTTGCGAGCAAGCCAGAATATTTTGCATCTATATCAGATTGTCATGCCCCACCCTTTACTATAACGCTTTTCTCCTCTATTGTTGGCGCTTTAGAGCAAAACCAATTCAGGCACGATGATTGAACCAATGTTTTTAACGTATCTTCAATAAATGAAATTTTCGGAATATCCGACTAGTGTAAACTACCAAGACGTATGAGCCAATATAAGATCGAAGCAGGCACCGCACAACACATCGGTGACAGGAAAGAACAACAAGACCGCGTTGCATTGTTTGCTGCCCCCAACGCTCCCGGGCATATGATGGCGGTTGTAGCAGACGGGATGGGAGGAAAAAGCGGAGGTGCAATTGCTGCAGAGCAAGTGGTTCGCTCTGCCAAAATGCTTTTTGATGAATTTTTTCCGGGCAATGACATTAAAGCGATGTTAGATGCCATCGTACAAGAAGCGCATACCGTCATTAAACTCTCTGCGGTATCCTCTGAAAAAGAACCTCACAGTACCTTCGTTGCCCTGGTCATTTCGCCCCAAAAAGCCGTCTGGGCACACGTGGGAGACTCCCGGCTCTATCGCTTCGACGGCCCCAATCTGGGCGAGCGGACGAAAGACCATTCTTATGTGGAAAGACTAGTTGACGAAGGCGTCATCACTTCCGAGGAAGCCAAGAACCACAAAATGTCGAACGTCTTGGTCAACGTGCTAGGCTCAAAAAATGCGATCCCCTATGTCAGTTTTGGAGAAAAAGACGATCTAAGCGCGGGAGACTCATTCTTATTATGTTCAGATGGGCTTTGGCATTACTTCGCAGATATTGAGTTGTCTGTCGCTATTGGCGCAAGTTCGCCACGCCAAGCTTCGGAATTACTGATCAGAAAAGCGCGTGAACGGGCAAATTCCACTGGTGACAATGTCTCGTTTGCGATCGTCAAGTTGGTGACACCTCCTACGGAACAAAAAAATTACATCGCGGAAAAAATGACTCGGGTCATCTGAGTATGCATCACCCGCAAAAGAAAAAAGCCCTCGTGGGCTTTTTTCTTTTTAATCCGTACTGACTTGTCTTCAGTTTATATAGCTAAATAAGGACAATGCAGCCGTCTTCACAAAGGACTGCTGTGCCGCTTGCAAGACGACCTGATTTTGATTTAACTCGGAGATGGCCTTGGCATAGTCCAAATCCTGAATTCCCGACAACTCCTGTTTGAAGATCAAAGACATCCCATCACCTGCACTACTGAGATTATCTATCTCGCGCAACGAAGTACCGAAATTAGTTCTGGCCATTAAAACGTTTGACAAAGACTTGTCTAAGTTCGCGTTCGCTTGATTCAGGCTTGCAGTCAATTCCAACTTCGCTGCAGTCGCTGTTGCCGGCAACTTTAGAGAATTGATCGCGTCAGTCAGAGTTTCAAAAATATTTTGATTACCTGGCTGAATCACAAATTTGTCATTCGCCCCTGGTGGAGTTGGGGAGTTAGTCAATGTAATCGTCATCCCATCGACCGTGACAGAGTGAGGATTCACAAATGCAGTGGAAGGTACCACAACCACGCCTGTCGTCTTATTGGTCACAGTAAAACTGTTTCCTAAGCCATTAAATGCAACTTCATAGTTATTCCCCGTCAAGTTAGCTGAAGTCGGCACGTTAATCGCAGCGGTAGCGACCACACCGCCGACGTTGGACGGATTCGGCAAGACATTAAATTGGCCATTAGAAGTGCGAATATTACCAAAAATAGCTGAGCCAACTTCACTCAAAGGAATTTTTCTGCTTGTATCCACCTGCAGATAACGCATTCCTTGATCACCGTTATACTGAGCGCCGCCTTGCGTCTTGGTATACGGAGCAACAGTCGAATTAAAACCCGAAAACAGATAAGCTTCCGTTCCATCAGTAGAATTAGCTTGCCCCAATAATTGATCAAGGTTACCTTGTAATTCATTCGCAATATAAGATCTATCCTGATCAGACAATGTACCGTTCCCAGCACTAACCAACAAGGTCTTAATATTATGCATGGTCGTCGTCACGTTTCCCAAAACCGACTCGGCAACGCTTAATGTATTCGTCGCATTTTTGCGATTCACAGAAAATTGCTCATTCACAGCATCCGACTGCGAAATCGATAACGCCCGGGCAGAACCAATTGGATCATCTGATGGCGTTAAGATTCTGCGTCCCGCCGCAATCTGTTGCTGGGTCTTATTCAGATTTACTTGCAATTCGCTAATACGAGAACCGCCAGTCTCATAAATAGTTTGGGTACTGATTCTCATGATGTGCTCTCTTATCTACCCAAGGCCAACAACGCATCAAACAACTGGCTGGCAATTTGCATTAATTTCCCTGCGGCTTGGTAGGCCTGCTGGTATCGCAGAAGGTTGGAAGCCTCCTCATCCAGGTTGACACCCGATTCAGATTGTTGAGCTTGTTCAGCTTGGGCTAACAGCTTTGACTCCGCATTATTGGTAACTGACAACTCATGCGCCTTATTTCCCGCTGAGCTAACCAATTGGCCATAAGCTCCCTGAAAAGTGGTACTTCCAGAACCTATGGTATTTTTAGTTTGCAATCCGGCGAGTAGAGTCGCGTTCCGGCTATCTCCTGTGCCACTAGGATTATTGGTAATATTCACAACATCACCATTCGTATATGCGCCTGACGCAACAAAGCTCAGACCATTAAAACTAATGGTTGCTCCTTCAACATAAGGTATCGCAGATCCCGCCACGTATGAGGTTGTGGTCCCTCCGTTCGTCACTGTGACGTTAGCATTTGCGGGAAAACCAGTGAAATTATTTCCGGCTGAATTATAGGTAAGCTTTGTCGTCGTCACAGGCTGAGAACTACCAAGCGTAAAAGTTTCACCAGCAGTTGGCACGGTAGGATTATTTTTGATGACAAAGCTAACACCACCGTACTTGACATTGGCTCCGCTTGTATAGGGAACATTAACGACCTTTGGCGGAGTTGCGGCTGGGTTTGCCACCGCCGCCACTTCGTAATTTGAGGTCACGCCAGCAGACGTCACCGAAACCAATGCGCCAACGGGAAAACCAGACAAGGCGTTTGGGCCAGTTGCAAATGTCAACGTTAAAGGTGGAGAAAAAGTGGATGTTTTAAACGCATCATCAATCGCCACTGAACCAATCACACCAGTTAATGAATTGCTGGTCGCCGCGATTGGCGCATCTACCACACCAGAGCTAAATTTACCCGATCCCAAATTCGTACTGGGAAGATTTGTGGCGACAGGTGTACCGGCCGCAATTTTCGCGATATCGGTCACCGCCACACTGATCGTAGAAGCCGCATTTGCTGTAGGTTTAATCAAAAATTCATCATTAACATTGGGAGTAATCGCAACAGGAGGAACAGCTGTATTATATCCAAGCGAGAATGACAGCCCATCAACGACCGCTGGAAGTGTCGTTGATGTTTGTACGGTTCCATCTGACACTCTGGTGATTTTAAAGTAATTTGGCGCACCACCAGAACCTGCTAAATACTGTACCCGATAGTCGCTCAGGGTAAGCGCACCAACATCAACGAACGATGCATCCACTTTCGCTGTACTGGTATTAGCAGAACTCGGAGTTGACACGGGACCAGAGACACTAAAAAAATCTCCACCAATTTGTGCGTTTAGATCCTGCCCCAACTTATGCTGATCATTAAACTCTGTGGCTATTGATACGGCGATGCGCCCCAATGAATTTCGAGTGGCATCAAGTGAATTGGCTCGAAATGAAAATAAACCACCTAACTGCCCCCCGGTAAGACTACTCTCACTCATCGTGACCAACACACCATTTGACTCATAGGCAATCTGCAAACGACTCGGATCGGTGACAGAACTGGTTGGCTGCAAATTATTTACTTTAGCACCCAACACGAGAGCCTGGCCACTACCTATAAATATGTTGTACTTTCCACCTTGCTCAACAGCTGTAACATTCGTCAATTTACTCAATTGCGTCACTGCGTAATCACGTTGATCAAGTAAATCATTTGGCACTGCGCCACCGGAAACAGACTTTGCTGTCTCAATAAAATCATTCAGTTCGGAAATTTGTTTCGCATATGCGTTCACTTCAGTAATAGTCTGAGAAATACGGTCATTCACCTCAGAAGAGATTTGATCAAGACGCCCGCCCAAACTCTTCAGTCTAGAAGTAAGCGAAGATGCTGTTGACAATACGGATTGGCGGGCAGCAGCGCCCGCTGTGCCATTCGGTGTTGCTGCAAGGTTCTGTGCAGAACTAAAAAACTCCTGTAAGACTGGGGATATCCCTGCGGTTTGATCTGACAATAAATTATTAATCTGATTAATTTGATCGAAGTAAGTTGACGCTGAATTTTTTGTGGATTGTGTTGAATTAACCTGCTGCGCGATAAATTGATTGTAAATACGTTTAACATCACCAACCTTGGTACCTTGTCCAATAAAACTCCCGCCATCGTTCTGCGCAGCCGCCGCACTTTGAAGGAGAATTTGCCGACTATAGCCAGGCGTATTTGCATTCGCAATATTGTGACCAGACGTCGCGATACCCAATTGCGCCGCGGCTAAGGCACTCTGGCCTATCCCTAAAATACTGGTACCCATATTCAACCTATTTGCGTAATGTGCGACTGAAGTGTTGCACGATTTATTGCGTCTATATTTACTATTACGTGCGTCCGTCTGCCTAATTAACGGGCACCCATCGGAAAACTTTAATCATATCTAGGCGATCTCAGCTTTATTCCGCTATCCCGCTAAAGATTGCTGTATCACTTTTGTTAATTTTTGCGCATAAGCCGGATCCGTTGCATAGCCTGCTTTTTGTAAGGCTTGTGCGAATTGAACTGCGTCGCCACCACTACGAAGTACCTCTTGATAACGCGGGTTTTCAGTTAGCAACTTGGCATAGTCTTTAAACGACTCCGCATAATTATCGTAGGCACGAAATTTTTCAATTTTTTGATAGCCGACCCCATTCACGTATTCGGTTGTCAACGCATCGACCGTCTTACCACGCCATGAGGCGCCTGCCTTTACCCCGAACAAATTGTGACTGGTACTACCATCCACCGCCTTTATTTCGCGCCGCCCCCAGCCACTCTCCAATGCAGCCTGCCCCAACATAAACTTGGCTGGAATGCCGCTACTCAAGCTCGCTTGCTCCGCATGTTGACTCAATTTCTGAGTAAATTCTTGTACATGGCGCGATGATGAAACACCATCAGCCACACTCGTATCCCATCCAGATTGATCAGAGCGAATGCTATTTTTTTGTTGGAACATATATTGATTAACCGCACCGAGATTGGGCAATGCAGGCATGTCTTCACCCTGTACCGCTTGCTGCATTGTTTGCTGACTGAGTTGTCTGACCATGGCATCAGCAAGTCCAATGCCGCGACTGGCCATCTTTTGTGACAGCTGTTGGTCGAGCATTGTGGTATACATGCGGCTTTGCTCGTTATCGAACATCCCATCTTGAGCGCCAGCCTGGCGCATGGATTTGAGCAGCATACCCACGAATAAAGCCTCGAACTGAGTCGCAGCTGCTTTTAATGATTCGGGCGAATTATCCTTTGCGGATTGACGCAAGGCATCCAAGCCTTTGCTGTCAAACGCCAGCTTATCGCTCACATCTACTCGCCCATTCAACGCATTCATGCCGCTTATTCCAGTCATATCAGAAGCCATACGTAAAAGGCTTAAATGATTTCAAGATCAGCACGCAAGGCGCCAGAAGCCTTCATCGCTTGCAATATCGCCAGCAAATCTTGTGGCGTCGCGCCGATGGAATTCAAGGCTTTCACAACCTCCGCCAAATTGGCGCTTGCTTTTAAACTCAATAACTGACCACCCTCTTTCGTGATCGAAATACTTGAATTAGCAGTGTTAGTAGTTTGTCCCTGACTTAAGGCATTGGGCTGACTGCTTGCATTATCGGTATTGATGACGATACTCAAATTTCCATGTGCCACAGCACAGTTTTCCAAACTCACCGTTTGATTCATCACGATAGAGCCTGTACGCGCATTGAGGATAATTTTGGCCGCAGCTGGCGCGGGCGTCACTTCTAAGCTCTCCAGACTACCTAAAAATGACACTCGCTGATCATTCACTTGCGGCGCGCGCACTTGAATCACACGACCATCAAGCGCTGCAGCAGTATCTGCACCAAATTTTTTATTAATCGCTTCCACCACTCGACTTGCAGTAGAAAAATCGGAATTATTCAACTCCAATTGGATTACGCTGCCCTGCCCCAGTGTCGTTGGCACCGCTCGCTCCACGGTTGCGCCTCCAGAAATTTTTCCAACACTCAAATGATTCACCTGTGCCTTACTACCATTTGCAGAAGCGCCTACGCCCCCAACTAAAACGTTCCCTTGTGCCATAGCATAGATCTGATTATCAGCACCCTTCAAAGGCGTCATCAGCAATGTGCCCCCCTTGAGACTTTTCGCATTTCCCATAGAAGAAACTGTGATATCCAGAGTCTGTCCCGGTTGCGAGAACGGTGGTAAAGATGCAGTGACCATCACGGCTGCGACATTTTTTAATTGCAAACTCGTGCCAACAGGGATACTGACACCCATTTGCTGCATCATGCTGATAATGCTTTGAACAGTGAACGGTGTTTGCGTCGTTTGATCGCCACTACCATCCAAGCCAACCACCAGACCATATCCCATCAATTGATTCTGGCGAACGCCTTGTATCCCAGCGATATCTTTTAAACGCTCGGCCCGGCAATCCAATGTACCCAATAAAGCTATGCACGCAATCAGAGTAGCAATCAATGACGATAAATTTGCCGGTAACATCCCGCGCACTTTCAATAAGCTTGTCATAACCGTGGCTCCATCAAAAAGGCAGAAAACTTAAAAAGAAACGCGTCAATAAAGAATTCGCCTCGGCCAGATCCACCCGCGAGGTGGAACGATATTCGAAGCGAGCATCGGCAACCTGCGTTGAAGACACTGTGTTAGCAGCATTGATCGTTTGCGGATTCACGATGCCAGAAAACCGTACAAACTCAGCACCTTTATTAAACGCAATTTGCTTTTCACCGCTCACCAGCAAATGGCCATTAGGAAGAACTTCAACCACCGTTGCGGCAATTGTTCCCGTAAAGCTATTGCTCGCCGTCTCTGCACCTTTTTCGTCGAATTTCGTCGAACCTGTCGTCGAGATCGAGGCTTTTGCGGAGGTTGTCGTCGGGATGCCCAATAAGGTAGGTGCAGCAAATGAAGCGCCACCTGATTTGCTGCCCGACGACGCGGCGGCTTTTGTTGCCGACGTGTTTTCTGTGATCGTAATCGTCACCACATCTCCGACCAGACGCGCCTTATAGTCTTCAAACAAGGGACGATAAGAAGACGCTTGAAATATCGCGCCATTGACTTCGCGCTGGGCTTTTGCGCTTTGACCATATGCGCTAGTCGGTTGATGCACAATCGGGGTTGGCGTCACGGCACACCCCGACAACAAACACCCGACTAGCGACCACACACACAAATTTGTAAATGATTTCATTGTCCGCTCCCTGTTCCACGTAGACAGGCATACGACTAAATCAAAATAGCCAATCATAGTTGTGACAGACGCTGCAACATCTGATCAGATGTCGTAATCGCCTTACTATTAATTTCGTACGCGCGCTGAGTTTGTATCATGCTGACCAACTCCTCAGCCACATTGACGTTCGAAGTTTCGACAAAAGATTGCACCAATAAACCCGCGCCATTTGTGCCCGGTGCATTGGTACCAGGATTACCAGAAGAAGCTGTCTCAACAAATAAATTTTCCCCCAATGCCGACAATCCGGCTGGGTTAATAAAAGTCGCCAGTTGTATTGACCCTACTTGTACGGGCGACGCCGAGCCAGGCTGAGTCACCGACACCGTACCATCTCGTGCCACGGTAATTGATTGTGCGTTAGAAGGAATCGTGATTGCGGGCTGAATGACAAAACCACTGGAAGTAACCATCTGTCCCTGGCTATCTACTTGGAACGAACCATCTCGGGTATATCCTGTCGTCCCATCTGGCATCAAGACTTGGAAAAAACCTTGTCCATTAATCGCCAAGTCTTTGTTATTCCCCGTTTGCTGCAAATTACCTTGCGTAAAAATGCGCTCAGTAGCGACAGGACGCACACCGACACCCAATTGCAAACCAGAAGGCAATTGCGTTTGTTGCGAACTCTGCGCACCAGGTTGCCTTACGGTTTGATACAGCAAATCTTCAAACACCGCACGCGAGCGCTTAAATCCAGTCGTGCTCACGTTTGCCAGATTATTGGTGATCACATCCATCTGGGTTTGCTGCGCATCGAGGCCGGTTTTCGCAGTCCATAATGAGCGTATCATTTGTTTCTCCCTGTAAGCGTTTCTATTGCATCGTCACCCTCATTATGAGGGATAAGGTATTAGCCCAAAGTGAAGATCTGACTCGCTTTCGTCGCGTTGCTCTCTGCATTGCTCAAGAGTTTCATTTGCATTTCAAATTGTCGCGCGAGATTTATCATCGTCACCATCGATTCCACCACGTTGACATTACTTCCTTCCAGCATGCCACTGGCAACGGTCACATTCGCGTCCGCATCTGGCGCAGCACCGTCTTTAGTTTTAAATAGACCGTCCGCATCGCGCACCAAATTCGATTCAGCCGGATTCACCAATTTAAGTCGACCTATCACTTGCACAGCCGAGGGTTTGGTTCCCATAGGCACGGCTGAAACGGTGCCGTCTTTAGCAATCGCGATCGTGACTTCAGGAGGAATCGTAATTGGCCCGCCATCGCCAAGTACGCTCAAACCATTCTGTGTTTGCAGCACACCATTTTCATTGACTTTAAGACTGCCATGACGAGTCATTTTTTCACTCCCGTCTTCAGCCTGCACGACCAGCCACCCCTTGCCTTGCAATGCCACATCAAGATCACGCCCGGTGTTTTGCAAGCTTCCCGTAGTAAAGTCCGTACCCACCGTCGCATCGACGACAAAAGCGCGTGTTGGCAAACCTTCGCTGATCACTGGAACAGCACGAAACGAATCTAACTGTGCACGAAAACCTGTGGTCGTGGCATTGGCCAAATTATGCGAATTAGTCGCCTGCTGCTCCAAGATATGCTTAGCGCCAGACATCGCGGTATAAATTAGTCTATCCATGGCCTATTCTCGTCACAAATTTTCGTGCCTCAGCTTCAATTCAAAATCAACGCAAATTCACTAAGGTTTGTAAAACCTGATCCTGCGTCTTAATCGTTTGCGCATTTGCCTGATACACACGTTGCGCGGTAATCATGTTCACCAATTCACCAGTCAAGTCAGTGTTTGAGTCCTCAGTTGCATTTGATGTCAACACACCTAAGCTGCCTGAGTTTGGCGGTCCCACTAAAGATGGTCCAGATGTTGCCGTTTCCGTCCATTGATTATCACCTAAAGATTGCAAACCATTTGGATTGACGAAATTAGCGAGGGAAATTTGACCTAAGACCGAGGTCTTCCCGTTGGTATAGCTTCCAACAATTGTCCCATCTTTTGACGTATTAAATTTTGATAGCTTCCCTGATGTATATCCATCTTGTTTGATTGCATTAACACTGAATGAGGCGCCGAACTGAGTCATCCCGGTCATATCATATTTAATAGTCGGTGTTGATATTGGCGTTGTTGCCCCTGTAGTGACTGGAATTGCAATCGCAAATGCATTTGGGTCAGTTGCTGCAAAAAATGGCGTCGCCCCAACCAATTTACCGCGACTATCAAAACCAACTTTGCCAATTGAGTTTGCCGGAGAGCCAGCACCACTTCCAGGGCCTGCAATCAATATTCCGTCTACAGCTGCAAACACGTCCCACTCGGCGGTAGTCACGGGGACGGTGACAGGTGGAGTCCTAGTCGCAGGATTTGCGCGAACAAAAAAAGTTTGTAACACATGAGAATTTCCCAAGCTATCGTACACTGCGACCGATGTTGCGTTGTTATACGAAAGAGGGTCCGTTAGAGAAAAAGCGACAGGAATAATCACCGGCGGACTCGCGACTGGAACTTGAGTGCCAGGAACCAGGGAGCGCGAATCCAAATTTAGTAAGGCATTCACAACATCCGTTTCTTTCGGCGCGATATCATTGGTATTGATCGTTAACGGCACAGCAGAGCCCGTAGAGAGGACGCCATTTGAGTCCGCAAGATATCCCGTCAGATGCGCACCTTGCGAATTGACTATATCACCGTTTTTATCCAGCGAAAATTGTCCGTTACGGCTGTAGGTAATTGCTCCGTTCGTGGACATGCGAAAAAAGCCCGCTCCGTTAATAGCGATATCCAAGGGATTATTGGTTGAACTGATATTCCCTTGGGTAAAAAGCTGCGCAACTGTCGCCACTTTCACGCCGATACCAACCCCACTACCACCGGCACCACTGAGTGAATTCGCGTACACATCCGCAAACTGCGCCTGCGCCATCTTAAAACCAACGGTATTGGCATTCGAAATATTATTCCCAATGACATCCAATGATTTCGAGGCCGCATTTAATCCGCTTAAGCCCTGTTGAAAACCCATGATACTTCTCCTTCAATTTGGATCACGACAAATCGACATCAACAACCTCACCAACCTGTTTTAGCCGGCTAATTTTTTATTTCAGAAAATCTGACGTACCTGAGACATTGGAATTTCGCCGACATTTGAAACTGTAATACTGGTTCCCTGGCTACCAAACGCCACACTCGACACCATGCCAAAACTCAAGGTACTTACGTCCAACGCTTTTTCGCCACTACTTGCCTGCACTTCGAAATGATAATTACCATTAGCAGCAACTTTACCTGCATCATTTTTACCGTCCCAAGTGAGGGTATTGAACCCTGCGGTCGCGCTGCTCGCACTCAAAGTTCGCACCACAACTCCGCCCTGATCTTTGATTAAAATTTGCACCTTATCTGCAGGCTGAGGCAAGTCAAAACCAAACACCGACTTACCATCTTTTAACTCGACATTAGAACCCGGCACGACAACGCCATGCCCTATCATACTGGCGGCTTGCAAGCCCTGATTACTCTGCATGCCAGCGCTCATTACATTCATCGTATCGTTGAGTTTATCGATCCCTGTCACTGTAGAAAGTTGTGCCAATTGACTCGTCACCTGTGCGTTATCCATAGGATTCAAGGGGTCTTGATTTTTCATTTGCGTGACCAGCAGAGTCATAAAACGATCTTGCGCTTCTTGCGCTGTCGTCTTGGTCGTGCGATTGCCGTTCATCGTAGAAAGCAAACTAGGATCGACGGTCTGTGAACTCTGTGTAGTAATGGTACTCATGTGTTTCTCCAATCAAGCGGTGAATTTATTGACCAAGGCTCAAGGTCTTGAGCAACATTGATTTCGCAGCGTTCATCGTTTCCACATTGGTTTGATACGAACGCGATGCGGAAATCATATTCACCATTTCCTCCACCACATTCACGTTCGGCATCGCCACATACCCCTTCTCATCTGCTAATGGATGCTTAGGGTCGTACATTAATTTCGGCGGCGCTGTATCTTCCAATACTTGCGTCACCTTAACTCCTGTTGAGGCCGGACTATTCGTCGGTACAGCTGCAAACATCACTTGTTTCGCTTTATACGCCTGACCATTGGAACTGGTCACGCTATCGGCATTTGCAAGGTTGCTCGACACCACATTCAAACGCTGCGCCTGAGCACTCATTGCCGAGCCTGAGACATCGAAAATTTTAAAGAGTGACATCGCAATTACCTCTCAATTTATCCCTGAATAGCAGTCAACAGACTCTTGATCTGAATATTAATCATGGTCAAACTTGCCTCGTAGCGCAGCGCATTTTCTGTAAATGCATTACGTTCCACGTCCATATCGACCGTATTACCATCGACGTTGCCTTGTACTTCTTTTCTGTAAGCTGGCTGCACACCGGCTATTGTCGGCGCACCACCGAGATGCGTTGCAGTAGTTCGATTCAAACTTTGCGCGGCCTGCGTTTTATCTAGTGCCGAGTTCATCGCAGCGTTAAAATCAAGATCACGAGCTTTGTAGTTAGGCGTATCCGCGTTAGCGATATTCGATGCCAGCAATTGCTGACGCTGGCTCCGGATCGAGAGCGACAATTCGTGAAACCGCAGGTAATCATCTAACTTATTCACCGTCACCCTTTCATACTGTTCGTACCAAGCATTACTTTCCACCGAACCTAGCATGCATAGTAAGCCTCGAAATTACTCAACGATGCGTCAAAAAGGCTTAGAAAACCCTATCTATTCATCCGTTTAAGCTAAGCTGCGCTCGCTAAAATACGGTGTATGAAACAAACACTCTTACAATTCACCTTAAGCGTCTTGATGACAGGCATAACGCTAAGTGCATCAGCGCAATCGTTTGCTCCAACTCAAACTTATGAACAAATCAAAGCAGGCATAGAAAAATTCCTGCGCGATCGCCAACCGGACAACTTAATCCAAGTACACATCGAAGTAGGAAAAATAGATCCCAGACTTAAGCTCACAGCTTGCGATCGACTGGAAAATTTTTTACCGCCAAATAGCAAAGAGTGGGGCAAAATCACGGTCGGCGTGCGCTGTCTCACTCCGCATACATGGACACTGTATGTCGCCACGACGGTACATGTCTTTGGCGACTACGTGGGCACCACAAAAGCGCTCGCTGCAGGTCAGCAAATCAGTGCTGGCGACATTCATATCGTGAAGGGCGAAATCAGTAGTCTCGCCCCCGGGCTGGTGACAGAAATCGACAACGCTATTGGCAAGACACTGCTGACAAGTCAGGCAGCGGGCGCGAGTTTGCATCAAACCATGTTCAAATTAACGCCACTGATACAAAGTGGTCAGGCGGTCAAAATTTTTACGCAAGGCGCTGGCTTTATCGCTACCAATGATGGCATCGCCATCAATAACGCAGCGCAAGGCCAACTCGCAAAAGCACGCACTGGCACTGGGCAAATTATTTCGGGATATGCGACGGCAGCAGGGAGTATAGAAGTACGTTAGGAACCTTTAACACGCAACTCCTGATAGTCGATACAACCACATAACAACACAACAACAGAAAGATTTCTCACAATTGGATTAAAGTTTAAAATAAGTGCGCCGTTATAATGGACGTAGATGTATGTAAATCCAACTGTAGAGGTAATACCGTGAAAATTAATGACTCTCTCAACTCGACGCAAGGACTGGCTAATAGCCCTCCTGCGCCACGTGCTGAAAAAGCTGGCGACAACGCCCAAGTTGCCGTAACGCCTTCGCACAGCGTGCAAATTTCTCCTTTATCGGTTCAACTTCAGGCATTGCAGAACACACAGGCCAGCGGTGCGGTGTTTGAAGCGAAAAAGGTAGCAGAAATCAAATTAGCGATTGCAGAAGGCCGTTTTCAGGTCGATGCAGAAAAAGTCGCAGATGGTTTATTAGAGACCGTCAAAGATTTACTAAATGCGAGACGACAGCCAACATGACACAGCACCTTCACTCATTCGAGGCATTAAAAGACAATCTGCTCACGGAAGTGGCGGCAATGCGATCGTTTGTAGAAGCGCTAAAGCACGAGCAACAAGCTCTTGTCGATAATAATGCGGATGAATTAATCGCGATTACGCCGCAAAAAAATGAGCTATTAACCAGCATCGTGGGCATGGAGAATCAAAGAAATCTAAGCTTGGTCAGCTTAGGGTTCAATGCCGATGCATCAGGTATGCAAAGCCTGTTAACCCAGAACACGCATGCCGCACTGACAGAACATTGGGATACACTACTATTAGTTTCAGCCGAAGCACAGGAACTTAATCGCACTAACGGTCTACTCATCAGTCGTCAAATGAGTCGCAATCAGGGCATACTCAATATTCTGCAACAAGATCAGGGCGGCGCTATGTATGGCGCGGACGGCCAATCAAAAATTTCTAGCAGTACTGGTCGTGGCATTGTTGCTGGCTAAGTCTCTCGCTCCAAGTCACCCTCACTGCATGTCAGCGTTCATTTTATGTTGATCGACGCTAATCAACTTTGACTGGAATATCCACCGGAGTTTCAGGCAGCACTGCCAAAATGGTGATTGTCACTCGACGATTCCGTGCTCGCCCCTCAACATTATCATTTGAGCCGACTGGATTTTTCGGCCCCTGCCCTACCGCCGTAATCCGATTTTCATCAACCCCATTTTCCATAAACAAACGAGCGACCGTACTGGCTCGGGTTGCAGACAGCTCCCAGTTTGATGGAAAGGTCGAATTTTTGATTGGTAAATTATCGGTAAATCCTTCAATTTGAATGTCGTGATGATCAATCTTCAGTACCGATGCAATTGCGTTCAATGCCTGAATCGAGTCCACA
Source organism: Burkholderiales bacterium (assembly GCA_016200845.1). Taxonomy (GTDB): domain Bacteria; phylum Pseudomonadota; class Gammaproteobacteria; order Burkholderiales; family Burkholderiaceae_D; genus Undibacterium. The sequence continues at coordinate 1,239 of JACQDW010000022.1, read as the reverse complement.
TGGAGTTTTGCCTCTCCCTGTCCAAATAACAAACTGGCGTTAATTTCTATCGACACACCCCTGCTTGTTTGTGTGACTTTGACTTTCCCCTCTCGGACCAAAGGCTCTAACACAGTCAAGATATCTCTGGCTACCACCGTCATTTTTTCCCGCTCTTTCCTGAGCGGCTCCTGATGATTTGGTTTTATTTTTGGAAGCCCTTCAATAATTGATGATTGTTGATTTTTCAGATCAGGAATCACACCTTGCGGATTGGTCGTCGTACCAAAGGCACCATTTAAGGCGTTGGACAGCACACGATACTTACCCTCATTGAGCGACGAAATCGCATACATCACCACAAAAAATGCAAACAACAGCGTCATAAAGTCGGCATACGACACTAACCAGCGGTCGTGATTATCAAGCTCTTCAATGTATTTTTTTCTGGCCATGATAAAGCAATTACTTGCGGTGATTGGCGACACGTTCTTCTACGATCCGCAAACTATCTCCTTGCGCAATACTATAGAAAATATCCGCCAGCATTTCGCGCCTGACGACTTCTCGTCCAACGATATCTTTCAATTTATTTGCGATCGGCAAGAACAACAGATTAGCCAGTCCCACACCATAAATCGTCGCTACAAATGCCACCGCGATTCCACTACCCAGTTTGCCCGGATCCGTCAGATTTTCCATCACGTGAATCAAACCCAACACCGCGCCAAGTATCCCTATGGTGGGCGAATAGCCGCCCGCAGCATCCCAAATCTTTATCGCCTGCCGCTGTTCCATTTCGTAAAAAGAAATATCAACGTCCAAAATTTCTTTTAAGCGATCAGGATCAATGCCATCAATCACCAACTTCAAACCTTTTTCCACGAAAGGATCTTTCGCACTCGCGATGTAACGCTCCAGGCTAAGAAATCCTTCGCGTCTGGCAACCGCACTCCAGATCATCGCGTCTTGTACATTTTTGCGACTCTGATCTTCAGGCATCAAAGCGACAAAGCGCAACAATTTCACACCACGCCAAAACACAGGCAAACGACTTTGCATTAACACCGCACCGATGGTACTTACTACGACGATCACGAACGCGGCTGGTTGAAACAGGGAAGAAAGACGGCCGCCCTCCAGCACCTGTCCAGCCAAGACCCCGATCAATACCAGGATAATTCCAATTAAGCTAGCCCGGTCCACGCCCGCTCCCTCAATGATGCCCTCAATCGCGCCACGGCCTGACTATGCAGTTGT
>JACQDW010000095.1 GCA_016200845.1 Burkholderiales bacterium | reverse complement strand
CAACGACGATAAAATCGCCTGTGTCTACGTGTGGTGTAAATTCTGGTTTATGCTTGCCGCGTAAACGGAGTGCCACTTCGCTGGCACCACGTCCGAGAACTTTGTCTGTCGCGTCAATCACGAACCAGTCGCGCTGAACCTCATTGCCCTTAGCGGAAAAGGTTTTCATGTTGAATCCTAATAAAAAAGATAAAAAACACCCGATTTTCGGTGGTTCTGCCTATAAAACTAGCAGACGCTCCCTTGTTAAATTCTCTCGTGGGTGAGTAGAGAGTCGGAAATTATAGTATTTTCAAAGACTTAGCGCAAGCATTGTTTAACCCAGACTTTGGGCACGTCACTCTTCCCCCAAAAAAAGCAAACGCCCAAAAAAAACCCGAAGACTCAGCTTCGGGAAGAAGTCACTTGGAGTGACGGAGGAGATGCGTGAAGAAAGTAGATACTAGCTAACACAAAATCGATGATTCATAGTAGTCCAAGCAAGGCTGTTATGCTAGGGAAACTTAATGCCATCTGGAAAGTATCGAAAAACGCCCCTATTGGTAGCGAAAACTGCTCTTTTGACCTACATACCAGTAAATAAATAGCATACATTTCCCATAAAAAACACTGAGGCTATGTCTAACAAATAAGTCAGTTACAATAGATCCGTGTGTTTTTTTACGAACAAAGGAGTAGAAATGGAAGCAAAAGTAAGCTGGACTGGCGTTTCGGGTATGGGTTTTCTGGCACAGACCGGTTCTGGTCACGCCGTGATGATGGATGGCGCGCCTGAGGGTGGCGGTCATAATCTGGCACCACGTCCTATGGAAATGGTATTGATAGGCACGGGTGCTTGCTCCGCCTATGACGTGGTGCTAATTTTGCGTAAAGGCAAACAAGATGTGCGTGGCTGTGAAGTGAAACTCAGCGCCGACCGTGCGGAAACCGAGCCCAAAGTATTCACCAAAGTTCACTTCCACTTCGTCGTCACGGGCAGAAATCTAAAACCGAATCTGGTCGAGCGCGCTATCTCTTTATCACACGAGAAATATTGCTCTGCGTCGATCATGATCGCCAAAACCGCGGCGATCACGCATAGCTATGAAATCATTGATGATTTAGCGCTGGCTTCCGAACACGCGGCGAAAGAAGCATCCAATTAAACGACGGTTTCGGCGCGGTCAAACACCGCGCTGTAACTGGTGTAGAAGCTGCAGTAAAACACCGTCACTAGTAGAATCATCAAAGGGAACGACAAGGCATTGATCACCGAGGCGATCCCTGCGTTCAGACTTGCCAGCAGTCCCAAGCCCAAAGAAATCCCCATCAAGAGCGCGATACACGTAAAGAAATACGTCAAGAATGCCATGCGCGCCCGCCACACCGCGAAGAAACTATAAAAGCTAGCTTTGCTCGCGCTCATGCCATGCCACATAATTAAATACGGCGTAAACCAAAACGCCATCATCGCAGGCACGTACATGAGTCGGGACAAGGCAAAGCTTTGCAAGAAGCGCCAATATAATTGCCGTGTGACTGCCATATCTTGTCCTTGTTTTGCATCTAGCAATTGGGGATTTTGATAGAGCTCGGCGAAAAAACCATCATCGACCAGCGACGCCAAATACAAAGAAATCACTGTTGCAACAAACTGTGCCAACCCCAAGATCAATAAAGAATTGCGAGCGGGTGAGCGGAAGGCCACAAACAACACGGCGGCGTTCGCCGATTGCCCTGCTTGCACTTGACGACAAGCTTGCGCCACCCCGACTGCCAACAAGGGTCCACATAAAAACGCAGCGACCGGCCCTGCAAGCGGGATACTGCCCAAGACCAGACTGCACAACAATAAGCCAAATACGGAAAAGATCAATTCAAACGGACGCATCTTAAAGAGCTGCAAAGCATCTTTCATCCACTGCCAACCGCTCATCGCGTTCGTAGGATTCATGTTCTATCCTTCTACGCCAGGCAAGCGCGGAACAGGCTGGGAAATACGCAGACGTAAAATTCGCTCGAAGTGTCCGGGGTCATGAGGCGTCAGCATTTCTGCGTCACGTGGCTGATAAAAATCAAACACGCGCGACACCCAAAAGCGGTACGCCGCTGCGCGCAACATAGCTTGCCACGCTTGCGTTTCATTCGTGGTGAAAGGGCGCACAGCATGGTAAGCAGCCAGCATGGCATCGACCCTCGCCAAATCTAATTCACCGCTCGTCAAATCAATACACCAATCATTGATCGTCACCGCCACATCAAACAACCATGTATCACAACCGGCAAAATAAAAATCAAAAAATCCGGTCAACTTTTCGCCATCAAACATCACATTATTGCGAAACAAATCGGCATGCACAGGGCCACGCGCCAAATTACGATACGTATCCGTTTGGGCAAAAGCCGTTTGAAACGCCAGCTCTTGTTCCATCAATAGCCGATTGTCGGCCGATAAAAAATGCAGTACGCCCGGCACCGTCGTTTGCCACCACGATAAAGAGCGCAAATTAGGTTGAACAATCTCAAAATCCTGCGCCGCTAAATGCATGCGCGCCAGCATGGCGCCGACTTCTGCGCAATGCACAGGTTGCGGTTCCATTTGCGAACTGCCATTGAGTTTGCTGACGATAGAGGCAGGTTTACCATGTAAGGCTACGCACAATTCCCCCTCTGCATTGGCCACTGGCGCAGGCACCAAGACGCCGCGATCAGCCAGATGGCGCATCAGCTTCAAATAAAAAGGGAGTTGTTCAAAATTGAGGTTTTCAAAAATGGTGAGGACGTATTCACCTTTTTCGGTATCAATAAAAAAATTACTATTCTCGATGCCGGAGGCGATGCCACGAATTGCATGCGCCTTACCGAGCGGAAATTGGGTCATCCAGGGAGCGAGATCTTCCAGTGTTACCGAGGTAAAAACAGCCATATCTACTCTACATTAATTGTCTTTTTGAGGCGGCATCGATGCCGCCGAACTTTGAGAAGCCGCTGCAGCAGACGCAGAAGCTGATGCACTGGCAGCAGGACTCAATTTGCTTGTTCCTGTCTTTGCCGTCGAGTGCGGCCCCACCGGAAGCACAGGCAAAGATTCGCTTTCTTTCGCCTCTTTCTTTCCGCCAAACTCCATCACCTTCCATTGCGCTGCGCGATTTGCATCGCCTTCGCGAGTGCCTTTCGCCGCATCATTCGTCTTGACTGTGTATTGACTTTTGCCCGACTTCACCTGCACCTCAGTCACCTTGCCGCCCTCACGACGCCCTACAGTTTTGAGTTTATTTGATTCAGGTTTGATTAATTTAATATCGGTCTCAGGGCCTTCTTCCAGTTTTTCCAGCTTCGGTGGCGGTGGAGCGTTTTTTTCTTGAGCGGAGACGGTCACTGACAAACTAGCGAGCAAACATGCGCTCACACTAGCCGCCAACAATGAAGATGAGATTTTCATGATTTATCTTTAGTAAAAGACAGCAAAAGGGAAATGACTTCCTGCATTGTAACAAAGCACAGTGCAAAATCCTTCAAAAACCTCTTCGCTAGCGCATCACCCAGCGACGCAAATAAAAACTCATGGCATCGACGCCGGCGACCAGAATCAGCATGGCGATAATCACGGTGGCGGCGCTAGGCATATGAAACAACGAAAGGTGATACTTGAGCATTTGCCCTAAACCGCCAGCGCCCACCACGCCCATAATCGCGGCGGCGCGGATATTGTTTTCCCAACGATATAAGCTATAGGACAACAACTGCGGCAAAGCTTGCGGCAGGCTGGCGTAACAGAAACGCTGCAATGCCGAAGCCCCGTTGATGCGCAAGCTTTGCTCGACCTCGGGCGCAAGATTTTCAAAACTCTCAGCAAATAAGCGGCCCAACACCCCGGTGGTGTGCGCCGCCAAAGCGACGGTTCCGGCAAATGGGCCTAGGCCTGCGGCAATCAACATCATTGATGCCCACACTAATTCTGGTATAGCGCGCATGAGATTGAGTAAGCCACGGGTCGCCACTTTCGCCAACGCACCAGAGCGACCACTGGCTGGCAACGCCAATAGCAATCCAAACACTGCGGCGATCGCGGTACCCAAAGCCGACATCGCGAGGGTTTCCAGTCCCGCATTAAGCACCTTGAGCAAATAGGCGGGACGCATGTCCGGTGGCGTAAAACCTTGCAAAAATTCGAGCAGACTACGCAGCGCGTCTCGACTGATGATGTCCGCCCAAGGCAAATCCAAGCTCAAAAAGCTGGCGGTGATTAAGGCAAAGAGCGACAACAACGTCAGTACACCGACCACGCTCCAGCTCGGCGGCGCAACAGGCATATCGTGATCAGGAGAGTTAATTTTCATGCGGAAAAATGCCTTCTGACCAGCTGACTGAAGCCATCGGCCAGCGCGATCAACAACACAAACACGCAAAGTATCGTTGCCACTTCCGCGCCGTTGAGCATCTTTAAAGATTCATCCATACGCTGCCCCAAACCACCAGCGCCGACAAAGCCCATAATCACCGAACCACGGATCGCGCATTCCCAGCGATAGATCGTATAAGAATAAAGTTCTGCTCGAATGCTCGGCAACGTGCCATACAACAAAGCAGTAAAACGGCTGCAGCCCTGACGCAACAAACTCTCGCCTGCACTGCTGTCAGAACTCTCTATGATTTCAGCATAAACCTTCGCCAGCATACCTGTATAACTCAAGGCAATCGCCAGCACACCCGCCGTCGCGCCCAGGCCAACGATACGCACAAACAACAGCGCCCACACCAGCTCGGGCACACTACGCAAAATCATCAAACACCAACGCAATACGAGACCTAAAATTCGCCCTAACCACTGCCCCGCGCTCAACTGACCAACCAGCACACCTAAGCGCGCTGGCGAAGGCATGTGCGCGATCAGATATGCAGCCGGAATCGCCCCCAGCAATGCCAGACTCAAACCAGCAGTCGCGATCGCGATGGTCTGCCAGGTCGCAGCTAAAATCAGGCGCAAGAATTCAGGACTAAGCTCAGGTGGAAAAAATTGCGCCACAAACTGCGCAGTAGCATGCGCACTTTGAGCGTCGATGAGCTCCCAAGGTTTAAATTCTGCATAGCGAAACACAGGCCATAACAAGATCAAGCCTAACAAACTCAGGCTGATACGCGCACGCCAGGCAGGGTCGCGCGGTGGTGCAGCGTCTAGATGAACATGGTTGAGCATGGCTAAAAGCACCGCGGATCATCAGGACAGCAAGTGCCGGGCAACGCGATTGATTCGGTATTCACTTCTTCCGTTTTCGAAGCGCCACGAAACAGGTCAGCGATCATAGCGTCGCTAGGTGAAGTGGAATCAAACACGATACGTCCATCACGCAAACCCACAATGCGCGAAAAATGCGCACGCGCCAAATCAACCTGATGCAGGCTGCACACCAGAGTCGCATTGCGCTGCCGAGCTTCATCCTGCAAGACTTGCAAAGTGTGCTGAGCCAAGGCCGGATCGAGCGCCGATAAAGGCTCATCCACCAACAGTACCCGCGCATCCGACACCAGCAAACGCGCCAGCGCACAACGTTGTCGTTCACCGCCCGATAAGCGATCAACGCGCCAATATAATTTGTCCTGCAAATGAAAACGCATCAGAGCCAGCCAGGCATCGCGCGCAGCGATCGGCTTAAACAAGTTGCGCACAGCTTGCCACCAAGACCACTGTGGCAAACGCCCCGCCAGCACCGCAGTAACCACACGCTGACGTGGTGGCAAAGGTGGCGTTTGTGGTGCCAAAAATAGTTGTTTGCGCAAACCATGCCGCTGATGTGAAGACATCTGCCACGGCTGCTGCGCCATCCATGTCAGCTCACCGTCGCTCGGCTGATGCGCCAACGCCAGCGTATGCAACAAAGTGGTTTTTCCCGCGCCAGAAGGCCCGATAATCGCCACCTGTTCAACTGCTTCTATCTGCAAAGAGATCGCATGCAGAGCCGGATGTTGGGCGTGTGGATGACGAACAGAAATCTGCGATAAGAAAATGGAATTCGATGAAGATGACATTACTTGCTCAGTAAACCCGCATGTTGCGCCGCTGCTTCTATGCCCTTGTAATTATCTGCATTGGTAGGAATAAAGCGCTGTGCTTTTTGCAGATCTAAAATGTCTTTATCTTGTGGGCGGCTGGCATCGAGATTCAAAAACGCGTCACTGATTTTTTTGCGCAACTCGGCTGGCATATCGCTGCGCACGGTCCAGTTGTAATCAAAAAATCCCGGTGTGGTGTAGAACACGCGCACCTGTTTAGTATCGACTTTATTTTGCGCAAGCAGCTTTTCCCACACCGATTTATTCAAGGCCCCCGCATCGACTTTGCCGCCCGCAACCGCCGCGACGGTCGCATCATGCGCACCAGAAAATGCGATGCGCTTTAAGTCAACATCAGGATCGATTTTAGCCGCCAACAAAAACGTACGCGGCATCAAATGACCCGAGGTGGACGATTCAGAACCAAAACTCAAGGTCTTCCCCTTGAGATCTTCCAATTTATTGATGAGCGGGTTAGTCGTGATAAACACCGACTTAAACTGCGCATCTTCTTCCCGCTGCACCAAGGGGATCACTTGATTTTTGCTGCGTATCTTGGCCTGAATAAAAGTAAAACCACCGAACCACACCATATCCAACTTATGATTGACCAGACCTTCCACGCTAGCGGCATAATCAGTTACAGGAATAAATTCCACTTTCATCCCCAACTGCTTTTCAAGATACTCGCCCAAAGGCTTGAACTTACGTTGCAACTCGGTCGGTGCTTCATCTGGGATTGCAGAGACGCGCAACACTTGTTGAGCATTCGCGCAAACCGCCAATATGGAAAGGCAAAATAAGACAACGCCACGTTGAAAAACTTGAGCTAATTTCATGAAATTTCTCGAAAAAATGGAAACAGCCCGCATTTTACGGCAAAGCCCTACAAATACAACATACGCTGGCGTTCTTCATCCGATGGCTCGATGTCGTGCGCTTCAAAGAAGGCGAAAATCGCATCGACGATATTGCTTGGTTCGTCGATTACCTGCACCAGATTAAGATCAACGGGCGCGATCAAATGCTGGTCGCTCATTTGCGATTTGATCCAGTCCAAAAAGCCTTGCCAAAAGCCTGTCCCCACCAAGATCACTGGAATACGTTTGATTTTTCCGGTTTGCATTAAGGTGAGCACTTCCATCAATTCGTCCATGGTGCCAAAGCCGCCAGGGAACACCACATAGGCATCGGCGTATTTCACAAACGCCACTTTGCGCGCAAAAAAATGGCGGAAATTTAATGCGATGTTTTGCCAGGGATTGCTAGTCTGCTCGTGCGGCAATTCGATATTGAGGCCAACCGAGGCCGACGCGCCTTCAAACGCTCCCTTATTTGCCGCCTCCATGATTCCCGGACCACCGCCGGAAATCACCGCAAAACCCTCGTCCGACAGGCGCTTTGCCACATCGACACAGACTTGATAATACGGGTTATCAGTCGCCATACGCGCTGATCCAAAAATAGTCACTGCAGGCCCGATTGCCGACAGACGTTCGGTAGATTCAACAAACTCTGCCATAATCGTGAACATATGCCATGATTCGCGCGCTTTTAAGGCGGTTGCCTTATCCTTGTCCATCATTTGGCGCAATTTTAAGATTCTTTTTCCGCTGTCATTCATACCCACATTCCTTATGAAAAAAACTCTGTTATTAGTCGACGGCTCCAGCTATTTATACCGCGCTTTTCATGCCCTGCCCGACTTACGCAATATGCGCGGCGAACCAACCGGCGCGATTCACGGCATGGTCAATATGATGCGCCGCCTGCGCCAAGATTATCCCGCCGCTTATATCGCTTGCGTGTTCGATGCCAAGGGCAAAACTTTCCGCGACGATCTCTACCCAGAATATAAAGCACAGCGCGCGCCAATGCCAGATGATTTGCGTTTGCAGATCGCGCCGATACACGAGGCAGTGGCAGCGATGGGTTGGCCTATTTTGATGGTCGAAGGCGTCGAAGCCGATGACGTGATCGGCACACTGGCCGTCGAAGCCACCGCGCGCGGCATGAACACCATCGTCTCCACCGGCGATAAAGATCTGGCGCAATTGGTCAATGCGAACGTGATGCTGATCAATACCATGAACAATGAAAAACTCGATGAAGCCGGTGTGCTGGCCAAATTTGGTGTGCCACCGAACCGCATCATCGATTATCTGACCCTGATCGGCGACACCGTCGATAACGTCCCTGGCGTCGCCAAATGCGGACCTAAGACTGCCGTCAAATGGCTGACTGAATTCGATAGTTTAGATGGCGTGATCGCCAATGCCGACAAAATCAAAGGCGTGGTTGGCGACAATTTACGCTCAGCTTTAGACTGGTTGCCACAAGGACGCGTGTTGATCACCGTGAAAACCGATTGCGACCTGGCGGGACACCATATTTCTATCGATGAATCGCTGAAAGCTAAGGAAGAAAACCGCGAAGAAATGATCGCCTTCTTACAGCATCAGGGATTTAAAAGTTTGCTGCGTGAATTCGGCGTAGATGCCACCACCAGTGCAACGTCAGTGGCCAAATCATCGCCAGCGCAAGGTGGCTTGTTTGGCGACGATGCCGCGAACAATTCTGTCGCTAGTAATGCACCTGCGGCCATCCCTGCCGCACCCGCCGTCACGCAGTATGAAATGATTCTGACCGAAGCTCAGCTCGATGCATGGCTGGACAAAATCAGTCAAGCGACCCTCACCTCTGTCGATACCGAAACCACATCGCTAGAACCAATGACAGCGCAAATGGTCGGCATCTCGCTGTGCTGTGTAGCGGGCATCGCCGCCTACATCCCGCTCGCCCACAATTATCCGGGCGCACCTGAACAACTTAGCCGCGACTTGGTACTCGCCAAAATGAAGGCATGGCTAGAAGACGAAAGCAAAGCCAAAGTCGGACAAAATCTCAAATACGACAGCCACATTTTCGCCAATCACGGCATCCATTTGCGCGGCATTGCGCACGACACGCTGTTGCAATCCTACGTATTTGAATCGCATAAATCGCACGACATGGACAGCCTCGCCATGCGCCACTTAGCACGCAAGACGATTAGTTTTGAAGAAGTCTGCGGCAAAGGCGCATCGCAAATCGGCTTTGACCAAGTCGATCTGGAACGCGCCACCGCCTATGCCGCCGAAGACGCCGACATCACACTGCAATTGCATCAAGCCATGTGGCCGCAAGTGGAACCCGACGCCAAGCTGCACTATATCTACGAAAAAATCGAATTACCAACCTCGGTCGTTCTGCAAAAAATAGAACGTAATGGCGTGCTGATTAATCGCGATTTACTCGCCACGCAATCGCACGAAATCGGCAATCGCTTATTGGAGCTGGAGCAAAAAGCCTACGAGCTGGCAGAGCAACCGTTCAACCTCAATTCACCGAAACAATTAGGTGAGATTTTCTTTGGCAAACTCGGCCTGCCCGTCGTCAAAAAAACCCCGTCCGGCGCCCCCTCCACCGACGAAGAAGTCTTACAAAAACTGGCAGAAGATTATCCATTGCCCAAAGTGCTGTTGGAGTATCGCGGCCTCGCCAAACTCAAATCCACCTACACCGACAAATTGCCGAAAATGGTGAACGCGCAAACCGGTCGCGTCCACACCAATTATGCGCAAGCGGTCGCTGTGACGGGTCGCTTAGCATCAAATGATCCTAATCTACAAAACATCCCCGTGCGCACCGCAGAAGGCCGTCGCATCCGCGAAGCCTTTGTCGCTGCACCAGGCAACAGCATCGTCTCCGCGGATTACTCCCAAATCGAACTGCGCATCATGGCGCACATCTCAGGCGACGCCAGTTTATTGAAAGCCTTTGCCGATGGCGAAGACGTGCATAGAGCAACAGCATCAGAAATTTTTGGCGTGGGTTTAAGCGAAGTCACCAGCGAACAAAGGCGCTACGCCAAAGTCATCAACTTCGGCCTCATCTACGGCATGAGCGCCTTCGGCTTAGCGGGCAACTTAGGCATAGAACGCAGCGCCGCCCAAAGCTACATCGACAAATACTTCCAACGCTACCCCGGCGTCGCCCAATACATGGCCGACACCCGCATGCAAGCCAAAGCACATGGCTATGTAGAAACTGTTTTCGGCCGTCGCCTCTGGCTACCAGAAATCAACAGCCCCAACGGCCCACGCCGCCAAGGAGCAGAACGCGCCGCGATCAACGCACCTATGCAAGGCACGGCTGCTGACCTGATTAAATTGGCGATGATCGCTGTGCAGAATTGGTTAGAGCTTGAGGGCTTAAAGTCCAAAATGATTATGCAGGTGCATGATGAATTGGTGTTGGAAGTCGTGGCTGAAGAGTTGGAGTTGGTTAAACGTAAGCTGCCGGAATTGATGGCGGGCGTGGCTGAGTTGAAGGTGCCTTTGTTGGCTGAGGTTGGAGTTGGGGGGAATTGGGAGGAGGCGCATTAAGATGCTCTCAGCACGAGCGCACCAACCTGAAGAATGGGCATCATTTTGTTTTCATGTGACTATGCAGAATTACGGACGAAAAACTCCCATTCCCCCCTAAAATCAGTCACTAGACTTAACTTTCGTCAGAGGTCACAAATGTCTTTCCAACTTACGCTCGAAGAATTTCTAATTCAGAACAACATCTCTCATCAAGCATGGCTTGACAGTCAGTGCGATTGGGAGGCGCTTAAGTCAATCGCGGCAGATCATATCCTCAAAATTTCGAATTTACAAAAAGACGCTGCTATCATTGCAGAACGAATACAGGGATTAAAGGCCGTCCATTCGGTAAGAAGCAGAGTTAAAGATCCGGAACATTTAATTTCAAAGATAATTCGTCGTCGAGCCGAGGGAGTTAAAAAATACGAGGCTATAAACATCAACAACTACAGCGACATCGTTACAGACCTAATTGGCGTACGTGCACTTCATCTCTTCAAGAACGATTGTTTCGATATTGATCAAGCGTTGCGCCCTATCTTTAAGGTTGATCAGTATGAGAAACCAACGGTCAATTATCGAAAGGGTGATAACCCGGAATACCTCGAACGTTTCCCTAGTGAGAACTTCGGTAAAAAAGAGCAAACTGCTGGGTATCGATCTCTGCACTACATACTTGGTGTTCAAATACTCGACTCGACAAGAATTGTCGAACTTCAAGTAAGAACAATTTTTGAAGAGGGCTGGTCGGAAATTGATCACAAAGTCAGATATCCAAATTTTTCAAACGGTGCTTTAGTGGACTATTACCTCACTATATTCAATCGACTCGCAGGTAGCGCGGATGAAATGGGTAGCTTTGTTCAGGATCTAGTCTCACATTTAAGAGCAATGCAAGTTCAAATTGCTGAAGCGAATACCGAAAAAGAAAGGTCGATGCAGGCAATGGACGATGCATTAAAACGACTTGAGCAATTCAAACAATCAGATGAAGATTTAAAACAGAATATTCATCAACTAAGGCAAGAATTGAATCAGCTTCGTAAATTTAGTTCCCCGACTATCCCAAACCAATCCCGAGGACTTCTCGATGTCGGAGGAATAAATGCAGCGATTGAAGGTGCCCTAAGCCAGCAAAAATATATTGAGAAAATTCTGGCACAAGACAGCGATCTGCAACCTGCCAACCCGCTAAGGTCTGTTTCAAATATAGACAAATTGCTTTACCCAAATTATTCCAAAATCCTAGATGATATTTCAGGAGCGAGTACAGTTGCCAAAGCTCTGGAGCAACACGATAGATTGAATAATTTGACGAAAATTGGATCGATATCGCAGGGTTTACTTGGACCGTTTGAAGATAAATCTAACAAACCCTGATTTTTCATAGTCTTGTAGGGTGAGCACGCTTTTTGTGCCCACGCGGACTTATTCACCGACGAACCTCTCACTTTGCAATTAATTTTTTTCTCCTTCGTCAACCGTAGGGTGGGCACGATGAGGCTGTGCCCACCTTACGTTATCCCGCATTTATCAAGCCCAAGGTCGCCACCACCGCTTGCTCTATTCCTTCCGCTGCTTGCGCGATGTTTTCTGCCAGCATATAGGCTGGGGTGCTCACGACGTTGTGTTTTTGATCGACGATGCATTCTTGAACCGGGCAGTTAATGTGTTGTCCGCCCATCGCTTGTATCTGTGCTGCGGTATCTGCATCGTTGCCTATGGTGAGTTGGGTGCCCTTGTCGTAGATGGCGGGGATCAATGCGGGGGCGATGCAGATGTAGCAGGCGGGAATGCGGTATGCGGCGGCTTGTTTGGCGAATTCCAGTACATCAGCTTGCACTGTGCAGGCTGCGCCCTGGCTGGCAAAGTTGGATAGATTGGTGGCAGCGCCAAAGCCGCCGGGGAAAAAGATGGCTTGATAATCCTGCGCGTTGGCTGTGGCGATGTTCTTGATTTTTCCTCTCGCGATGCGCGCTGCTTCCACCAACACATTGCGCTGTTCGCCCTGCATGATGCTGCCATCTAAGTGATTTACCACTCGTGCTTGCGGCATGTCTGGCGCCAGATACTCGATCTGCGCGCCAGCTCGTGCCAACACCAAACTGGTCAGCACACTTTCGTGTATCTCTGCGCCGTCATAGACACCGCAACCCGATAAGATGATTGCTACTTTCATGCTGCTCTCCCTATTTTTCCGATTCCGCTATTACGCCGCTGCGCGTGGACTTCTGTCAATACTTGCATTCTTTCACTTTCTATCGGCACTAGCTCCCCACTGTTGCACAAACTCCACGCCTTGACAAAATCAAGGCATTTCTTTGCTGCCGCGTATAAATGGCTGGCGTATAGTGCAGCAACGCAGGCACTTTTTTGGTCTGCGTCATAACAACAAGGAGAGATCATGACCCTACTACAATTATGGTTGCCAATACTTGCAACGGCGGTCGCCGTGTTTGTCGCGAGTAGTTTGATTCACATGGTGTTTAAGTGGCATAACTCGGAGTATCGCGCTTTGCCGAATGAGGATGAAGTGCGCCGCGCTTTGGGCAATTCTGATTTGACACCAGGTATGTATGCAACACCACATTGCACTGATATGAAGGACATGGAAGGTGATGCTATTCAGCAGCAATTTCGAGAGGGTCCCGTCGCATTTATTACTATGCGTGCGCCGGGAGCGCCTGAAATGGGTAAATATCTGGCGCAATGGTTTTTGTCGAACATCGCGATTGCGGCGCTATGCGCTTTTGTTGCGGCTCAAAATTTTGCAGCCCATCATGACGCACATCAAGCGGGACATATGGCAGGTATCGTGGCGATGATCGCTTATGGCACAGGCACCATCCATGAATCAATTTGGATGGGGCGCCCTTGGTCTGCAACGATGAAAAATTTGCTTGATGCTCTCATTTACGGCGTTGCAACTGCTTTAGTGTTCTGGCAGCTTTGGCCTGCCATGGTGTAATCCACCTGCGTTTTGAAGGCGAATGCGACGAACTAAAAGCATTCGCCTTCCCTTCATTTCCCCTGTCTTTTCCTAAAACCACGCCTGCGTCGATTGCTTTAATGCGATGCGATGTGAGATCGCACCGAGCGCGATTTCGTGGATCATTTCATCGACCGTTGTGCAGCAGTCTGCGAGTATACTGAGCTGGTATTTTTCTGCCGACTTTGACAGTGCGGTATGGGTCACGCAGTTTTGCGTCATCATGCCGCAGATGAATAATTCTTGTATGCCTTGCGCTTGCAAGAGATCGTCCAGATTGGTCTGATAAAAACTGTCAGCATGGCGCTTGATAATTAATTCCGCATGCGGCGCGGCGGCGATCAGACGTGGGTGAAGTTTAACGCCCGTCGTGCCTTGGTTGAAGAAAGGCGAAGCGCCCTTATCTGGATTGGCGATGTGCTGAACATAGATAATCATCATCTCTTGTTTGATGGCGCTGGCGATGGCGGCTTCTGTGTGTGACAGCGTTTTTTCGGCATTCCACAAAGGGTAATTCCCATCGGGGAAATAGTCGTTTTGGATGTCGATGACGATCAGTGCTTGTTTCATGTTGAGTTGCTCCGTTGTTGAATGAAAGAAGCACCGATGATAGAGAGTTGGTCGTCGCAAATGAATTGTAAACTGTGTCAATTTTTGAAGTTTGGCTTACGAATTGAAAGTTCTGAGAGTTAACGAAGTATGGATAAAATGAATCGCGCAATTTTGAATCAAAGTTGCCGGAGAATCGTGTTATCAATTAACGTTTGTATCGCAAACCAAAGGTGATCTGGAGGCGTTTTTGACGGCGATGCTGCCCTTCGCGCGCTATCAGGTCGCGACTTCGATTCGCCATGTGAAGTAAATACGCCTCAGTAAAAAACATAGGGGCAATCCTATTTTCCCTACGATTTATCATGGTGCACCAACAGCTTGTGATTGACAACCAACGAAGAGCGAACTACCATTTGGTTGTCACTAACAACCAATGCAAACAATCATGCACACGCCCACTTCCCCTGGCGCACTGGTGCGCGAATTGAGTCGGCTTTTTGTGCGTTCGCAGCGGGCGCAGTCTGCCTGTGTGGATGGCGCATCGAATGTGCAATGCCATGTGCTGACCGAATTGTTGAGGGTTGACGGTTTGACGCAGCAGGCCTTGGTAGAGCGCTTGTCTTTGGATAAGGCATGGATTAGCCGTGCAGTGGACGCCTTGGTCTCGGACGGGGTGGTGGCGAAACGGCCGCATGAGGAGGATAAACGCAGTGTGAAACTGAGCCTGACCGCGCTGGGGCGGATACGTGCCGAGAAGCTAGAGAACACCTTGAACACACATGCCGCGCAAGTGTTCGAGCACATCGCCGTCGAGCAACATGGGCAGATTCAGGAGGCGTTGAAAGTGCTGATTTCCGCCCTGACACATGCTGCCCAAGCTACATTGAATATAAGCACGTGTGACGTCAACACAGAGACCACCCCCACCGCTCAAGAAAATACTTTGACCTTCGAGGATGCAAGCATGCGAGACGTGCCTGCGATTGAGGTGATATTGGCAAAGGCAAAGTTGCCTATCGTTGGTGTACGCCGACATATTGCACATTTCCGCTTGGGTAAACACGACGGTAAAATCGTGGCGCTTGGAGGTTTAGAACTCTATGGCGAACAAGCGCTGCTGCGCTCTATCGTGGTCGATCCAGAACAGCGCAATAAAGCCTATGGAAAACAACTCGTCAATGACTTATGCCAAATCGCCCAACAAACTGGCGTTCACGATCTGTACTTAAAGACGGTCAGTGCAAAGCGGTTTTTTGATGGATTGGGTTTTGAAGAGCTGGCTTACGATCAGGTGCCTGCGTCGTTAAAACAATCAAGTCAGTTTCGTGGCTCTTGCCCTGCTTCCGCTACGGTCATGCATCGTGCGATGTCAGCTTTGATCTGAATATAACGTGCCACAAATACGCCCCGGAACGAGAGTCCCGGGGTAGAAGAATTTGACGATTTAAGGCAGACGCTTAGCGGGAACTTCGCGCCCGCCTTGCATCAAGACGACTTGCATTACTTTGCCTTCAGCATCACTATCAAAGCGCAACTGAGCCGGGACGCTTGCTGCCAAAAATGTGGTCTCGGACAAAGCTGTAATTTCTACGCTGTCTTGGCCGGTTGCCTGCGTCAAATAGCGGTCACCGTCTCGGCTGACACTTAAAATAAAATTCGGCGCGATCTGATACTTGCCGACGTAGCGATCAAAAACCTGATGTGCAATTTTGACTGTGACTGGTGCTACTGGCAAAGCTTCCGTAGTGCGTGGATGACTGACAGAAGTGCCGTTCTGATGCACGATCGCGTCAAGCACCTCGCCTTGGGCATTCCTCACGAACTCAACACGCAAGAGTGACTGGCGATCAATAAAAAACGCGTTCGGCGCATACGCCTGCAATACAGTGCGCGGTCCGTCCGTGCGTGTCATGATAAGCTTATCTCCGTCGCGAACAAAGCTACGGCGATTTTTCTCGTCGATTTTATACACACCAGCAAATTGATCGAGTGCTTTTTCATCCAATTTAATAGCCGTAAATTCGGGTATGGTTTTGCCAATAGCGCTGGCGGCTAAACGGCTCGCCAAGACCTCTGGGCGCGCGATGCCGCTATCGGAATTGGTGAGCACGGCGACATACACTTTCTCATTTGGCAAACGCAAGGCATAAGTAGAAAAACCATTGATGCCGCCACCATGGGCAATCACAGGACTCGCTTCTAATTGTCCCAGACTCCAGCCATATCCATAATGCGCAGTTTGACCGTTGCTCATCACGTAGTCACTAAAAGCGCGTTTCCAGGTGGCTGGTTTCAATAGTTTTCCCGCACTGATCGCAGCATCCCATTTCGCCAGATCATCGACGCTAGAACGCAGCGAACCTGCGGCATACGGCACACTCATACTGATCACTTTGCTCGCCACAAAACCATCGGCGTTAGACATATGTCCTGCTGCTTGCGTGTACTGAGTACGCTCATAGCCTTCATAGGCAGTATGTGTCATTCCCAGAGGTAGGAACAAGCACTTCTCGACAAATTTAGCGTAAGTGTCACCACTGATTTTTTCTATGATGGCACCGAGTAAAAAGTACCCTGAATTGCTGTAGTTGTACGCTGAACCCGGCTCAAATTCGAGCGCGTCATTTTTAAAACTGGCCACCATGTCAGAGACACTGATGTCCTTGTCCATGATGGCAAAAAAGCTGGGTTTGCTGGTGAAATTTGGAATGCCCGAGGTATGGGTCAACAAATGTTCTATCGTGATTTTTTTGCCGGTATCTGGATAGTCAGGAAACACACTTTGCACCGTGTCACTCAACGCCAGTTTGCCTTCGTCTACCAACATCAAAATTGCGACCGCGGTGAACTGTTTGGTGATGGAACCCAAACGCATCACATCGTCTGGTTGCATCACGCGCTTGGCTTGCATGTCGGACATACCATAGGCTTTGCGGAAAATCGTCTTCCCTTCTTTGGTCACAATCACCGTCGCACCTGGCTCGTTAGCTTTGTAATAGGAAGCCGCGAGTTGATCCATTTGTTGCGTCAAACTCTGTGGTGCGACTTGCACCTTGGTTTGAGGAGTTTGCGTCGCGGTTTGCGCAAAGCTGGAAGGCGCTTGCAAGAGCATCAAAACGGCAATCACAGTAGGAGTAAATACTGGGGAAAATTGGCGCATAAAAACCTTTCAAGGTAAGTTGAGATTTTGTAGCTTACTCAAACCAAGATGTTCATCAAAACAAAATGAGACAGAACGACAAATTAGCAGCTTAAACGCTAGTTTTATCCGACGAAAACTCTATCCTCATCACTATTATCTTCGCTCTGGCTCCGAGGCAAGGGCAATCACCAAGTCTGCTATGATACAGGCACAGCATTTGTAGGTTCGCCCCCCATCCATAAGGAAATTTCATCATGATGCAATTGTATTTTTCTCCCGGAACGGCCTCTCTGGCACCGCATTTTTTATTGGAAGAATTAAGCTTGCCGTTTGAATTAGTGCTGGTCGATACCGACAAAAAAGAACATCAACAAGAAGCCTATTTAAAGCTCAATCCCAAAGGAAAAATTCCTTTACTGGTCGATGGTGATTTGTATCTCACCGAGAGTGCGGCAATTTGTTTGTACCTGGCCGATAACTACGCAAAAGACACCGAACACCAACATTTTTCAGCTGCGCTCGGCAGTGGTTCACGCGCCCATTTGTACAAATGGATGCTGTATTTGTCGAACACGTTGCAAGCTGAGCTGATGACTTATTTTTATCCAGAGCGACAATTAGAAGCCCCAGAGCTGGCTGCCCAACTCAAGACCAGCGCAGAAAATCGGGTCGCTGGCATGCTCAATTTTATTGACGATAGTTTGAGCAAGTCTGAGGGAGAATTTCTGCTGGGCGAGCATCTCTCCGTCGCGGATTTATTCATGTTTATGCTCGGTCGCTGGACACGTGGCATGCACAAACCAGCACGCGCCTACCCACATCTTGGTCCCTACATGGACAACCTGTACCAACGTTCGTCGATACAACGCGCATTCAAAAACGAAGGCCTCAGCGCACCATTTTATTGAGAAGCAGAGGCGCCAGAGGATAGAGAACAGCTTGCCTTTTGCCTTGCGCTACGTCTCGTTGCCTCTGTGGTAAATCGTGTTGGCTTTTTGTAGGGCGGGTGCAACCCGCACCGCAAGTCCCTCAATCACCTGAGCAGCGCGGATTGCACCCGCCCTACGCAAAGCGCCAAATTAACAAACCACTCCCTCTCACTTGTTCTTCATTTCCAACACTATTTCACGGCCAAACATGATTAGAGGCGTTTTTCTAAACAAGGTCTTTCTGCATTCTTCTCATAGTGTAAGTCCTCTTAATTTCGTCTAACTTCGCCGTGCTTTTTTGTTGCAGCGCAAATTGACGCTCCCTTGCTGCGATTTGATGATGGCGCTGCAGACCAGTTGAATACAAAAGTACAGTGAGACAAAAAAAGTCTCCACAAATGGTCTGTGTTGTTGTGGGAGAGCCTTCCAAATTTTTTCTTTGCAGATCGCAGGCAGCGAGTTTGCACCGCATGCCATCTGACAGAAACTCAGACGCAAAACGCCCACGCCGTGTGCACTGGCTCACACACAATTCGCTACGTGTTTTCATTCAATGAACCTCAAGGGAGTACCATGATGAAGCTCAAACGTTTGATGTTGTCTGTATTTTTATTTGCCGTGTATGCGCTGGGCAATCTCGCCAGCGCAGAAAATTACACGCTCTGGATCAATGGCCGCACCGGTGGTGGTGTCGTCGGAGACTACAATAGTTTTACCTATTGGGGACCTTCATCGACGGCAGCTGGCGTCAACAAAAAATCTGTTAACTGGGATGGCTACAACAGCATCTCTTCGCAAAATAGCAAAGTGCGCGATGCGCTCGATTGTTTTTGTACTGGCTCCAATTGGTGCTATATCGCGACCCACAGCGCCGGTGATTTGATGCTAGGGTATACCCTCGCCAACTACGGCAGCTCGTCACGTATGAAGAAAAATGCCGTCGCCAATTCCAGCGGTCAATGTGGCAATAGTGATGGCACAGCGCAAACCGGATGGAACATCAAATGGGTGCGTGCCGCTTCGGGTGCAGGCGGTGGTTCAGAATTATCCGACGTTGGCTCATGGGCACTCTCTGAGCCGCTGGTCAAAGACTTAAAGACCACCACTTCACGCGCCATGTACAACCACAACAACACGGCCAATGTCTGGTTCTACATGTATGCTGGCGCAAAAGGCACTTTGTATTCCGGCATTTTGCCTGGTCAAGACGATGAGGCGATTGCCTATCACAGCTCGGGTGGTGTCTCTGGCTCTGGCGGGCAATCTTTGTGCAATCCCAGCGATTGGTTTTGCAACGACCTGAACTTAGGCACGGCAGCGAATGAAGGTGGCTCGACCAAATGGTCTTACCATTCTGTTTCGTTCAGAGACGATAACGAATCCTACAATCACTACACCAACGGCAATTGGCAAGGCATAGTCGGCGTTGTCCGCAGCGCCATGGTCAACAATGCGCTATAAACACCGCAAGCAACAGCAGAAAGAGACGACTTCCCAAGCACGACAGGGAAGTCGTCTGAAGCGCACGGTCGTGCTCGCTGGCGTCACACTGCTGGCGGGTACGCTCATGTATCGCGCCGCTTCGTTCGACGATGGAGAACACCCTCGAACCCAGAGCCAGCTACCGACCTCGCCATCAAGCGATGGCATCAGTAAAAAAACGATCGCGTTTTCCCCTTTACTTCCTAGCGCTACAGAACAGCGTACTCATCTGGTACGGCAACTGGAAGAAGTTGATCAGACTCTGTGTACGTATGAAGAGTCTAGTAAATACCCACTCAGCTCGCGCCCGGCGGCGGAACATTTAGATCAGCTTTATCCAAATCAAACGGTGAGTGAAAGCCATGCGATGCGCAAAAAAAATGGCGGGGTTGACGCCGACATACAAATTGAAAGCGGTCAATCACGCGTCTACATGGCCGCACGTGAAAGCGTGTTACTGAGCTTGCGCGCTTACGATCAAGCACATCAGCCGCAAACTGTTTTCGTCACACAGGCAATTGCACGCGGGCTCAGTTTCGATAACAAACGCAACGCCACCCAAGTCGCGCTGGCAATGGCAGACACTGGTCGCGATGGCGATGAACAAGCCAACGATGGCATAGTCAGCGCACGTTTTAGTCCGGCAGCCACGGGGCTGGCGCAATTTCACGGCACGATACGCATCGAAGTCAACTTCACTGTCAACGGTCAGGCTGGCATGGCTTTTTTTGATGTAATTTACTCGCCAGACCTCCCCGCCACCTGGGCTGGAAAAATCCGCGAAGCCAACGAAGCTGGTGCGCTGGTGTTTTACCTGCCTTTGCAAGTACATCGCCCCGGTCGCTATCTGGTCAACGCTAGGCTCGATGATGCCAGCGGCGCGCCATTTGCATTCCTCAATTTTAACGAGCTATTACCTCAAGGTTTAACCGAAGTTAAATTGATAGCAGCGGGCAATCTGTTGCGCGATAAAGAGGCGAGTTTTCCGCTGAAATTGCGCGACATCGATGGTTTCTTATTGAAAGAAGATAGCGATCCCGACCGTGAATTAATTCCACGCATTGAAGGCATCGCCTACCAAAGCAAGCAATACAATTTAAAAGCCTTTTCAGATGCCGAGTGGTCAGGTGAGGAGAGACAAAGGCACTTAAACGAATTTAGAAAAGACGTCGCACTGGCAAAAGAAGCTTTAGTCGCTTTTGACCCAGATCAGGCACGCCGGCCATTTCCGCAGAGTGCTTGTAGCAAAGCACGGACGTCATTTAAATGAAAACAATATCCAACCTAAGTAGAGTAGCAATCCCAGAGCGAACATTCTCAGACCTGACCAAACCAGTGATGGCAAAACTTGGGCTCGCTCGGGATGAGTTGGCGAGATATAAAGCGTCAGGACTTCAGATTGAGAACGTCCCGCACGGAGAGGCGAGTGCCGAGAGAAGACATAGCGCCTATCTCCAAAAAAATACTCGTACTCCACCTGCACTCGCCCGTGTGGCATCCCATTGCGATATGCGCTAACCTCTTCTATCGTCGAGACTAGCTTCGCTGTGACTCGGCGCCAACTCAAAATCCGCCAGTTCCACACCTCATAACTGGCAGCCAACAAAATCAGCGCGATAACGCCACGATAATCAATAACGAACCAAGGCACGATAACTCAGCTTTGTGCTGGACTCAGCGGGCACGGACACCTGCCACACTGCTGTATTGCTACTCCCTTTGCTATGCGGGTGAGAACTGCTGAGCACTTGCCAGTCGCCGGGCATAGGCTCTTGCACCGTGACGACGACGGCTTCTTTTTTCGCATTTTTTAACACGAGTTCGTAAGCACTTTCAAAAATATAGTTGTATTTGGAATTACCTGCAATTTTCTTAAAGTCGGTTTGCTTTTTATCAGCAGTCACGTCAAAGGCGTCGCCCAATTTCAAGCGGATCTTTTCATTTTTTGGGGTGTGATCAACTCGGTCTTCGCCTATAAACTGGGCATTACCCTGACTATCCTTTTTATACACGCGGATCACGCCTTTAGGGATGGGCATGCCTAGCTGCGCGTTTTCCTTATTTTCAAATTCGATAAAGGCAGCGATCTTCATTTTTTGCCCGAGATCGCCATACGCACCCTGATAATAATAATCACCGCCACGCAATAAAAATTCCTTGCGCACAGGCACGCCAGATGCACTCAACAAAGCGACTTGCTTGCTTTGATTTTCTGCGATGGTAGTGGGTCGGCCTAAGGTGTAGAGATGGTATTCAAACAGGGACTCTTCGGCCATGCCAGCTTTGGCAGCGACTGGTGGCGCCGCCATGAGCCGGGAACCAGACACTTGAACCCTCATCGTATCCTGCACCTGATTCACATCCCCTGCCACTAACTGCAGCTTGGCATTTTTGTAGCTAGCACCGCTGGTGTTATTCAAGGTGACCCAGCCGGAGATATCGAGCTTATCATCGGCTGGCGCAAGTTCGACCACATAATCTGCCTTCCACGACAAGCCACCAGTCAGATAGCTCAACTCCAACTCCTGCGCACTATTGCTATTGTTATTGAGCGACATCACCAGAGTTGGGCGGTCACGCAAATTAGCGGGGACATCGCCAAACACGATACGCCCGGGGACGCCAGTTTCTATCCGGTTACCGATTTTGAGCACCACACCTTCATTGGTCGCCAGCACTTGCGCCGACTCGCTAGACTCTACGCCTGTGGTGGGATGGGTGCGCACGACTTGCACTGTTTGCCCTGTGTATTTCTCCAATAATTTTTGTGGCGTCAGCAAATCAAAATCAAAATTTTGCTCGAACACAGACACACTCCCGGGCGCAGACACACTGCGCAGCAGAGCGGTCTCCGGACGCATACGGGCACTGACATCGCGGAAGGCTAATTGGTTGGGGCCGCGCTTTAAACTCAACTTACGCACATCTTTGACCAGCGCCAGATTTTCGTTATAGATCGTCACCGCCACCTCGCG
This sequence comes from Burkholderiales bacterium, assembly GCA_016200845.1. GTDB lineage: Bacteria > Pseudomonadota > Gammaproteobacteria > Burkholderiales > Burkholderiaceae_D > Undibacterium. The sequence continues at coordinate 4,126 of JACQDW010000095.1, read as the reverse complement.
CTGATCCGCCAATCCCGTTCGCTGTTCAAGATCTTGAGCATACGCAGAAGAGATCAGACTGAGCATCAGCGGCAAAGCAAACAATGGACGGCGCATACGATTTTCCTTTAATGAAAAACAAAGATGGAATGGTGCGGGACTTACATCGTGTAATAGATTAGTTGTGGGAACGCGACCGCGAGCAAGCGGTTGACGACCTGCAGTAAAAACAAAGCAACAAGAGGTGAGAAATCTATCCCGCCCACTGCAGGAATTAAGCGACGTAAGGGACTTAATAAAGGCTGATTTAAAGCGCGAATAATCGGCGCTAATGGCGCATGAGGATTAACAAAACTCAAGATCGCTTCAATGATAATCAAAGCCATCAAGCCGTAAATAATCCATTGCAGCAGGCGGTAAAGTGCCAGCACCAGCACCATCGGGAAATAGAATTGTCCAGTCCAGAGCGAGGCAAATAAATACACTAACATTGCCACCAAATAGGCCGCAATCAGGCTCGCCCAGTCTAGCCCCCAAAAGCCCGGAACCAGGCGACGTAAGGGTAACACGACACGATCGGTCAATTGAAAAATGGCTTGCCCCAACGCGCTGGGTGGGCGAATCTTTAATGCTTGCATCCAGAAACGTAACAATAAAAATCCAGCATATATGCCTGTTACTGTTTCTACGACAAAGTTCAGCATCTCGTAAAACATGAACGTATCCTCAAAAAAAAACCCACTGGGTGATTAACACACAGTGGGTATTGTGCCTGAATAAAACCAGGCGTCCAAGCAAGAAAATTACATTGGACGAGTGCCAGTTGGGAAAGGCCATGCAGCTGTTGGGCTGACAACGGTTTTCGCTTCTGGTGCGGCTGGCTTTGCTGCTGGCGCGGCTGCTGGTGCGGCTGCGACGGCTGGTTTAGCTGCTGCTTTCTTTGCGGCTGGTTTTTTCGCTGCTGGTTTAGCTGCGGCCTTTTTTGCGGCTGGCTTAGCCGCCGCTTTTTTTGCTGCTGGCTTTGCTGCAGGCTTAGCGGCTGCTTTTTTCGCTGCTGGCTTAGCTGCTGGTTTTGCTGCGGCTTTAGCTGCTGGTTTTGCTGCTGCTTTTTTTGCCGCTGGCTTAGCCGCTGCTTTTTTCGCTGCTGGCTTAGCTGCTGCTTTTTTTGCGGCTGGCTTCGCTGCTGCTTTTTTTGCGGCTGGTTTAGCGGCAGGTTTCGCTGCGGCTTTTTTCGCTGCTGGCTTTGCTGCTGCCTTTTTCGCTACTGGCTTCGCTGCTGCTTTTTTAGCAGCTGGCTTCGCTGCTGGTTTTGCTGCGGCTTTTTTCGCTGCTGGTTTTGCTGCTGCCTTCTTAGCTACTGGCTTCGCTGCGGCTTTTTTCGCGGCTGGCTTCGCTGCTGGTTTAGCGGCTGCTTTTTTAGCTGCTGGTTTTGCGGCTGCTTTTTTCACTGCTGGCTTTGCTGCTGGTTTAGCTGCGGCTTTTTTCGCTGCTGGTTTAGCGGCTGGCTTCGCTGCAGCTTTTTTCGCTGCTGGCTTTGCTGCTGGTTTAGCGGCTGCTTTTTTAGCTGCTGGCTTTGCTGCGGGTTTAGCAGCTGCTTTCGCTGCAGGTTTTGCTGCTGCTTTTTTTGCAGCTGGTTTCGCTGCCGCCTTAGCCGCAGGCTTAGCTGCTGCTTTCTTGGCTTCTGGTGCTGTTGCCATTTTGTTTCTCCTTCACGTTAGTCGGAAAAAAATCAGTTTAAAGTTAAAATCCGCTCGGCTTTTAGCTTGGCTTTTACTAAGCGGATTATTCATCGGCACAAACATACACTCTGGTTGTGCTAATGAATTCGGCACCGATAACATCGTCCCAGACTGCGACGATGTTCTATCTGGCTTTGTCCTTACCCCTTTGTTCTTCTTTTTTATGAGGGGAAAACCTTAACGATTGATGACACAGCCAAAAAAAACGCAGGTTATAAAACCGGCGTCGGAATACTTTGTGAGGTTTTTGCGGCCTCAAATGTGTTCAGAAAACACAAATGCGCAACGCCCAGCCTCGCCGGGGGTTGCGCTAATTTTGTCTCATCGAATGAGTCTAATGAGTTCATTCAGTTTTGCGAAGCCTTTCTTGTTCCGTTCAAATTGAATTTGTTTTCAATCTCGAACTTGAGCAGCAGGGTCTACCAAAAAATTTATTCCCAGTTGAGTGCACCACCTGTTTGATATTCGATGACCCGGGTCTCAAAGAAGTTACGCTCTTTTTTCAGGTCGATCATTTCACTCATCCACGGGAAGGGATTTTCTTCTTGTGGGAACAAAACGTCAAGACCAATTTGTTGTGCGCGGCGATTTGCGATGAATCTTAAATAGCCTTTGAACATAGGTGCATTCAAACCGAGCACTCCTCGCGGCATTGTATCCTCTGCGTATCGATATTCCAACTCCACCGCACGTAAAAACAACGATTTAATTTCGTCGCGAAATGCAGCGGTCCACAAATGTGGGTTCTCCATTTTTATCGTGTTGATTAAATCGATTCCGAAATTGCAGTGCATGGATTCGTCGCGCAAGATGTACTGGTATTGTTCCGCAGCGCCCATCATTTTATTCTGACGACCGAGCGCGAGAATCTGCGTGAAGCCAACATAGAAGAAAAGCCCTTCCATCAAACACGCAAAAACGATCAGCGAACGAAGCAGCGTCTGGTCCGCTTCGATAGTGCCCGTCTTGAATTCCGGGTTGGTGAGTACGTCGATGAAGGGAATCAAAAACTGATCTTTGTCGCGAATTGATTCGACTTCGTTGTACGCGTTAAAAATTTCTGCTTCATCTAAGCCGAGTGACTCAACGATGTACTGGTATGCATGCGTGTGGATCGCTTCTTCGAACGCCTGGCGCAATAAATATTGACGACATTCCGGCGCAGTGATGTGACGATAAGTGCCGAGCACAATATTATTTGCGGCCAAAGAATCGGCGGTGACGAAGAATCCGAGGTTGCGTTTCACCAGTCGACGCTCATCTTCTGAGAGTCCATTTGGATTTTTCCAGAGCTCGATATCGCGCTGCATATTGATCTCTTGTGGCATCCAGTGATTCGCACAACCTGCCAAATATTTATCCCACGCCCACTTATATTTAAACGGCACCAGCTGATTGACGTCAGTCTGTCCGTTGATAATACGTTTGTCGGCGGCGTTGACGCGGCGGCCTAATTCTTCGGCAGTCGCTGCGACTGGCTTGGTCACCAAGGCTGGGTTCAAAGCCACGTCTTGCGTTTGCATGCGGCTTTGAAATTGGTCAAAGCCTGTCGATGGCATCGCCTGGACTGACGGTGTCGCCATAGGGCGCGGCGCTGGTGCCGCTGGTGCTACTTCATCATCCCATGAAAGCATGTGATTTTCCTTACTGAGTTCTGGACTAGCCCGGGTCGCCCCGGGCATTGTTAAATTACGTGAAATCGACCTGAGGCCAAGCTCATTGGCAGCTTATTGACAAGCCTCGCACTCTTCAAATCCGGGATCGCCAGGACGCAAATAACATGCTGCGCCTTCCGCGATAGGTGCAGCCGCTGCACCGCTTGCATCAGCACCGGCAGCAAATGCGCCGTGACCACCATCAACCGCCACCGCATTCAAAGCACCGGTCTTGCTAGTGGATTTTTCGGTATGAGTCGCGCCTATGGTGCGCAGGTAGTAAGTCGTTTTCAAGCCACGCAACCAAGCCAGCTTATAGGTTTCGTCGAGCTTTTTGCCAGAAGCGCCTGCCATATAGATATTCAGAGATTGCGCCTGATCTATCCACTTTTGACGGCGGGATGCTGCTTCCACCAGCCATGTTGGACTGACTTCAAAGGCGGTCGCATACAATTCGCGCAAGTCTTCTGGAATACGATCGATCTTCGCCAGACTGCCGTCAAAGTATTTGAGATCAGAGATCATCACGTCATCCCACAGGCCACGCTCTTTCAAGTCACGCACCAGGTGTTCATTAATCTCGGTGAATTCACCGGACAGATTGGACTTCACGTACAAGTTTTGGTAAGTCGGCTCGATACAGGCGGAGACACCAATAATATTAGAGATAGTCGCTGTCGGTGCAATCGCGATGCAATTGGAGTTGCGCATACCGTATTGCTTGATGCGATCACGAACCAGTGACCAGTCCAT
>JACQDW010000102.1 GCA_016200845.1 Burkholderiales bacterium | reverse complement strand
GTGATAAAAAGCACTGCCGAGATGGAGCACCAGTACGCCTTGTTCACTTAAGCGTGCGTGGCAGGCTTGGAAGAAATCAAGGTTCATGCAGCTTTGCGCGAGACTGCTGCCGTTGGCGGTGACGGGGTCAGTCAGATCAAGCAAGATCAGATCGAAGACCTCCGTACTGTTATTGATGAAGGCAAAACCATCGCTGTGTTCCAGCTTGAGTTTGGGTGAATCAAATGCCTGATGATGGATGCTCTGCAGATGTTGCCGCGCTAGCTGCACGACTTGTTCATCGATCTCGCAGAGGGTAATTGTTTCTATGCTGCGATGCTTTAATAATTCTTCGGTCGAGCCGCCATCGCCGCCGCCTATGATCAAGGCAGTGCGGGGATGGCCGTGGCTGATGGCGGCGGGATGCACCAGACTTTCGTGATAATAAAACTCGTCTTTTTCCGAAGTCATCAAGGTACCGTCTATGCGCATCACTTTGCCAAATTCGGGTGTGTCGGCGATTTCTATACATTGATAAGGGCTTTGAGCCTGAGCGATGATTTGATCAACTTGTGTGCGAACCGAAGTATAAGGCGTCAGCTTTTCGTCAAAGTGGGATGTGGTGCCGCCACGATGCAATTCTTGTTGTGAGCAATGTTGAGGCTGGAATGCCGCAATCAGCTCACGCACGATCTGCCTGGCTTTGTCGCTGTTGTCGTTTTCAAAATTGCAGACATACACGTCCAGCGTCACGGCTTTGCGCTCCGGCCAAGTGTGGATCGCGACGTGGGATTCAGCTAACAGCAAGGTGCCAGTCACACCTGCCGCACTGCCATCAGCATGTTGAAATGCGTGGAATTTTTCTCCAACGAGGGTGAGGCCAGAGGCTAGGGTCAATGTGCGGGTGAGTTGGGTCAGTAGTTCTTTGTCTGTGAGTAAGCGGGGGTTGCAAAGACAATCAAAACAATCGGCTGTGAGGTGTAAGCCTTCCATAATCTGCTGTGAAGTGATGTGAAAGTCGCAATTGTATTCTGTAGAGCGCGGCTCTGGTAAAATAACGGACTTTATTGAAGCTCCCTATTATTTTTGCTGGCGACAATTCTTCCTCGTCGCGCATTGCTTCGCACCTTGTACGAATTTATAACCTATTCTCTCAGCCGCTATGACATCCACTTACCAGCCTGATATTTCCTCCAAAATGGCGAACGCGATTCGCGCTTTGTCCATGGACGCCGTTCAAAAAGCCAACTCCGGTCACCCCGGCGCGCCTATGGGGATGGCAGAAATTGCAGTCGCTTTGTGGGCGGGACATTATCGCCATAATCCAACTAATCCAAAATGGGTCAATCGTGATCGTTTTGTGTTGTCGAACGGCCACGGCTCCATGTTGCATTACTCCTTATTGCATTTGACTGGTTACGATTTGCCTATGTCAGAGATCGCGAATTTCCGTCAATTGCATTCCAAAACCGCTGGTCATCCTGAAGTGCATGTCACACCAGGCGTAGAAACCACTACGGGACCTTTGGGTCAAGGTATTACCAATGCGGTCGGCATGGCGCTGGCAGAAAAATTGTTGGCGGCTGAGTTTAATATCGATGGCGCCAATATCGTGGATCATCGCACCTATGTGTTCATGGGCGACGGTTGCCTGATGGAAGGTATTTCACACGAGGCTTGTTCTTTGGCCGGCACTTGGAAGTTGAACAAATTGACCGCCTTCTGGGATGACAATGGCATTTCTATCGACGGCCATGTGGAAGGCTGGTTCACCGATGACACCCCTGCGCGTTTTGAGTCGTATGGCTGGAACGTGATCCGTGGTGTTGATGGTCATGATGTGGCTGCCGTGAATGCCGCCATCGCAGCGGCCAAATTATCCGATAAGCCGACCTTGATCTGCTGCCGTACCGTGATCGGTAAAGGTTCACCAAATATGCAAGGCACGCACAATGTACACGGCGCTGCCTTGGGCGATAAAGAAGTGGCCGCAGTGCGTGCCAATATCGATTGGAACTACCCGCCATTTGAAGTGCCAGCCGACGTGTATGCCGCATGGGATGCAAAAGACCATGGCGCAAAAGCGGAAGCAGAGTGGAACGCAGCCTTTGCCGCATATAGTGCCGCACATCCAACTAAGGCCTTGGATCTCATTCGTCGTATGAACAGCGTTTTACCTGCGAATTTTGAAGCAGTGGTGAAGTCTGCGATTGCCACATGTGTAGAGAAAAAAGAAACCATTGCTACCCGCAAAGCCAGCCAAAATGCGATTCAAGCATTTGCACCTGCGCTGCCAGAATTTTTGGGCGGCTCCGCTGATTTGACGGGCTCGAATCTGACCAACTGGAAAGAGTGCGTCGCCGTGCGCGCTAATCAGGCTGGCAATCACATCAATTATGGCGTCCGTGAATTTGGCATGAGCGCAATCATGAATGGTATCGCTTTGCATGGCGGCTATTTGCCGTTTGGCGCGACTTTCCTGACCTTCTCTGATTACAGCCGCAATGCGATACGCATGGCTGCCTTGATGAAGATTCGTACTCTATTTGTGTTTACTCACGATTCGATCGGTCTCGGTGAAGACGGTCCTACTCACCAATCTGTGGAACATATTTCCAGCATGCGCCTGATCCCAAATTTGGATAACTGGCGTCCATGCGATACCGTCGAGTCCACCGTGGCGTGGGCAGAAGCGATCAAGCGTGCTGATGGTCCTTCGACTTTGATATTCTCGCGTCAAAACTTGCCATTCCAAGAGCGCAACGAGCAGCAAATCGCTGATATCGCGCGTGGTGGTTATATTTTGCAAGACGCTCCTGATGCCAAAGTGGTGTTGATCGCGACCGGTTCTGAAATTGAACTCGCCGTGAAATCGGCAGCCGAATTAGCCAAGCAAGGCATCGCTGCACGCGTGGTTTCCATGCCTTCGACCGATGTATTTGATCGCCAAGATACTGCTTACAAATTGGCAGTTTTGGGCAAAGGTTTGCCACGGGTGGCGATAGAAGCAGGCGTGACTGCCTTCTGGCATAAATATGTGGGATTGGAAGGCGCAGTGGTGGGCATCGATAGTTTTGGCGAATCGGCACCAGCTAGTGTTTTGTTTAAACATTTTGGTTTCACAGTGGAAAATGTGATCGCAAAAGTAAATGCTGTACTCGCATAAAAGTTTTGAGCTAATGCAAAACCGCCACCACTGATATGAGTAAAATCAAAGAAATTCAATTGCGTCGTGCGACTGTCGCGGATGCTGAAGCCATCGCGGCGATACGCATCGAAGGCTGGCGTAGCACTTATCGTGGCATGATTCCAGATAGCTATCTGGACGACATGGACATGAACGAAAACCTGCTGCACTGGCGCACGATTTTGCAAGCCTTGCCGAGCAAAGAAGACGCCTTGTGTGTGTATGTGGCCGTCAGTGATAATGAAATTGTAGGCTTTGTCTCAGCGATCAAATTAGCGGAACCCAAGTTGGACAAAGAAGGTGAAATCAACGCCATCTATATTCGTCCACAATGGCAGCGCTGCGGCATAGGCAAGCGCATGATGCACAAAGCCGCCCGTTCGCTACAAGCGATGGGCTGCCAAAGTTGTGTGATCTGGGTGATTGATGGCAATGCCCAGGCACGCAATTTTTATGAAGAACTCGGCGCAGAGATCCTCGTCGAGCAAGATTTTAGCTGGGACGGTTTAGACTTAACCGAAGTTGGCTATGGCTGGAATGATTTAAATGTATTGTTAGCCTCGGCACAGGCAATGCCGTTTCCGGGTGCTTTGCAGTAATTCTTTTAAAACCTCTCAATACAGAGGTTTTGTAGCAAAAGATTTTTTTTGTGTTTTTATTTTTTATTGCTGTTTGTCTTTTTGGAGATTGAACCATGACGATTCGCGTCGCTATTAACGGCTATGGCCGTATCGGTCGTAACATCCTTCGTGCTCATTATGAAGGCGGTAAGTTTAAGAATGAGATTCAAATCGTTGCGATTAACGATTTAGGTAACGCAGAATCGAACGCGCATTTGACACGCTTTGATACAGCACATGGCAAGTTCCCTGGCACAGTCAGTGTTGAAGGCGATTCCATGATCGTCAATGGCGACAAAATCAAAGTATTCGCAGAGCGCAATCCAGCGAATATTCCTTGGGGTGAATTGAATGTGGACGTGGTATTGGAGTGCACAGGCTTCTTCACTACTAAAGAAAAAGCATCAGCGCACTTGGCTGGCGGTGCAAAGAAAGTCATCATCTCCGCGCCAGGCGGCAAAGACGTGGACGCGACTATTGTGTATGGCGTTAACCACGGCGTATTGAAAGCGACTGATACTGTCATTTCTAACGCATCGTGCACCACCAACTGCTTGGCACCTTTGGCAAAACCATTGAACGATTCCATCGGTATCGAAAGCGGCTTGATGACCACCATCCACGCTTACACCAATGACCAAGTGTTGACCGACGTGATGCACGAAGACTTGCGTCGTGCCCGCTCTGCAACGATGAGCATGATCCCGACCAAGACTGGCGCTGCTGCTGCAGTTGGCTTGGTTCTGCCAGAATTGAACGGCAAGCTCGATGGCTATGCAATGCGCGTTCCAACGATTAACGTGTCTGTCGTTGACCTGACTTTCATCGCTAAGCGCGACACCACAGTAGAAGAAATCAACAAGGTATTGAAAGAAGCATCCGAAGGTGCCTTGAAGGGAATCTTGGACTACAACAAAGCGCCTCTGGTTTCGGTGGACTTTAACCACAACCCAGCGTCTTCAACTTACGATGAAACTTTGACGAAAGTAAATGGCCGTTTGGTAAAAGTGTCGAGCTGGTATGACAATGAGTGGGGTTTCTCTAACCGTATGTTGGATACTACCGTCGCACTGATGAGCGCGAAATAAATCCAATTAAATCCAATTCTAAGGCGCAGCGCGTTGTAGGTTGAGCTAAGGCGGTCCTCGCAATACTAAGGTATTGCTGCCGAATTTCTCTTAGCCTGCGCCTAGCGCTGCATCCCTGTAATTGAATTTCTTAAATTCTTGAATGAAAAATACCCCGAACTTTCGGGGTATTTTTCTGTCTGATGAGTTCTGCTTTTTATTTTAGACGGAGTAAGTATGGGTATGCGAGTTCGTCAATTGTTGGCTGACAATAAGGGCTTCCTCTTATTTGTTGCTGCGATGATTTTGATGCGGAGTGCTTTGGCCGATTGGTATTTGGTGCCTTCGAGTTCTATGTATCCGCATTTGTTAGAAGGCGATCGTGTGATTGCGAACCGGATTGCCTATGATATTAAGCTGCCATTCACCGATGTGATCTTAAAACAAGTGGCTGACCCGCAGCGTGGTGATATCGTGACTTTCTTGTCGCCCGAAGGTGGGACACGCTTGGTGAAACGTGTGATTGGTTTGCCCGGCGACGTGGTGGAAATGGTCGATGAGCGCCTGATCATCAATGGCGTACCCGCAGAATATGCGCAGGTGAATGACCCTGATCCTGAACATTTGACGCCATCGCAGGAATATGCGCAGGCGCAGTTGGTGTTTAAAGAGAGTTTGGGCGCATTGCAGCACAATATTATCGTGATGCCAGATCGCCGCGCCATGCGCTCGTTTGGCCCACTGACTGTCCCTGCTGGCGAATATATGATGTTGGGCGATAACCGTGATAACAGTAATGATTCACGTTTTTACGGTTTTGTGAAGCGTGAATTAATTACAGGACGGGTCAGCCGCTTGATGTTTTCTCTCGATTCAAATCGCTATTATCTGCCACGCTTGGAGCGTATCGGCGCGGCACTTGCTGAAGCAAAATAAGTTATTGAGTTAAGTTTTTGCTGCCTTGGGTACATAGCCCAAAGCAGCAGAAATTTGTTCAGCAGTCGAAATCAAATCACCCAACCACGCTTCTTGCAAGCGATCTGCTGGAGCGGAAATTGAGAGCCCGGCAACCATCTTTCCGGTGTCGTCAAAAATCCCTGCGGCCATGCAGCGTACCCCTAATTCCAACTCTTCATTGTCTCGCGCGTAACCGTTAGCTCGTACGCCAGCAAGTTCGAGCTCCAGTTTTGCGACATCGGTAATGGAATTTTTATTGTGTCCCGCCAAGCCAGTGCGGGTGATATAAGCACGCAGCGCCTTTGGTTCATCAATAGAGAGAAATATTTTGCCAGTCGATGTCAAGTGCAGCGGTGCACGTCCGCCAATCGCACGCACCACTTGCATGCCGGAGCGCTCAGAAAATGCGCGGTCGATGTACACGATTTCATCACCCTGACGCACCGATAAATTGATCGTCTGATTGGTGATGCGATGCAGATTGCGCATAAATTCCAGCGCCGCTTCACGTACATCAAGGCGACTCTTGACGATGTTCCCCAACTCCAGCAAACGCATCCCCAAACGATAAGTGCCGGTATCGGCACGGTCAACAAAGCGGGTGAGCACCAGATCATTGAGAATACGATGTGCAGTCGAGGGATGCAGCCCGGTGACGCGGGACAATTCCTTCAAACTCACCGGATCTTGGTAGTGCGACAGCGCGTCAAGCAGCGATACCAGACGTTCTATCACCTGTATGGAAGTTTTATCTGAGCCAGATTCTACAGTTTTCATCGTTATTTCTTACCTGTTCATACGTGGTTTGGTGCAATGCAATAAAACAGGTTATACCATAATGTGAAAAAACTGTCTTGTGTTGTGGGTTCTAATTCTCCAGAGTGCAACAGCTATTTACAAGCTACGGTTCGGGAATGCTGCACCATGACCTGATCGTAACTGTTAGAATTTGCAACACGCAATTTTCAACTTCTATTTAGCCACTATGCAAAATAACCAACAAGAAAAATCTGTGGAGAGCGCAACACCGGGCGCTGAACAAGCCATCAGCGAATTTAAAAGTAAGAGTGGAATTAAACGGATTTTTTCCGCCTTTTTTTATTCGCTTGATGGTTTGAAATCGGCCTGGCGCTATGAGCATGCATTTCGTCAGGAATTAATGTTGGTGTCGGTCGGAAGTTTGATTGCCTTGTTGTTGCCGGTGTCGATTTTTGAAAAACTGATCATGATCGCGGTGTTGGTGTTGATGCTGATTGTTGAGCTCTTGAATTCGGCGATAGAGGCGGTGGTCGACCGGGTTTCTCTGGAGCGTCATGCCCTATCAAAAAATGCCAAAGACTATGGCAGTGCTGCTGTGTTGTTGAGCTTTTTGCTTGCACTGGCGACTTGGTCTGTCATTTTATTTGATCGTTTTTATTATTGATTTTTTCCCTCTCGTTGTGGATCTGCTTTGCCTTGTCCACCATTCCTTTTCTTTTCCGTTATAAGACGACGAGCACACGACATCGTGGTTGTGTGGCTATCGTTTCTTTGGAGTCCGTATGAAACCGCTTGCGATGTTCTTCCGTTTTTTTCTTCTTGTTTCTTCCTTTTTTGTTCTGACCCAGAGTGCCGTTGCGCGCGACCATGATGATGGCGAATATCTGATTTTGCAGGCGCGCTATGGTACCGCCGAGCGCAATGTGGACGTGACCCAACGTTTGAAAAAATTGGCGCGTCGTGACCGGACTATTTATTTGAGTAACGATAGTTTAGGAATAGATCCTCATCCGAATCGGGTGAAGGCCTTGCGTATTTATGCGCGGACTGATCGTGGTGATGTGCGCATGTTTGAATACATGGAAGGTGATGTGATTGATGGCGCGCGTTTCCGTTCTTGGGATGGGGGTGAATGGGCGCGTGATCGCAGTTATCGCGGGGCATGGGAAGTAGAATCTCGCTGGAGTAGTCGTGATCGGGATCGTGGTGATTGGAATCAATCAAGGTCTGAGCGTCGCGCCTCTGATAGTTATGATGAAGGTGAATACAAAATACTGCAAGCTCGCTACGGCACAGAAGAGAGGAATGTGGACGTGACACATACCCTGAAACAATTGGCGAGTGCAGACCGTCGGTTCCGTATGGGGAATGCTAGTTTTGGAATTGATCCACATCCTAATCGTGTGAAGACTTTGCGCATTTTTGCGCGAGGTGAGAATGGGAAAATTCGCGTGTTTGAATATCGTGAAGGTAGTGTGGTGGATGGGGCTTTGTTCCGTGGTTGGTCTAATGGTGAGTGGGGGCAGGGGGAATTTTATTCTGGTGGGTGGAGTGGGCGTTGAGTTAGCTGTTGATCGAGCTTTTTTGGGGCGGGTTGTAACCCGCCTTTTTTTGTTTTTGTGCTTGATTTTGCGTTTGCTGTTGATCGGCGGTCTGTTGGCCGGGGGCGGCCCGGCAGCCGCTCACTTTTCTTGTCCCGCCAAGAAAAGTAAGCAAAAGAACGCGGCCGCACAGCCAACGCCCTTCGGGTTCCCAATTGTGCATTACAAAAAATGGGAAAGCGTTGAAACTCGCTACGCTCAGACAGCAACGCTTTCTTAATCCATTTTCTGTAAGGCACAATTGGCGTTGTCAGAAGCGGATGAGAGTCAAAGGCAACAGCAAAGTCAAAAGCAACTTCAACGACAACTTCAGCTTCAACTTCAGCTTCAACTTCAACTTCAACTTCAACTTCAACTTCAACTTCAACGGCGATGCCGGTAATTTTGCACGATATACGCTTCCTCTATCGCTCTCGAAACCTACACAAGCAAAGCCTCTTCCAATCGCTGCAAAAATTCTTCGGCATTTGCTTGAGTAAAGACGATCGGTGGCTTTATTTTTAGGACGTTGTCGTGCGGGCCGTCGCTGGAGAGTAGGATGCGGTGGGTTTTTAGGTATTCGATGATGCTGCGGGTTTCTTTGGTGGCGGGGGTTTTGTCTTCGTGATTCTTGACTAGCTCTACGCCTATGAATAAGCCCATGCCGCGGACGTCGCCGATGATAGGGTGACGTGTTTGTAGGGAGCGTAGGCCGTTGATTAAATAGTCGCCGACTTGGGCTGCATTTTTTTGTAGATGTTCATCTTGTATGACGTCTAAAACGGCTAAGCCCATTGCGCAGGAGACTGGGTTGCCGGCGAAGGTGTTGAAGTATTCCATGCCGTTTAAAAAAGCTTGCGCGATTTCTGGGCGGGTGACGACGGCGCCCATCGGGTGGCCGTTGCAGATGGGTTTGCCCATGGTGACGATGTCGGGGACGACTCCTTGTGATTCAAAAGCCCAGAAGTGTTTGCCCGCGCGCCCGAATCCGACTTGTACTTCATCGGCGATGCAGACTGCGCCAGCGGCGCGGGCGTGACCGTAGGCGTGTTGCAGATAGCTTGGCGGCAAAACGACTTGTCCGCCGCAGCCTAAGATGGATTCGCAATAAAAGGCGGCGGGTTGTTGGCCGCGTTGGTGGATGTCGTGTACCGCTCTTTGCACGTCTTGTGCATAGCGTTCGCCCGCTTGTGGGTCTTCTCTTAAAAATCGTCCGCGATAGTCGTCGGGGATTTCTGCTACTTGGATATGCGCTGGGCGACCGCTACCGCCTTTGCTATTAAATTTGTAGGGACTCAGTTCTATCATGCTTGGTGAGTTGCCGTGATAGGCGTGATCGACCACGATGATGTCGTTCGCTTGCGTATAGGTTTTGGCGATGCGTAGTGCCAGATCGTTGGCTTCGGTGCCGGAATTGGTGAGAAAGACTACTGATAATTCTTGGGGTAAGGTGGCGCTTAAACGCTGGGCGTATTCGACGATATTGTCGTGCAAATAGCGGGTGTTGGTGTTGAGCTGCGCCATTTGTGCTTGCCCAGCCGCGACAACGGCGGGGTGGCAGTGTCCGACGTGGCAGACGTTGTTGACCATGTCGAGATAGGCATTGCCTTGCTCATCGTAGAGATAAGCTCCTGCGCCTTTGACGATTTTGAGTGGCTCTTGATAAGACAGGCTGAGTGCGGGGTTCAAGTGTTTTTTTCGGAGTTCGCGCAATTCTTGTACGTGTCGATTTGGAATGGCGTGTGGCGTTGTGATCATGATCTTATCCGGCTAGACGTGAAAGATGAGTAAAAACCTGAGTGGCACCGAGCTGGTCGAGTTGAGTGAGCAACCTGCGCACGCCGACTTGCGATACCAAAATGTAGTCATTGTCTGGTTGCTGTCTATAAGCACGGCTGGCCATCAGTGCGCTTTGACACAGGCGTGCCGTAATGATGGGATACAGTGCTTCTAATTCTGCCGTGCCAAGTGCTGTGTGCTGGTGATAGGCGCCGACGATGCGTGTGATGACTTCGCAGACTTGTTCTTCTTGTTCTATGGTTTGCAGGGCATAGACGATGGCAATGGCGAGATCGACGATGCGCAGGTGGTAACACATGTCGCCAAAGTCGATGAAGGCGTTGACTCGTGCGTAGCCATCTTGATCACTTGCGACGATGACGTTGAAATCATTGGCGTCGTTGTGGATCATTTGCATAGGCAAACTTGATTTCCACGCCGGCTCGTGCACGGAAAAATAGTGCACGTGTTTGCGCACGATCTCTGCAAACTGCGCATCGCTAAGCTGCTCAATTTCTGGAATGAGTGTCGTCAGATTGCTGATGCTCCAATCAACCTGACGATGCATGGCGCTGTGTTTGAAGTCAGCCAAGCCGCGATCTAGTTGCGCCAGTGCCGTGCCTAGGCTGGCTTGAAGAATAGTTTGATCTACAGCGCGGTCTTGACTCGCGTCGGCATATACGTCGCCTTCTACAAAACTCATCACCCGCAGGTGGCAAGATTTGCCGCTGTCGGTCTGAAAATCGAGCAGATAGTCGCCATTGTGGGCAGGAATGAGTTTGGGGAGAGTCAACGCTGGGCAAGATTTTTCTAAATGCAGCAGGGCTGCGTTTTCTAAATCCAAATCGCGGTATGACCAATTTGGATTGGCGATTTTGAGGACAAAGCTACCGCGCTCAGTGCTGATTCTTAAATTGCGATCAGCGTAGGAAGCTAGTGAAGAAACCTTGCCTTCAAGTTGCCAATGTTGACGTAGCAGGCGCTCGGCCTGCTCAGTGCTGATGCTGTGCATACTGCGGTAACTAGGATGAATGAAGCACTCATTTTATCCGTATTTGCACCGATAGCTAGCTCTGTTTTTGTCTCAACTTACATGCCAAAAAGTCGACGCAATACTGGCGTATTCGTGTCACTAGCAGCGAAATCGTCAAAGGCGCGTGTGCTGCGGGGGATGATATGGCGTTGTATGAATTCTGCGCCTTCGCGTGCGCCGGTTTCGCTGTCTTTGAGGCAGCATTCCCATTCCAAGACCGCCCAGCCTTGATAATCATATTGCGCTAATTTGCTAAAGATGGCGGCGAAGTCGATTTGACCGTCGCCTACGCTACGAAAGCGTCCGGCGCGCTCTAGCCAGTTGGCATAGCCGCCATAGACTCCGCAGCGCCCATTCGGATTGAATTCTGCGTCTTTGACGTGGAACATGCGCAGGCGTTCGTGATAGATGTCGATGAAGGCGAGATAGTCTAATTGTTGTAAAACGAAATGACTGGGATCGTAGAGCAAGTGGCAGCGTTCGTGTTGATGGACAGCGTCGAGAAAACGTTCAAAGCTGAGGCCATCGTGCAGGTCTTCGCCGGGGTGAATTTCAAAACACAAATCAATGCCGTGTTCCTGATACACATTCAGGATGGGCAGCCAGCGTTTGGCTAATTCTTGGAACGCCAGTTCGATTAAGCCTGCGGGGCGTTGTGGCCACGGGTACATATACGGCCAGGCCAGTGCGCCAGAAAAAGTGACGCTGGCATTGAGATTCAGACGTTGTGAAGCGCGTGCGGCGAGCTTGAGTTGCTCGGCTGCCCAGTCGGTTCTGGCGGCAGAATTGCCATGCACAGCGCTTGGCGCGAAATTGTCAAACAGCGCATCGTAGGCAGGATGCACTGCCAGACATTGGCCTTGCAAATGAGTCGATAATTCGCTGATGACAATGCCATGGGTGGCGAGTTTGCCTGTGATTTCGTCGCAGTAAGTTTGGCTTTGCGCAGCTAATTCCAGATCAAAAATATGGGCATGATTGGTCGGCATTTGTACGCCCACAAAGCCTTTTTCTGCGGCCCATTGCGCCAGGCTGTCGAGCTGATCAAAAGGCGCTTCTCCGCGTATAAATTGTGCTAAAAAAATGGCCGGACCGCGTATGCCTTGCTTGGCTTGCGTAGTGATGGAAGCAGGTGAATGGGCTGAATTCATGATCAAAAAATGTCGATGATGGGGGTGCATACATTTTCTGTGAATTCGGCGAGTGTGTATATGTCTGTTTAGTCGTTTGCCGAATCTCTTATATTTTTTGCTGATTTTTACATAGTGGAGATTTTTTAGCATTGATACTATCATCGCCACATTGTAATAAAAATTTTCTGTGAGAAATAAGCGAATTCCTCCATTTTTACAAGATAAACAATAGAACTTACGCAAAATTGCGCTGGCTAGGCGCGGAGCCGAAGACAGTACAGTTGTACGGCGAGGCGAACGCAACAACGCCAGCGTCTGTTTTGCGTAAGTTCTACATAAGAAGGATAAAACCATGAGACAGAGCAACAATCTATCAACGCGCTTACTCTTCACAGCGAATCTCGCTGTGTTTTCTATTGGCCTTGGATTTGCCGTGCGTGCGGCGATTGCCGATGATTTGCGGGTGCGGCTCTTCGATGTGATAGACGCGACCCAATCTGCCGCGATGGTGGGGCAGGCGCTGGGGATGACTTTTCTTGGATTTGCTTTCACCTTGTTGTTGGGCAGTTCTTTATTGGATTTGATCGGCGCAAAGCGCTTATTGGTTTTTTCGGCGCTGAGTAATTTAATTGGCAGCAGTCTGGTGTTGCTGGCATCGCTGCGGACGATAGATGGGCAGACATATTATTGGGTGTTGCTGGGTTTGATGTTGACGGGTTTGGGCTGGGGTGGTGTCGAGGCGGCGGTCAATCCTCTAGTGGCGAGTCTTGATCCTGAACACAAAGTGAAACGTTTAAACCGATTGCATGCATGGTGGCCGGCTGGGATAGTCGCTGGTGGTTTGTTGAGTCTGCTGTTGAAGTGGCAGAGCTTGCCTTGGCAAATGAATTTACTGGTGCTGTGGATACCTTCGATTTTGATTTTATTTTTGGTGCGCGGACAAAGTTTCCCTGTGACGGAGCGTGTGGCGCAAGGGGTGACGTATGGCGAGATGTGTCGTGAATTGCTACGTCGTCCGCAGTTTTTGGTTTTCCTAGCGTGCATGTGGCTGACGACATCAAGCGAGCTGGCACCAGGTCAATGGGTGGACATGACTTTGAGTCACACCGTTGGTATGAGCGGGATTTTTATTTTGATTTATGTCAGCAGCTTGATGTTTGTGTTGCGTCATTTTGCTGGAGTGTTGGCGCATAAGCTGTCTAGCATAGGTTTGCTGTGGCTAAGCAGCTTGCTTGCTGCGCTGGGTTTGTTTGCGCTGAGTCGTGCGCAGAGTCCGGTGATGGCGGTGCTGGCGGCGACGGTGTGGGGCGCGGGTGTGTGTTTTATGTGGCCGACCATGTTGGCGGTGGTGTCGGAACGCTTTGTGCGCGGAGGTGCTCTGGCCTTGGGTTTGATGGGTTTTACTGGCGGCATGGCGATACAGTTTTTGTTGCCGGTGTTGGGTCGCGTATTTGATGACGCTAAAATTTTGGCAGCGGGAGGCGCGGATCAACTGACGCGTTTGAGCGCGGAGCAGCAGGCGCAAGTGATACAAATCGCTTCACGCGAATCGTTTCAAATGATCGGCTGGCTGCCCTTATTGTTATTGCCGATCTTTGCGGCGATCTGGTTGCATGATCGCGTACGTCGCAATCGTGCAGGTCAAGCCGCGGGAGAATTGGCATGAGTGTCGGGAATCAGATGAAAGCAGCTAGTCCCAAAAGGCCTGTCGCTAAGCCTATCGCTGCCCGAGATTTTTATGCGAAGCAGGGCATCTCGTCACCGTATGCGATTTTCGATTTGTTGACCGATACTTTTTATTTTGCGAAGAATGCAGACGGGCAGTTTGTCTGCGCCAATAAACTTTTACAAGAAAAATTCAATTTGCAATCGGCCGATGAAGTCATAGGAAAAACCGACTTTGATTTTTTGACGCACGATGTGGCAAGCCGCATCCGCGACGACGATCTGGCCGTGATGGCAGGCAGTCTGGTGATCAAGGATAAGTTTGAAGTGGTGGTCGGTGTGGATGGTAAATTGTTTTGGCTATTTACGACCAAAGTGCCGATCAAAAATCACAAGGGCGAGATCGTTGGAGTGGAAGGTTTTAGTCGTGATGCAGAACGCTCGCAGAACATCATAGAACCGTTTCAAGTGTTTAAGGCGAGCATAGAATTCATGCAGCGTGAATACATGAACGATATCAATATCGCGCAACTGGCCGACTTGTCTTGCATGTCGCTCAGCACATTTGAGAGAAAATTCAAGAAACACTTTTCGCAAACGCCTATGCAATATTTAAAGCACTTGCGGATCCACCATGCCTGCAAATTATTGGCGGCGGGCTATGGGATTAAGCGGGCGTTTTCTGAGACAGGGTTTTGTGATCAGAGCTATTTCACAAAAGAATTTAGGTCGGTGACGGGCATGACGCCACGACAGTTTTTTTTGCTGAGTGGTCAGAAAAATGAACAAGACGAAGAATTGGAGTTGGTATGAATTTGATGGGAATAAAGTCGTTGTCTATGGTGCGTTCTTGTATTGGCGTAATGAGTGTGCTGCTGGCCTTGAGTTCACAATTAGTCTTGGCGCAGACCACAAAGCCCGCGCCGGGGCTTGCTGTGCAATTATGGTCAATCAAAGATGAGGTGCGTG
>JACQDW010000109.1 GCA_016200845.1 Burkholderiales bacterium | reverse complement strand
GTATGATAGCCGAAAACCGCATTAAAAATCAGAACTTCTCGGCTCTGAAAGGCAAAGAGTCGCGCCAGTCAAAATGGTGGAAAGCGCCATACCGTGTCATACATCGGCCGACCGATGGGCGAAACGAACACGTATTTTGACGAGCACGACGAGATTAAAGCAGAAACAACTTCTATCAGCTCAAATAGTAATTCAACATGTCATGTTTTCGTCTAGAATGCCTTTTCCTATAAAAAGCACGACTGTCACAAGATCGCTGTATTTCTCTTGCACCAGTCACTAAGAAGACAAGAGCACATCATGAGTTCACACATCGTTTTCGTTTTACTCAATCTCCTCGCTGCGGGTGTTATCTGCGGCCTGTTGTACTGGATGCAGAGCCGTCATTTTTCTTTCACTAAACGGGTATTCGCTGGCCTCGGCGCGGGCATTGCGATGGGCGCTGCGTTTCAGTTTTCCTATGGCGTGGGCACGCCCATCATTACGCTGACCAATAGCTATCTGGACGTAATCGGCACCGGTTATGTGAAATTATTGCAGATGATCGTGATTCCTCTCATTCTGGTTTCCATCATTAGCGCGATTCTCAAATTGCGTGATCTTGGCTCGCTTGGGAAAATCAGTTTTCTGACTATAGGCAGCCTCATCACCACCACCATCATCGCCGCCACCATCGGCCTGATGATGGCAAAATTATTTCATCTGACGACGATAGGGCTCAATTACACCTCGGCAGAATTCGCGCGCGGTCAATATCTGGAAGGTAGCTTAGACGCCGCCAAAGCGGTCTCTCTGCCCAGCATGTTACTGAGCTTTATTCCCGCCAATCCCTTCCTCGATATGACGGGCGCTCGCAAAACATCGACCATTGCGGTCGTCATTTTTGCCATGCTGATCGGGATTGCTGCGATCGGCATCGCGGAGAAAAAAGCCGAAATCTTTAAATCATTTGCGCACTTTATCGAAGTGGCACAAGCGATTGTCATGCGTTTAGTCACGATCATCTTGCGCCTGACGCCTTATGGTGTATTTGCCTTGATGGCGCAGGTGGTTGCCAACTCCAATTATCAAGACATCCTTAATCTGATTAACTTTGTATTGGCGTCCTACAGCGCATTACTACTGATGTTTGTGGTGCATCTGAGCATTGTCAGCGCCTGCGGTTTCAACCCCTTGCGCTGGCTGCAAAAAGTGTTTCCTGTGCTGGTATTTGCCTTCACCTCCCGCACCAGCGCCGGGGCCATTCCCATGAGCGTGCAGATCCAGACACAACGTCTGGGTATACCCGAAGGCATCGCCAATTTTGCGGCATCGTTTGGCTCCACCATGGGACAAAATGGCTGCGCCGGTATCTATCCCGCCATGCTGGCATTCATGATCGCTCCCACCGTCGGGATTGACCCGATGTCGCTCAATTTCATAGCCTCTTTACTGGCGATCATCGCGGTCGGCTCAGTTGGCGTAGCTGGCGTTGGTGGCGGAGCCACGTTCGCTGCGCTCATCGTCCTTTCCTCGCTTAATTTGCCGGTCGCCTTAGCAGGACTCTTGATCTCCATCGAACCCCTGATTGACATGGGCAGAACCGCACTCAACGTCAGCGGCTCACTAGTTGCAGGCACCCTCACCAGCCGCATCATGGGTGAGACCGATCACGCAATCTGGAGCGACAGTCAAATGGACAAATTGGATCAGCAAGACTTGCAGCATTAGGTCTGCTACACAGCTGCACTGGCAACCACGCTGATCAGTTCTGGTCGTCCAATTTCCTGCTTTGGCAATCACAATTTAGGAACACAACCGAACTACCGAAACGCCAACCACTTCTGCTTTGGCACCAACAAGAACAACAACGTGTTGGTACCTCGCGGCAGTTTGGGACGCATGTCCTGGGATAATAAGCTCGACCTCAATTTGGTTTACAAGCGGGGTTTACCAGAGGTTCGAATTTGAACCGGCTTAAGTAAGGGAATTTGCAGGGAAAAATCACCTGTTTTGTGCCACAGTCAAAGAGAACATTCGCTCTTCGCTATAGTAAGTAGGCCAATTCAAGCACATGTGTAGAATTTAGTCGATATCGAATATATCCACATTTCTCGACATGAACCTTAATGAAATCACTTGGTAAACTCGAGGAATATCCCGGCGCATTTTCACTGCCAGCGTCGCCGGCCACACAAAGACTCCTTTCCACTCAAATATTTAATAATTTCAATTGTACATATTTAATAATCAATGTAATATTTAATTGCCTATGCTGCATTGTCGAAATTGAATTCGATTGTTCATAAGGTGGTTTATTTTTATAACTTAATTGGAGATAAATATGAGTATAAAGAAAAAAATCTTAACCTTGGCAAGTTTTACCATCATTGCAGTATCACTTTGCTCACAAGTGGTCACTGCAAAGCCAGATACAGCGCGCATTGTTACTTACTATTCTGACGCGACAAGGTCTGTTGAAGTAGGGGAAGGTGGGGTAGGCTGTGAGACGGGCTATTCGTGGGGACAAAAAACTGCATACTACACTGTTGAAACTTTCAAATGTAGCGATGGCGTTTGGCCTCGATTTGAGATTGGAATGAGTTTTGGCGGCAGCCAACCAACCTTTCCTTCAGGGCCTTCGTTTCCATAATTAAATAAGGTAACTCCCCCAGCTCTCCCGAGGGGGTTACCAAGGTTTACCTACATGACAGTCGGTTCGAAACTTCTATCTCTTTCCACGCATTTATATGTGCGACCCATTCTCGCTCGTGCATCTCCACTCCGATTGGTTTTGAAAAGTCATAGTCTGCTGGCATGCTTTCGGATTATGTAAGTTCGGATTTATGGATGGGTTACCTTCCAACTCTATGTAATTGCGCTCTGCCAGTCGCACAACAAAAAAACCGCAGATCGCTCTGCGGTTTTTTCTGTGAGGCAACGAGAGTTATTCACTCCCATCGAAACAACAATTAGAACTTCTTATTATATTCAACGGTAAATGCTGCACGACGTGCTGTCGTATAGGAAATCACGCGGTCATAATCAGAACGGATACCAGCGGCTGTTTCACGACGCTCTTCAACTTGCTGAGCAACTTGGCGATTCGTCAAGTTAAACACATCCAATTTCAAAGCGATACCATCCAATATTGCAGGTTTGTACACAACGTTCATGTCCAAACGCATATCTGACGGCAATGTGCCAAATGAACCACGTGGTGCTGGTTGTGGTTTACCACTCGCATCTTTGCAATAATGAAAGGATGAGCCATAACCCATAGAAATAGCTTCCGCAGTTGGGCCACGACCTAAACAGCTCTTCGGACGACCAGACGCCGCTAAGAAATTCGCACCTACTGTCCATTCTGGAGCAACTTGGTAAAAGCCATATGCTTTCAATTGATGAGTACGGTTATTTGGCAACAAGCCGTCAGCATAATGCATTAACTCAGCAAAATCCCAAACCGCTGTAATACTGACGTTGGCTTGTCCTGTATCTGAATTAGTTTGGCCCTCTGTGGTACCGGAACTGCGTGACCATGTGTAGTTGACCTTACCATACCAGCCATTACGGAATGGATGTTCACCAAATACGTCGATTGCCTTATACAAACGAGTCGCTTTTGGCATGCCAATTTCAGCAGCAGTTAAATGTACAGGTGTCAGAGTTTTCCCAACTTTGCCATCGCCATTTGTGAAGTCAACGAGCAAATCAACATCCTTACCTGGGTTGATAATCACACATCCCAGACCGTAGTCCCAATGTGATGTATCAACCTTATTACGCAGCGCCCAAGCATCTACAGGGCGCTGATCACACCAGTCATCCGCAGTTGCTTTCAATTGACGAATCGTACCTTTAACACCAAAGTTAAACTCTGGAGAAAACGCTTTTTCGAAACCTAAAGTGATTTCATCTTGGAACGTTGGCTCCATATTGGTAGCAGAAATGGTACGCGCATCCTTACGCTGTCCTAGTTCATTATTTGCGGAAGTTGGGTCTCCCAGCGGAACTAGGCCGGTTGGTTGTGCATTTGCATCGACACCAGTGTAAGAGAAGTACTGTACTGTATTCGTTGCACGACTTGCGCCACGAATCGTCACATTGGTTGGAATCTGTACATGGTAACGACCAGCACTACCAAACACTTTAAAGCTCGCATCACCATTGACGTCCCACGCAGCTGACAGACGTGGCGCAACCTTATTTTTTTGCTCAATAAAAGTCTCATTATCACCGTTGCGATTAGAGAAAGTCTCTAGACGCAAACCACCAGTAATCAATAAGTTTTTAGTGATTTGATATTTATCTTCTAAATACTGTGCTGACTGATCTGATGCGGCAGCGGTTGAAGTCGAGAAGACTGTTTTTTGAACGTAATATCCCAATGGTGCGAAGCCGCCTTTGCCCGCTAACAAATATTGATGACCATCGCCCAAATCTGTTGGCACGTTCGGTGTTTTCGAATACAGATATGTATAGGATGCTCCAGCTGGAGTGATTTGCCCAGCATTGACGGAAGATAACTTATTAACGTCCAAACCACCACGAATCGTATGAGCACCTAACTTGTATTCCAGATCGAAACGGCTGGACTTAACTTCATCAGCAGCACCAGCTGGACTCACGGAGAAGTTAAGTGGATTTTGATTCGCTGGATAAGTGACGCCTGGCGCTGTTGCATTTGCGCCGATCGTTGTCGCAGGCAAACTTGAATTACCATTCACGATAAATGTCTGTACGTGATTAGACTTGCTCACGCCTGTGGAAACGGTCATGGTCAAATCATTAGTCAAATTACCCACATAACGCAAGATGGAGACATCTGCACCCACAGTAGGTGAGTTTCCTGAATCGTTGCGATATTCCGCGTCTAAAGCGAGAACATTTGTACGGTGATAAACATCTTTATAGATTGGTTTACCGGATGCATCCTTCTGACCAGTATCTTCTCTGAAAATGTAACCATAAGTTTTTTGCTTTGATTTTGAATCATCGCCTATCATCGTCAATTCAAGGCGATGGTCGTCATTAATGTTCCAGTCGAACTTTCCAAGGAAACGATTTTGCGTATTCTTATTGTCTAACCAACCAGTAGTTGATGTATTTGTTACACCGTTAAATGGAGCGTTTGCAACTTCTGAATTTGTACGTGTTTGTTCCAAAGACAAAAACATAAACAGCTTGTCTTTGATCAATGGGCCGCCAACGTAAGCGCCAACCAAAGTGCTGTCACTTTCATTTTCTCTACGGCTTAGACGAACTTTCCCGTCCGTTCTATAGTTCAGTGGATCACCCGTAACGGCATACAAACCATCTTTTGCACGCGCGCTCATGGCTTTTGTACGCACTGTACTTGTCGCACCGAACTCCCAGTTGTTCGTACCACTCTTTGTCGTAATGTTAACAACACCACCAACAGAACGACCAAATTCAGCACCAAAACCACCAGTTAAAACTTGAGCTTGCGCGATCGCGCCAAATGGCAATTCGGAAGCACCCAACTGAGTCAGTGGGTTTGTTACAGGGAAACCATTAATATAAAAGGCGTTTTCCGATGGTGCACCACCACCAAAACTATCACCAGCGGCATAACGAGTATCACCTCGCGTCGTATTTGGAGCCAATTGAATAATTGAGGAAACACTCTTCGCCACAGGAATTGAAGACAATTCCTTCGCCGTAAACGTAGCGCCGTTATTTGTATTTGAAACGTCAATTCTAGTGCGACGTGCCGTAATCTGGACTGATTGCACAGCAGCTGCAACTAGTGTCGCATCCACACCTTGACCAGCAACCACCTCAACCAAGGTTGTACCCATGGATTTACCGTCACGAATTACATCGACGTTATAGCGACCAATCGGCATCGCTGTTGCGTTAAAACGGCCAGTTGCGTCTGGAGTGACGATGCGCTTGAGTCCAGTATCTGGGCTAACAATTGAAACAGTCGTTCCAGTAGGAGCTTGTCCGAAAATATTACCAGCGGCACTGGATTGAGCCATCACTGTAGGAGTAACACCAACCGTCAAAAAACCCGCGCCAAACGCAAGCATTAAAGCATGCGCTACCAAATTCTTTTTGAAGACTATATTTCTTTTCGACATGTAATTACCTTTTAAAATATATTAACTAAATTCATGTTTAATTGAAGTTTTTTAACGAGTCCGCTGGCGAAATCGCCCCTTCTTTGAACACACGTCCACCTACTTTGACCTTGATTTAATCAGACAAGCGCAGCACTTAAAATAGCTTTTAAAAAACAAGAGCTCATTTGCAAAAACCAAAACAAATTCAAAAAAATTGCCTCAAGATGAAAACATCCTTTGCTCTTCACTGTCAATTTAATTTCCAATTTATTCTCTGACATGTAACGGAATATAATTTCATTAAGCCGAACAAAGTCACAAAAAAACAACCATAAATTTTGAAAAAATAACGCTTACTCAAATATTATTTATGTCAAAGTGAGAATTATAAAAAAGTAAAAATTTGAATGCCGATTCGAAACTTCTTTATATTACGTGTCAAAAAACAACATCAATTCAATGTCGCAAACTTATATTTTCTGGCATTTTTTATCGGAATGAATTGCTCTCTTCAAATTGCCATATTTGGATCGAAAACATCGTTTTAATTTCGAATCATGACAATTGCTATCTAAACCATTTCACACATTACTTCGAACACAAAAAACATATTCGCTCGCGTCACCTTATGAATCGTACAAACACGTTTAAAAATAAGCATATCAAAATAAGAAGTAAAAATAATTTTTACTTGCACTTGAAAAACTTTTTTCATAAAGTCTATAAACACTTTAAGAATTTGAAAAATTATTGTCGTCTGCGCACCACAAAATAGGCCTCAATAAATGGAACATTGAGATAATATGGGCGGATCAATTATTGTTGTTTTTTGTGAAACTTATAATGAAATTGTATTCGACATTGATCTTGATGGCTGTAGTTTTAAACATCCATTTGAGCAAATGACCAATTCAGAAGTTGCATTGACATGACGCTACGTCAATCAAGTCGGTAAGATTTTTTTTGCTTCTGAAACCCATTGAAACATCCCCAACACAAACATCAAGCCGTTTGCCGTTAGTGGAAATAAAAAACACGTCATCATCGTGTAGTACATATAAAACAATCGAGGAGTTAATTTTGGCTAGTCAATTTACCTTAAAACGCAGTGTTATCGCGGTCGCGCTGACTCTGGCGTCATCGCAAGTTGTGTTCGCACAGCAGACATCGAACGAGCCCGTGATTCAAAAAATCACGGTCACCGGTTCCAACATTAAGCGTGCAGAGAAAGAAGGCACATCCCCTATTCACACGATTACCGCCAAGGAAATCGCTGAAAGCGGCGCGGCTAATATCGCTGAATTGATGAAGAAAGTGCCATCTATGGGCTCTGACATCAATCAGGATTTGACCGGTGGTACTTTTGCAGCGGGTGTCTCTACTGCTTCATTGCGCGGTTTGGGTTCAACCTCAACCTTGATACTGTTGAACGGCCGTCGCATGACTCCGTCTGCTTACGCCGATCCAAACAATGGCAATTCAACTTTGTACGACTTAAACAGCATTCCTTTGAGTGTCATTGAGCGCGTAGAAATTTTTAAAGATGGCGCGTCTGCTGTTTATGGTTCCGATGCGATCGGTGGCGTCATTAACTTCATTACTAAACGCTCTTTCCGTGGTACTGAAGGTGCATTGAACTTAAGCGCAAATGACGATGGGAAATTCGGTCGCAAACGCGCAAATGCGATGACTGGTTTTGGTGATTTCGAAGCTGATGGCTACAACGTATTCTTCGGCGTTGACTACTCTTACCGCGACCGCGTTGCTCGTGCAGATGTCACCGACATCGAGTACGAAAAATACAAAATCATGAATGGTCGTTATGCGTCGCCATATTCCAGCACGGTTTCTAAATATCCATGGTTTTATAAAGAAACGGCACCAGGTAGTAAAAATTTTGGCGTCAGCCGCGCCAATATGGCAACGAATCTGATCACCGATATGAGCTGCCCAGAATCTGAAAAAGTAACGTTGGGTGCTCGTGAAGCGATCCTGCCTACAAGCATTTTGTATGGCCGTACAGTTTGTAACTACAACGCTGACAAATACAGTGAAGCGCAAGGCGAGGCAAAAGACCTAAGCGTAATGGGTGTCGGCAGTATGAAGTTTGGCAGCAATGTCAGCGGATTTGCCGAGATGGCCTATACCAAGTCCGAGCGTCCCTACACCGGAGCTGGCGCGACTTTAGGTACAGGTCGTACGACTAACTTTAAATCGACAGGTATTGCAGATCCATTCCAGATCATTTTGCCAATCGGTCACCCGAATAATCCTTTCCCGAATGCACGTGCTTCTGTCGCAGTGCGTCTGGAAGACAAGTTGCGCACACAAACAACAACCAATGAAAATGCACGTGCATTAGCTGGTTTGCGCGGCGCGAACTATGGCTTTGATTGGGAAACTGCAGTCTTGTGGAATCGTTCTGAGCGCTTGCAAGAGTACGATAATATGTTCTACATCCCAACTCTGCAAAAAATTAACACTGGCACGTCCATGGCTGATTTGTTCAAAGATCCTACTTTGATGAAGAATGTCAAAAACAACGGCCGTGCTGAAATCATGCAGTGGGATGCCAAAGCAACGACCGAGTTTGGCAAGTTAGGTGGCGGCGCGATTGGTTTTGCGACCGGTGTTGAGCTGCGCGATGAAAAAATCGTTATGACACCAGACACTGATCTGGCATCTGGCAACATCTTAGGCTTAAGTAACTCCGTTATCGATGGTAACCGCAAAGTGTCATCTGCCTTCATGGAATTGCGCACACCATTCTTGAAGAATTTTGAAATGGACTTCGCAGGTCGCCTTGATAAATATCCTGGCATCAAAACGAATTTTGTTCCTAAGGTCGGTGTGAAATGGGATGTTAACAGCATGTTGACGCTGCGTAGTACTTATTCAGAAGGCTTCCGTGCACCAGCACTGACGCAAGTGTTACCTGGTGGTTCGCAGTTCTTCCTGAATGGTTTGTGGGATCCAAAACGTTGTGAGGATGATGAGCAAACACCAAAACCAAACGCAACAGCGGCTGACTGCGCCAAATCTGCTTCTGGTACCGGTGGTGCTAACCCAGAACTGAAACCAGAGACAGCAAAGAGCTATGCTTTCGGTATTATCTTTTCGCCGACGAACAACTTCGACATCTTGTTAGACTGGTACAAAATCCGCAAACAAGGCGAAGTCATGCTGGGCAGCGCCGAACAAGCGTTGAAAGATGAAGATCGTTTCCCACAAAACGTGGTACGTGATACGAATCCAGTCAACTGGGTAACAAAGAACGGTGTTCCAGTTCCAGGCACAGGTCCATTGTTGATGATCAAGGAACCTTGGATCAACCAAGGCGCAACCGAGGTTCAAGGTTTGGATTTGGAAATGCGCTTGAATAACAACTTGGGAACATGGGGCAATTTGTCCACGTCCCTTCATGGCTCTTACACCATCTCCTACAAGATCGCACAGGTTCTCGGTGATATCGAGCATAACGTTGCAGGCAAGCGTCCTGGCCTTTACGACTGGAATTTGAGCAGCGGCCCTGACACACCACGTTTCAAAGGAAGCCTCTCTTCTAATTGGTCGCAAGGTCCACACAGCGTAAATGCTTCGATTAGCTATATAGGCGCAATTTCTCTGATGCGTAATCGTGATGCTTCAACGATCTACCCATCTGAGTTCTGCTACTACGGCACTAAGAAAGCGACCGATGCTGCGCCAAATCGCAATACAGCCAACCCACGCTTTGAAGAGTTCGAAGAAAGCTGCAAAGTGCCAGACTGGACGACTGTTGGACTTGGATATACTTACACAGGCTTTAAGAATTTAAGCTTGTCCCTGAATATCTCCAATATTTTTGATTCGAAAGCGCCGTATGATCCAGCCTTTACAACAGCTGGTTATAACACTGGTATGCATACCAACTATGGTCGCTATTTCACATTGAGCGCGCGTTACAAGTTCAACTAAGTGAAAGCACTATCTCAATTATTTTGATGAATAATCATTGAATTGAGACTCAATCAAGCGCCCCGTTCTGCGGGGCGCTTGTGTTTGTAAAAATGGTTTTCATGAATGAGCCAAGACCAACCCCGCGAACACTGGGCAAACTTAGGCTTACTAACAAACGCACAATTTCTGGGTGCATTCAAAAACTAAAAGCAACGGGACATCATATGAAACAACCATACTGGGCCAGGCTGCTCATCGTCACCTTATTTGCATGTAGTGTGACCGCGCAAAGCCAAACATCCACACTTCCACCAGTTGAACAATTTTTTAAGCTAAGCAATTTTGGCGGAGCAAAAATTTCACCCGATGCAAAAAGCGTCGCAATGTTAATGGCGGCACCAAATCAGAGGTTTGCATTGGCGATTATGGATACATCGACCAACAAGCTACAAGTCATTGCGCGTTACAGCAATCTCGATATCACAAGTATTAACTGGATCAATAATAATCGCCTCGTCTATACCATGGGTGATCGCCAGTTGGCTGACGGCGAACGGCGTATGGGTGCCGGACTCATTGCGCTTGATAAGGATGGCAAGAATGAGCGCGAAATTATCGAACGTGCACCTACACCAGACAAACCAAAATTTCGGGTCCTGAGCTATCGCTATCAATTTCACAGCGTCGTCGGCAACTCGCATCCCGACGATATTTATGTCGTCGTGCAAAGCGGCACACGTAAGACTCCGGCGGCCACCTTATTACGCGTGAATACCGTGGATGGCGTTGCGACAGGTGTCAATGGCCCTGCCAATGCAAGTGATTTCTTGATCGATAGCGATGGAGAACTAAGAGTCGCCACGCGAGTACAAGAATCACGTAACACCATACTCTACAACGATCCTAAGACTAAGGAATGGCGCACGCTAGCCGAATTTGAAGGTTTAAAAGAAGACGGCTTCCAGCCAGCAGCGATTGGTCCCGATGGCAGTTTCTATGTGACGGCTCACAATGGCGGCGATACAAGCGCACTCTTCAAGTACGACCTAGAGAATAACAAAATCAACCCAACGCCGCTGATCACCTTGGAAGGGTTTGATTTCAACGGAAATATCGTCTTTAGTAAACGTCTCAATAAAATTTTGGGAATTCGCTATGAAACCGATGCCTCTGCGAATTTATGGTTGGATGACGACATCAAGAAAATTCAAAATCGTATTGATACCCTGCTACCCAAGACAGTGAATCATATTTCCGTTCCGCGCGAAAACACCGATGTAGTGTTGGTTGCATCATCCTCCGACACGCAACCAGGCATGTACTTACTTTATTACACAAGTACAGGGCAATTATCACCGCTTGGCGTCGTTCGCCCCGACATCAACGAAAACCAAATGTCACAAAAAACCTTCATCCGCATCAAAGCGCGTGACGGGCTCGAAATTCCGACCTATCTGACCTTGCCTCGCAATTCGAATGGGAAAAATTTACCGCTCATCGTCATGGTGCATGGAGGTCCTTATGTGCGTGGCGGGCATTGGAATTGGAACCCGGAAACCCAATTCTTAGCCTCACGCGGCTATGCCGTAATCGAGCCAGACTTCCGTGGCAGCGAAGGTTATGGCAAAAAATTATTCCAATCGGGTTGGAAACAATGGGGTTTGAAAATGCAAGACGATCTGGATGACGTCCGCAAATGGGCAGTCGACCAGTCCTACGCGGATCCAGAGCGTGTCTGTATCGCTGGAGCGAGTTACGGTGGTTACGCAGTTCTGATTGGTTTGATCAGAAATCCAGAGCTTTATCGCTGCGGTATCAGCTGGGTGGGCGTATCGGATATTAATTTACTCTACGACGTCGCATGGAGTGACAACTCAGAGCAATATCAAAAATATGGCATGCCAAGTCTCATCGGCGACCAGATCACTGATGCAGCTCAGTTGAAAGCAACTTCACCACTGGAGCAAGCTGCGCGACTGAAGAGTCCCCTCATTCTCGCTTATGGCGCTGCGGACAGACGCGTTCCACTAGTCCACGGAACCAAGCTTTACGATGCGATCAAAGATCATAATAAGCAGGTGGAATGGATAGTGTATAAGGACGAAGCGCATGGCTGGCGTCGTCTCGATAACAATATCGACTTTTGGACACGCGTCGAGAAATTTCTTGAGACGAACATCGGGAACACTGCCAAAACGAAGTAAGTTATTCGTGCTCTAAGGTTCATGAAAGAAAACAAAACGGCGATCAATGATGCTTTCATTGATCGCCGTTTTGCTTCTAACACGCTATCTCAACACGACACGCATCACACAAACAAAACCTGATCCTGCGGAATTCCGATCAAACTTAAGGCGGCGCTGATATCGGTTGCTGTGACTAGTTTGGCGACGGCCATGCCGTTGGTGATGGATGTTTCTGGGGTGAGGTAGTTGAGTCCCCAATCGACTGCGAAGGTATTGGCGACTTTGATTTTGTTGTCGAGTAAATCGGCGACCCAGCCCCAGGTTGCGTCGCCTTTGTAGTTATGTGCGGTGCCCAAGATGGTTCGGGCGAGGCTGCCTTGTGTTTGGGTATGATTATTTAATTGTGCGGACCAATAATTCAAGCCTTCGGTATCTGCACCGTCTTTGCGTCCCAAGGCATTGCGGTACAACAAATTCACAAAATCTTCCGACGACATATTGACGCTGTAACCGGTCTGCGCACCATAAAAAATGGCGCCCTGATAAAACGACTCGCTGATGCTATTGATAGTGGAGCCGGCTTTCAATTGATTGATCCAATAATTTAAGCCATCGGCGTCAGGGATGCGATTAAAGAACGCGACGTAGAGCTCTTCTAAAGTGGCGAGATTAGCTTTGTCTATCGTGGTAGCGTTGCTGTGAATCGCCAGGTTCACGGTGTAGTCCTGGAACTGCACATTCTCTACATTGCGCAAAGCCCAATTGGGCGCGTTCTGATCTCCGAGTAAAAATGTGCCTGAACTGAGCTTGCTGATGGTGAGATTTTTTTGTCCGAATAAATTGGAATTGAACTTCAGCACATCGTTGCCTTCGCCTCCGTCGAGATACACAAAGGAAGTATTAAAATCGCGCAATTCGATGAGATTATTCGCGCTGCCAAATTGCAAGACCTGATTTTGATCGGCGCTGCTGAGCAGATAGCTTAGCTCAGCAATTTGTTTAACAGGCTGACTGACAATAACGGTTTCAGTCTGCTGTGTGGCGAAAATATTTTTTCGGATGATGCCGGAATTATCGAGCGTGGTGACACTCAACCCTGCGCCTTTGGCATAGGCAGCGTTGGCATAGGCGTCAAACATCGATGCGCCATTGCTTGCCAGAGTCTGTCCGTTATATTTCCACGAGTACGAGAACAAACTATTATTTGGCGTCACTGGTGTGTACAAACCGGGGATGCGACTGCTGACACTCAAATAATCACCGATCGCTTCATAATACTTATGGGCAAAGGCTTCTTTTTCGGGCGCATTGAACGGCACGCCCAAAGACAGCATTTTTGAATTTTTTGTCGCACGCCAAACCCCGGTGGCGCGATAATAGCCGCCCTCGTACGTTCCGACTATCCCGAGTTCGCCATCGACATAGCCCATCCAATCGCTCCACGGAATGCGGCTCAGAGAATCAGTGACGTGGGGGCTATTTTTGAACGACAGTGACGATAAAGAAAAACTCTTTGCGACTTCCGCGTCCACATATTCGTCTTGCAGGTCGGCGAAACTATGTCCGGTTTCGTGCAGCGCCAATTCGGACGCCGCGCTGCTTCCGGCGGAGGCCCAGGCAATTGAGCCACCTGCGCCACCGTACAAGGGGGTATTGACCAGAACGATAGTGAGTTCGTGCGCATTACTCGCCAGCGCCTGGGCAACTGCTAGCTCTACCTTATCGGAGTCGCCATACAGCAAGCGCCCATCGCTGCCATGTTGAGACGCATTAAAATAGGTATCGACACTGATATTATTATTGGGCTGATCTGTGCCGGATTGATTCGATGCGAAGAACAAAGCAGTGGCGTTAAAAAAACCCTGATAGTTTGAAAACGGGGCATTCAAACGCGCATTCTGCGTGCCTAAAAAATTATCGAGAAACGTCTTTGCGTCGGCCAAAAACTTATCGCGCTCGGCTTGTGTATAGCCTTCCGCCACGATCACGATATCAACACGGTGCGCACTGTCGCCTGTATTTAAGAGAGGGGTAATATCTGCCATAAGCCGGTTCAAAATGAGAGTGAAAAATAATAAGTAAAAATACTACGCGATATTTTGGCTTCCCGAACGATTCTGGCAAAAATATTTCTCTGTTCTGCGCTGATTAGCTATTCAAGAATAAGCCGTGTAAACTACGCGCTTACTTTGGTCTACTTACTTTCGTCAACTTGGTACGCCCCATGAAATTTGAACATCTGGTTGAGATCAATGATCTGACCAATCCCTTAATTGACGTCATCACACGTGAGCAACTCTGGCGCGGTTTAGTGATGCGTGCCGAATCTCCCAAAACCTTTATGCCGTATATGGACCAATGCGTCATCACACCGATTGATGCGCTCTCCATGTCACGGGTTTTATATTTTGGTGAATTCGTGGTCGAAGATCTGGTCACTTTCACGATGATGGAGTGCGTGCGTTGCGACATCAAAGCACAGGGCGACATCGCCCCCTCATCATTGCGTATGCAAATTGAAGAGCCAGACCCCGAACATTTATTCGTGCGCTTCACTTACGAAATGCAAGGCGGCGATGCGGACGATGCCGAAAGCAATATGGTCGAGAAATATCGCTACTCCGCCTACGAAGAAGCCGACATCGATACCATACGCATCATTCGCGAACTCGCAGAAGCTGGCCGTCTCGACGTCCAGCCCTCCTAAACAATTTAATTTTCCACACAAGGAAACACCATGACCGCACCCACTCCTACGCCAGCTCCCTTCCTCGCCAAAAAACTCAAGCGCAAACAGTTCGCCAGCACCGGTGATGCGCATATTCAAGGTGATCTCCTGATTACCAATCAAGTCATCATCGGCGGCGATCTTTTAGTCGATGGCAATCTGGAAGCGGAAGAAGTCTTTTGCCTCGGAAAATTAACCGTCACTGGTGACTTGCGGGTGCAATCGCTGTATGTAGGGCAAGCCTTAGATTGCGCGGGCGACGTTGATGTGGAATTCATGATCAAGACTGGCTGCAATGCAGAATGGATGGCGCGTTTGCTGGAACTCGATCAGGGCAAAGCCGCCAAAGATGGCAGTTCGTATATCGACAAATTGGTACACCCCGCCATCTTAAAGCGCGACGCGCACCACGAAACTTTCGGTGGCTATGGCGATATACAAGTGCTTGGCTATCTGGCCTGCGACGTGCTTGATTGCCACGGTAATGTGCAGTTAGACGATGTGTTAGACGTCGGTGAAGTGCAATATGTGGGCGGGCATTTAAGCGCCATCGCAATTGCGGCGGATGGCGATATTAATGTCAAAGGCGAACTCTTTAGCGAGACCGACATCGCCGTCAACGGTGGCATCTATGCTGGTGAAATCATTTGCCAGGGCAATCTGAATGTCGGTTCGTTGCACAGTCACGGCGACGTCAGCGCCTGGGGCAGCATCCGCGCCGTTGGTCAGATCACCAGTTTGAATGGCGAGATTCACAGTGGTCGCTGGATCGCGACTAAAGGCACCGTGTATGCCGCCAAATACATCAAAGCAGGCGAAGCGCTGGTCGCTGAAAAAGGCATCACTTGCGGAGCCGACTACGGCATTCTCGCCGCCACCACCATGAAGCGTTCGCTGTGGGAAGAACGCGGCTATGTTTCCGCGCCAAGCAAACCCAAGCTGCTTTTGTCTGGCAAATTTGTCGACAATAAAAAGCTTAAAAACATCGATGCGTTAGAGAAGAAACGCGACTGGGAACTCGATTGGGAAGTGCCACGTCGTTTGCAACGTGAGATGGTTGGTTGATACCTCAGGCCAATTTTATTCAAGTCACTCGACAAAAAAATACGTTGCAAATGCGACGTATTTTTTTGTCTAGAGTAAACCCTCTAAATCAGCTATCTCGGCTCTTAATTCAATACGAATTCGCCTAGGAAATTCCACAAAATAAAAAGAAAAATGAGCCTATCTCCCGGCTCACTTTCGTCATCACCCCGTCACATCATCATGTGAATCTCCCACCGTTTGGCAAGCAGCAAGGCTTAACATACCACTTGCGCAAAATAGTTGGGGCAAACCCTGACTATTTTACGTCTCTATAAACACAAAAATTTTGTCCAATGGCTTATCCAGCCATATGGCACATTAAGGGGGAAACACAATGAAACCTTTTGTAGCAAATAAACTCGCCTCGCACATCGTGCGTCTGGGTATCGCCAGTTCCTTAAGTATGATGCTCGCCGTCAGTAGCGTTGCATCGATTGCCGATCA
Source organism: Burkholderiales bacterium (assembly GCA_016200845.1). Classification (GTDB taxonomy): domain Bacteria; phylum Pseudomonadota; class Gammaproteobacteria; order Burkholderiales; family Burkholderiaceae_D; genus Undibacterium. The sequence goes on along the minus strand of JACQDW010000109.1, from coordinate 12,253 downwards.
CCATGAATTTGAAGCCAGCGTACACGTGCCGTTTCGCGCAGCGGCCAATGGGCGCACTGGCGACGAATCGCGCAGCTTTACGCTCGATTTTAGTTTTCCGCACAATCAGCAAGCGCGCACCGTCGCATGGCGCTTGGAATTGTTAGCGCCAAATGGACAAGTGCTGACGCAATGGTCAGGCTTAGAGGCATTGGGCAGCAAACCCATCTCTAAAAAAGTATTCTGGGCGGGACGCAACAACGCGACCACCAACCTCATGCCAGATGGCGTTTATCAGGTGCGCTTATTGGCAGCTGCGGTGGAAAACAGCTCACCACAGCTACGCGCATTTGCCAATAACAAACCAGATCACCTCATCAAACAGATTTTTATTCACAACAAAGATGAGCTGATTCAACAAAGCTGGCCGCTGCAAGTTGGCACATCCAGCAAAATGAGCATGCCCGATTTCCGCGCACTGGTCACCACATCAAAGTCGCGCGCATTCAGTGCTCCGCCGCCAGCCGCTTCACCCACCATGGCACCTGCTGTGCCCGCATCATCGTTGCCCTACACTATTTACTTTGGCAACTTGCATAGCCAGACCAATCATAGCGATGGTGGCGGTGATGTGAGTAGCTGTACCGGCGCACAAGCTCCACAATCGTCCGCCTATGGTCCAGCTGACGCTTATCAATATGCGCTCAATCGCGGTCTAGATTTTTTGATGACTTCCGAGCACAACCACATGTTCGACGGCTCTGATAGCACCAACACATCCGCTAATCCGGCAACCGCCAAAAACTTATATCAATCCGGTCTCGCTGCTGCATCGAATTTCAATGCAGCCCATCCGAATTTCCTCGGCATTTATGGCATGGAATGGGGCGTGATTAACAACGGCGGGCATCTGAATATTTTCAATTCCAACGAATTGCTGGGCTGGGAATACAACAGCAGCAATCAACTGATCGCCGATACCTTCACCACCAAAGGCGACTATGCGGCGCTGTATACCCTGATGCGCCAGCGCGGATGGATAGGGCAATTCAATCATCCCGCCGCCAGCGGACAATTTCAAATCAATGGTGTGCCACTGGCTTATTCTGCTGACGGAGATCAGGCGATGGTGGCCTGCGAAATTTTGAACAGCGCAGCTTTTTCCAGCAACACAAACGAAAGCGAAACCGGACGCAGCACCTATGAAGCCGCCTGTAACATAGCATTGGAAGCGGGCTACCATGTCGCCTTCACGACTGATCAAGACAATCATTGCGCTAACTGGGGCGCGTCGTTCACCAATCGCACTGGCGTTCTTTTGCCCAATGGCGCAGCACTCAATTCGGCCAATTTTATCGCTGCCTTAAAAGCACGCCGCGTATTTGCCACCATGGATAAAACCTCGCAATTAGTTTTGACGGCAAACGGACATCTGATGGGCGAACGCTTCAATAACACGGGCAGCTTATCGCTACAAACCAATTTCGCCAACAGTAGTGGGCGCAGTGTTACCAGCATCGCGATTTATGAAGGCGTACCGGGTCGCAATGGCACTGTCACACAACTTTCTAACACCGCTGTCACCACCATCACGCCAAGTGTAGGCGAACATTTTTACTACGCAAAAATTACTCAGGACGATGGCAACTTATTGTGGTCAGCACCAGTCTGGGTCACTCAACTGAGCGGCACTGGCGACACCACAGCTCCCACTGTCAGCGCCAGCGAAACTGGTAGCAGTGGCATGATCAGTTTGTCGGCAAGTGCGAGCGACAATGTCGCGGTCACTAAAGTTGAATTCTTTGTCGATGGCGCGGCGGTGGGCAGCGTGACTAGCGCGCCCTATACCATCAGCATCAACTCAGCGAATTTAAGCAATGGCAGCCATAGCCTGGTTGCCAAAGCCAGCGATGCGGCAAGCAATGTTGGCAGCTCTGCCAGCGTCAGTTTTAGTGTGAACAACAGCACCGCCGACACCACTGCTCCCACTGTCAGCGCCAGCACCACAGGCAGCAGCGGCACCATCAGCTTAAACGCAACCGCCAGTGACAACGTCGGCGTCAGCAAGGTGGAATTTTATGTTGACGGCGCACTCAAAGGCAGTAGCACGACCTCACCTTATGCGATGAGTCTGAACTCGACCAGCTTAAGCAATGGCAGCCATAGCCTGGTCGCCAAAGCTTACGATGCTGCGAACAATATCGGTACTTCCAGCACTGTCAGTTTCACGGTCAATAATCAAACCTCGACGCAATTAATCACCAATGGCGGGTTTGAAAGTGTAGGCGCAAGTTGGACTGTCACTAGTGGCGTAATCAGCAACAGCAGCACGTACGCAGCCCATAGTGGCAGTTACAAGGCGTGGCTCAACGGCTATGGCAGCACGCATACCGACACCCTGTATCAGCAAGTCAGTCTGCCAGCCACCGCCAGCAGCGCTACGCTGAGTTTTTGGTTAAGAGTCGCCTCGGATGAAACCTCCACAACCCAAGCCTACGATACCTTGGACGTTCAGATTCGCAATAGCAGCGGCACCGTCCTGAGCACACTAGCGACCTACTCCAACCTCAACAAGGGCAGCACTTACGTTAGCAAGAGCTTTGACCTCAGCGCTTACAAAGGTCAAACCATACGCATCTATTTCCAGGGCAAAGAAGGTTCAGTCACCGCCACTTCGTTCTTGATTGATGATGTGAGTTTGATTGTGCAGTAAGTTTGACGTCACCCTGCAAAGATTCCTTTGTAGGGTGCGACACCGTTCAAATAAATTCAAAACATCGAAGCGTCATTCCCGCGAAGGCGGGAATCCAGTGCCTTTACGCTTTTACGTCGCTGGATTCCCGCCTTCGCGGGAATGACGAAACTTAGGAAACAGCTTACTGAACGGCATATCACGTAAAGAGAATTGTTGCTCAACAAAGTGTCTCATCTCAGATCGCACACCACCACGCAAGCCAGCTATACTAGCGACCCTAAGCGTTCGCTCTGACCTGTGTGCGTTCGCAATCTGAGGAGATCACTTTGATGAAAAAATTTTTGTTTCCCGCATTATTTCTGGTGAGTGGCGCGCCCGCGCTCGCCGATGAAGGCCAGTGGCAGCCCTATCAATTGCCGCAACTCAAAGCTGAGTTAAAAAAAGTCGGCATCACCATCCCCGCTGAAAAGCTCGCTGATTTATCCAAACATCCTATGAGCGCCATCGTTTCCACCGGTGGCTGTTCGGCTTCTTTTGTCTCGCCGGACGGATTGATCGTGACCAACCATCATTGCGCCTATGACGCCATACAACGCAATTCCAGCGCCAAGAAAAATTACATCGTCGATGGTTTCTTAGCCAAAACCCGCGACCAAGAATTGCCCGCTGGTGCCAGTGCCCGCGTGTATATCACCGATAAAGTCGATAACGTCAGCAAAGAAGTCGGCGAAGGTGTCACAGCCACCATGAGCGGACGCGAACGCCGTGAACGCATACAAAGCAACATCAAAAAAATCATCGCCGATTGCGAGCAAGACAAAGCGTACCGTTGCTCCGTACCTAGCTTTCATCGCGGGTTGGAATACTATCGCATACGTCAAATGATGATACGCGATGTGCGCTTGGTGTATGCGCCTGCCGACATGATCGGTAACTATGGCGGGGATATCGATAATTTTGAATGGCCGCGCCACACAGGTGACTTCTCGTTCATCCGCGCCTATGTCGGCAAAGATGGTCGCCCCGCTGATCCTTCACCAGACAACGTCCCGTATCGCTCTAAAGATTTTTTGGTGGTGTCGGCGGAAGGCTTAAAAAATGGCGATCCGATTTTGTTGGCGGGTTACCCTGGTCGCACCAGCCGTTATAAATTACCTGCCGAAATTCGCTTTGCCCGCGACACCGATTACCCGATACGCGCCGCTGAAATGCTGGCCGACATTGCCACCATCGAAGCTGCCGCCAAAGGCAATCCTGATGACGAAGTACGCTACGCCAGCGTGGTTAAAGGCATCAATAATCGCCTGAAGAAAACTCAGGGCTTGATCGCTGGTTTTGCGCGCAAGGACATCGCCGCCATCAAGGATCAGCAAGACGCCCAGTTCCGTCTCTGGCTCTCTGGTAAAGACGCCAAGCAAGCACAGACACTGCTGAGTCAACTCGATGCCGTCATTGCCCAGGACATGGCTTTGTCGCAGGAAGAATTTGCCTACAGCGTGGCCACCAATAGCGATTTGTTTTCTAGCGCGCGCACTTTGTATCGCCTCGCCCTCGAAAAAGAAAAACCCAATGCCCAACGTGAAGGTGGTTATCAGGAACGCGATCTGGCTTTCATCAAAGGCCGCTTGACTCGTTTGGAGCAATCCTTTGTCAGCAAAGTTGATCAGGCACGTTTGACCGAAGGCTTGGCGCGCTATGCCAAATTGCCAGCACATCCTGCCGGTCTCGATGCCTTGCTACCTACTGCTGACGCCATTGCTGCCATGTTTAGCAAAACCCAATTGCACAACACTGCACAACGCTTGGCATGGATGGAAAAAGACCGCGCTGCGTTTGCTCAATCAGACGATGCCTTCATCCGGTGGGCAGTGCAATTGCATGATGTGGGCATGTCCTTAGAAAACCGCCGCAAAGAAATCGATGGCAATCTCGATTTCATCATCCCGCAATATATGCAAGCAGTCATCGATTGGAAAAAATCGCAAGGCAAACCAGTCTATCCCGATGCCAATAGCACCTTGCGCGTCACCTTCGGCAATGTCGGCGCCTACTCGCCGCGCAACGGCGTCACTAAAGGCCCCTTCACCACGGTCGAAGGCATCGTAGAAAAGCACACAGGCCTAGATCCTTTCATCGCACCAGCTCCTTTGCTGCAAGCGATCAAGGAACAGCGTTTCGGTGTCTTCAAAGACCCGATTCTAGGAACGGTACCAGTTGATTTCTTATCGAGCGCCGACACCACGGGCGGCAATTCTGGCTCGGCTGTGATGAATAAACGCGGCGAACTGATCGGTCTGAATTTTGATTCGACTTACGAGTCGATCACCAACGACTGGTATTTCGACACCGCCATCACCCGCGCCATCCACGTCGATATCCGTTACATGCTGTGGGTAATGAAGGAAGTCGATCATGCCGACAATGTGTTGAAGGAAATGACGATTAAGTATCCTCGATAAGCCTCTTATACTCAAACGTCCTCAGCTACGCAGACCCTGGCACTCGTCTCTCTGCGTAGCCGTCCTTTTTCCACACGACGACTTGCATCTTCCCTCGACTAAAACTAGCTGCGCCTTCGAGCTCCTCGTTTAGCGCCAATTAAAGTCAAGGGCGCGGCTTGGCTAATCGCCAGTACCGCTGGATGCGTGATTTTACGCTGTACTGAAATCGCATAAAATTGTTCTTTAATGTCGGCACTTGCACCAACCAGCTGCACATCAAACTGACGCATCAACATGGGCGCTATCGCACTTGGCTTAGCAAAAAAACCGACGCCCGCCTGACCGAAAGCGCTCATCAAGGCACTGTCGTCAAATTCGCCCGCAATACGTGGTTGCAATTTTTGTTTTTCAAACCAAAGTAACAACCGTGAACGCAATGCAGCATCTTCGCCAGGCAAAAGAAAAGGTGCCGCATCTAAGCAAGCAGGAAATTTTTGTGGATGTGCCGCAAGCAATTCAGGCGTAGCAAAAAAACTCAAACCACATTCCCCCAATGGGTGATTAAATGCCCGCACATTGGCAGCAGGTGGCATGGGCGTATCCGCAATCACGATATCCAATTTGTGACGAGCCAACTCCGCCAACAAATCAACCAGCTTACCTTCGCGGCAATTGAGCTTCACTGTTTGTGGCAATCGCAAAGCTGGCTCTATCAGTTTGTAAGCAACGGCCTTCTCAACGACATCGGACACCCCGACTCTGAGCTGCAAACTTCGCTCGGTTGGATGATGCTGTAACACCTGTTCCAGTTCTTGCCCCAGAGAGAAAATCTCCTGCGCATATGAAAATGCCAGCCGACCGGCCTCAGTCAATTCCAATTTACGTCCCGATTTTTTGAATAATGCCTCTCCCTGTAAGTCCTCAAACAAACTAAGTTGACCGCTGATGGTTTGTGGCGTGAGATGTAATTGTTCGCTGGCACGGGCAATACTGCCCAACTTGGCGACCATCCAAAAATAATGCAAATGCTTGTAATTGATACTGGCCATATGACAATCAAACGATTCGATTTTTACGATGAATTACTCAATTATATTCGACTTTTATGAACAAATAACTTTCATTACAATGGCAACGCTGTCGAACGAGAGCGGCAGAATCAGTCACTATTCAACCCAGAATTTCCTTTAGGATTTGCGATGATACAGCCGGTGCGCCTAATGGAAAATCTGGGTTCAAACATAAGGAGAAAACTATGAAAGCAGCACTATTATTTGTTTCTATGAGCATCGCGTCAGGTGTCGCCATGGCGGGCAGCGATACTAAGTGGAGTTATTCTGGCGCGAATGGTCCTGGTGAATGGGCCAAACTCAGCGCAGACAACGCGGCATGCAGTGGTAAGAATCAATCCCCGATCAATCTCACAGGTTTTATCAAGGCGGATTTAAAACCGATCAAATTGACCTATCAGGCTGGAGGCAAAGAAATTCTCAACAATGGTCACACCATACAAATGAATTTCGCATCGGGAAGCCATCTACGCATGGAGGGAACACAATTCGATTTAAAACAAGTGCACTTTCATGCACCGAGCGAAAACTTAATTCAAGGAAAATCCTATCCTTTAGAAGCGCATTTCGTACACGCCGACAAAGACGGGAATTTAGCGGTGGTAGCAGTCATGTATGAGGAAGGTGCAGCCAACCGATCACTGGCACGCATCTGGAATGTGATGCCCAAAGAAGCCGACCAAAAAGTCGAATTAGAAACCCCCATGTCCGGCGATCTGCTCATGCCAAAACAACGCAGCTACTATCGTTTTAACGGCTCGCTCACGACACCACCCTGCTCTGAAGGCGTGCGTTGGTTAGTTCTAAAAGCGCCTGTCTCGGTGTCCAAAGAACAAATCGACGCCTTTGCTCAAGTCTTGCACCACCCCAATAATCGCCCGGTTCAAGCGATCAATGCCCGCCCCGTTTTGCAATAAATTTTTCGTGTCAATTCAAAGCGCTAGGGAGACATGCGGTCTCCCTAGCGCTTTTTTCAAACTGCATTTCTCATGAACTCCTCCAATAGAGGAAATGCTGTTTAACTTATTAGTAGAATCCGGCGCGTTCCCACGCCAAGCGTTTCGCGACACTGTTGCAAATTAATCTTCCCATTGCTTGTTCATTTTATTTTTTTTATAATTTGCAGCGCACTACTCACCTACATCCAAACAAAAAAGGACAACAACATGGGCATGATCGGCAACTTTTTATGGTTTATCTTCGGCGGTGTTTTAATGGGCTTGGGTTGGTGGTTTGCTGGCATCGTCGCCGCCATCACGATCATAGGCTTACCTTGGGCGCGAGCCTGCTTTGTGATTGGGCAATTAGCTTTCTTCCCATTTGGCATGGAAGTCATCAGCCGCAAAGAGTTATCGCAACAAGAAGACATAGGCACCAGCGGTCTGGGTACTTTGGGTAATATCCTCTGGTTTATTTTTGGCGGCTGGTGGTTAGCCTTGGGACATGTGTTCAGTGCCTTATTTTGCTTCATCACCATCATCGGAATTCCGTTTGGCATTCAACACCTCAAACTCGCAGGTATCGCCCTCGCTCCTATCGGCAAAACCGTGGTCACCAAAGAACTCGCCGCTGCCGCACGAGAAGACAGCGCACGGGCTCAATTGAACAATATTCGTAACGCGGCTTAAACTTGTGGTGCCGGATGCACCCATCCGGCACTTTGCACTTAGATTCTTTTCCTATTTACAAATTCCCCGTCACTCGCTCACCTGCGCTGGCAGAGTGAAAACGCGCTTTTCGCCACATCTGCTGGTATCCGCCCTCTTTACGTGGCACAGCATGAAATCACGTATAATTTCCCCTTTCCTGCGCCGATTTGATACTCAGATTGCGGGCGCGTAATAAGTTCCGCTAAAAGGTCAGACATCCTTATCGCTTTAGCACAACTTCTTACCCGACCCTCTGCCATCAATCGTCGGTTTTTTGTTTTTAGCGAGTCCATTTATGTCCCCCTTGTCTCCTTCCCCCACCGAACTTCGTTTGCGCGAACATCTCAAGCAACGCATCTTGATCCTCGATGGCGCGATGGGCACGATGATACAGCGCTACAAACTCACAGAATCTGACTATCGTGGCGAGCGCTTTAAGGATTTCACAGGCCCTGCTGGCGTGCGTGAACTGTTCGTCAAAGGCAATAACGAGTTACTTTCGCTGACACAGCCGCACATCATCGCCGAGATTCACGAACAATATTTAGCCGCCGGTGCCGACCTGATCGAAACCAATACCTTTGGTGCCACCACGGTCGCGCAAGACGACTATCACATGGCCGATCTGGCCTATGAAATGAATGTCGCCTCGGCCAAAATCGCGCGCGCTGCTTGCGACAAATATTCCACACCCGATAAACCACGCTATGTCGCGGGCGCACTCGGACCGACTCCAAAGACGGCTTCAATTTCACCTGATGTGAACGATCCTGCAGCGCGCAATGTCACGTTTGATCAATTGGTCGCGGCCTATCACGAGCAAGTACGCGGCTTGGTCGCAGGTGGTGCCGACGTGCTCTTGGTAGAAACCATTTTCGACACCCTCAACTGCAAAGCAGCGCTGTTTGCCATCGATCAGTATTTTGAAGAAACCGACACCAGACTGCCGATTATGATTTCCGGCACCGTGACCGATGCCTCGGGTCGTATTTTGTCGGGACAAACTGTGCCCGCTTTTTGGAATTCTGTGCGTCATGCCAAGCCATTGACGATAGGTTTGAACTGCGCGCTGGGTGCAGCCTTAATGCGTCCTTACGCCGAAGAGTTGTCGAAAATCGCCGACACTTTCGTCTGCATTTATCCCAACGCGGGCTTGCCCAATCCCATGAGCGACACCGGTTTTGATGAGCTGCCAGCCGACACCTCGGCACTGATAAAAGAATTTGCCGAAGCGGGCTTTATCAATATCGCCGGTGGCTGCTGCGGCACTACGCCCGGTCACATCAAAGCGATTGCCGATATTCTGCAAACGCAAACGCCGCGCAGCATACCCAGCATAGAACCCGCGATGCGCTTGTCCGGTTTAGAACCGTTCACGATTGATGCGCAATCGCTGTTCGTCAACGTCGGTGAGCGCACTAACGTCACCGGCTCCAAAGCTTTTGCCCGTTTGATTTTGAACGAGCAATACGACGAAGCCCTGGCAGTCGCACGTCAGCAAGTCGAAAACGGCGCACAAGTCATCGACATCAATATGGATGAAGCGATGCTCGACTCACTGGCGGCAATGACGCGTTTTTTGAATTTGATTGCGTCCGAGCCAGACATCGCCCGCGTCCCTCTGATGATCGATTCTTCCAAATGGGAAGTGATCGAAGCAGGTCTGAAATGCGTGCAAGGTAAAGCCATCGTCAACTCGATTTCGATGAAAGAAGGCGAAGCTCAATTTTTGCATCACGCTCGACTTTGCAAACGCTATGGCGCAGCCGTGATCGTGATGGCCTTTGACGAAAAAGGTCAGGCCGACACCTATGAACGCAAAATCGAAATCTGCAAACGCGCCTATGACTTGTTGGTGAACGATTGCGCCTTTGATCCTTACGATATTATTTTTGACCCCAATATTTTTGCGGTCGCCACCGGCATCGAAGAACACAATAATTACGCGGTCGATTTCATCGAAGCGACGCGCTGGATACATCAACATCTACCCGGCGCAAAAATCAGTGGCGGCGTCTCGAATGTCAGCTTCTCTTTCCGTGGCAACGACCCGGCACGCGAAGCAATTCATACGGTCTTTTTGTATCACGCGATTCAGGCTGGCATGACCATGGGCATCGTCAACGCCGGTATGGTCGGCGTATATAGCGAGCTCGATCCTGAGTTGCGTGAACGCGTAGAAGACGTGGTATTAAATCGCAGAGAAGACGCCACCGAACGCATGATCGAATTTGCAGCCACCTTAAAAGCAGGCGGTAAACGCGAAGAAGCCACGCTGGAATGGCGCAACGAGCCTGTCGATCAGAGGCTGGCACATGCCATGGTACACGGCATCACCAATTGGATCGTCGAAGACACCGAAGAAGCGCGCTTGAATGTCTTGAACAGTGGCGGTCGCCCTATCCAAGTGATCGAAGGCCCACTGATGGCGGGCATGAATATCGTCGGCGATTTGTTCGGCCAAGGCAAAATGTTTTTACCGCAAGTGGTCAAGTCCGCGCGCGTCATGAAACAAGCCGTCGCGCATTTAGTCCCCTTCATCGAAGAAGAAAAAAAGCGCAGCGGCGACAATAAACCCAAAGGGAAAATCGTCATCGCCACCGTCAAAGGCGACGTGCACGACATCGGCAAAAACATCGTCACCGTGGTTTTGCAATGTAATAATTTTGAAGTCGTCAACATGGGCGTGATGGTGCCTTGCTCAGAAATTTTGGCCAAAGCCAAAGCCGAGAATGCTGACATCATTGGGCTCTCAGGTTTGATCACACCGTCGCTCGAAGAGATGGCCTACGTCGCCAAAGAAATGCAGCGCGACCCGCATTTCCGCATGATGAAGATTCCCCTGATGATAGGCGGTGCCACCACCAGTCGCGCTCATACTGCCGTCAAAATCGCGCCCAATTATGAAGGCCCCGTGGTCTATGTACCCGATGCCTCGCGCTCGGTCTCGGTCGCACAATCTCTGTTGACACCAGAAAGCCGCGATCAATACATAGAGGAATTAGGCAGCGACTACGACCGCATCCGCACTCAACATGCCAACAAAAAAGCCACACCCATGGTGACGTTATCCCAAGCACGCGCCAACAAAATGAAGGTGGCATTCACGGGCGAAAAAGCGCCGGTCAAACCTAAATTCATAGGGCGACGTGTCTTCAAAAACGTCGATCTGGCGACCATCGCCAACTACATAGACTGGGGCCCCTTCTTCCAAACATGGGATTTAGCCGGACCCTACCCCGCCATCTTGAACGATGAAGTAGTCGGCGAAGCCGCCAGCAAAGTTTTCGCCGAAGGCCAGGCGATGCTGAAAAAAATCATCGAAGGCCGATGGCTCACAGCGAACGGCGTGGTCGCTTTATTGCCCGCGAATACGGTGAATGATGACGACATCGAAATCTACACCGACGACAGCCGCACTAAGGTCGCCTTCACCTACTACGGCACCCGTCAACAAACCGAGAAACCCATTATCGATGGCATACAAAGACCAAACCAATGCCTCAGTGACTTCATCGCCCCCAAAGACAGCGGCATCAACGACTACATAGGCATGTTCGCCGTTACCGCAGGTCTGGGTATAGAGAAGCACGAAAAACGCTTCGAAGACGCACACGACGATTACAGCAGCATCATGTTGAAATCGCTTGCCGATCGTTTAGCAGAAGCCTTTGCCGAGTATTTGCACGAACGTGTACGTAAAGATTTATGGGGCTACGCGGCAGATGAAGCTTTGAGCAATGAAGATCTGATCAAAGAAAATTATTCTGGCATCCGCCCAGCACCGGGCTACCCCGCCTGCCCGGAACACACGGTCAAAACCGAGATGTTCGCCCAAATGCAATGCGAAGAAATCGAGATGTTTATCACCGAATCCTGGGCCATGATTCCGGGTGCAGCGGTATCCGGTTTCTACTTTGCGCATCCTGAATCTAAGTATTTTAATGTTGGGAAAATTGGGGATGATCAGGTGACCGACATGGCTGTGCGGCGTGGGGTGGATAAGGGGGAAGTTGAACGGTGGTTGGCTCCGAATTTGTGATGTGATTGGCTTGCATGGAACCGTGGATACGTAGGGTGGGCACAGCTTCATCGTGCCCACGCATAAAGGTCGAACGAGGTGATTCTCTAAAATCTGAGGTCGTTGCATGTAGGGCGGGTTGCAACCCGCCGTTTGGTTGGCATGCTTTGTTTTCGGTATCGGTCGATCAGCGGTCTGTAGGTCGGGGGTGGCCCGACAGCCACTCACTTTCTTTGCTTCGCCAAAGAAAGTAAGCCAAGAAAGGCGACCGCACTGAAGTGACCCCATAAAGTTGGACAGTTAAAGTACTTACGCCATTGACGCTTGATTTCGATAACGCACGGGACTTTGCCCATTTAGCTTCAGCTTAATACGATCATGATTATAGTAGTGAATAT
>JACQDW010000110.1 GCA_016200845.1 Burkholderiales bacterium | reverse complement strand
CATTCCCTTTCCGGCGACAACTACGATCACCTTATATCCGTTCATTCAACCTTAAATTCATCATACAAGGGCGGGTGCAACCCGCGCCGCTGAAGTGGTGAACTGTCTGGCGGCGCGGGTTTCACCCGCCCTACAGTTTAGTGTCGTTCTAGCGTGTGTTCACGCTGCTGGCGGCTAAATTGCAAAGTCTGTGGTCGTGGCGTGTTGTTGCGATTGATATTGATGGTATTGATTTGATCGGCTAAGAAATCAGTGAGCGTCGCTTGCAGAATAGTGGCGGACTCGGGCAAATTTGCTTTGACGATTTCTTGATAGACCGTGACGCGCTCTGCATCAGTTTTAAGTCCCACCCATGTCAATGGGATATCTCGCCCTTGCGCATCTTTGATTTGAAATTGTTTTTCGAGATAGCGGCGAAACAAAGCAAGGTCGTCTTCGTCGCCAAGATCAAATTGACGTTGATATAAATTTTCTAGCAGTGCTTCGACATCGTGCGCCATATAGGTATGCACGATTTCGGTGTTGCCAGTGCGGGGATTCATGCTGATATCGGTGATACCAGCATGAAAGCGATGCCCGTGTGCTGCCGCACTCAAAAAAAGCAGTGCGGCACACAGGGTGATTTTGATGCTATGCATATTCATGCGGACGATTTGTTTGGAATCGCTTATTTTACTTCCTTACTGACCTTAGTCGCCTTTACTTTGCTAACAGGCATAGGCGTCTTAGTTGGTTTCGCTTCTGCAGGCTTGGCTTCGACTGGTTTGGACTCAGCCGGTTTTGCGTCAGTCGCTTTGTCGGCGGCTGGTTTCGCATCGGCGGGTTTATCAGCATCTTTCTTGTCCGTGTCCAAAGGTGTTTTGTAATCCGCCATCATGTCGTTCGGTGGGAAATTCATCTTGAATAATTCCAAACGTGATTGCGTGATCTTGCGTGGCCAAGAATTGTTATTGGTGTCGATATCGGCAGTTTCCAGATAAGGATCTTGCGTGATGCCCACTAGCGGTTCGTCAGTGACGATTAGCTTAGTGAATTTTTTGGCGTTGTAACGCCAGATTTCAGCTGGGATGCGTTCTATGTATTTCTTGCCGCTTTGCAGTTGGATTTCCAAAATCAAAGGCATGACTAAACCACCAACGTTGGAAAAATCAACCAGATAAAAATGCTTGCCTGATTTGAGCAGCGCTTTTTCGGCGTCATCTAATCCTTTGATCAGCTCGGCATATTGATTGCGATCTTTATTGGTGACGGTGAAGTCATCGTATTGATTGTAAAAATCTTTGAGCTCAGGATGGGAATCTAAGCGTCGTTCCAATTTGCCTTTGTCTGCTTGGTTGGCTGTCGAGACAGGTTCGGCATTAAATTGCGTGCGCTTCCATGCTTTTTCAATTTCTGGATCTTTGGTGGACATGGTGTATTCAACGATGCCATCAATACTGATATCGACAGGCTCTATCGTGTAGAACCAGCCGCGCCAGAACCAGTCCAGATCAGTGCCAGAGGCATCTTCCATGGTGCGGAAAAAATCGGCTGGGGTTGGGCGTTTGAATTTCCAACGTTGCGCATATTCTTTGAAGGCGAAGTCAAATAATTCACGACCTAAAATAGTCTCGCGCAGGATGTGCAGACCTGCAGCTGGCTTGGCGTAAGCGTTCGGACCAAATTGCAAAATTTGCTCAGAGTTGGTCATGATAGGCACTTGATTTTGGCTCTTCATGTAATCAACAATGCCGCGTGGCTCGCCACGTGTGCCGGGATAGTTTTCTTCCCAAGCTTGTTCTGCCAGACTTTGCACAAAGGAGTTCAAGCCTTCGTCCATCCAAGTCCATTGACGTTCGTCAGAGTTGATGATCATCGGGAAATAGTTGTGCCCGACTTCGTGAATGATGACGCTGATCAGGCCGTATTTGGTGCGCTTGGAGTAAGTCAGCTCGCCTGTCTTTTTGTCTTTAGTGGGGCGGCCGCCGTTATAGGACAACATGGGATATTCCATGCCACCTTGAGGGCCGTTGACCGATTGTGCCACCGGATACGGGTAGTCGAGTGAGAATTTATTGTATTGCTCGATGGTGTGGATGATCGCTTGTGTGGAATATTGTCCCCACAATGGATTGGCTTCTTTAGGGTAGAACGACATCGCTAAGCCATTGCTGCTGCCGGTCTTGTAGCCTTGTGCATCCCAGATGTATTTGCGGGAAGAGGCCCATGCAAAGTCGCGTACATTCTTGGCTTTGAAGTGCCAGGTCTTGCTTGTGGTGGCGCGGGTTTTTTCGGCTTCTTCGGCTTCTTTTGGCGTCACGATGACGACCGGCGTTTTGGCTGTGCGCGCTTGTTTTAAGCGTTCGCGTTGGGTTGCAGTTAACACGGTGTCAGCGTTGCTTAATTCGCCCGTCGCAGAAACGATATGATCACTTGGTACTGTGAGTTGAACGTCGTAATCACCAAATTCCAAAGTGAATTCGCCAGCGCCCAAGAATTGCTTGTGCTGCCAGCCATAGACATCGTAGTAGGCGGCCATACGTGGGAACCATTGTGCGATTTCAAAGATATCGTTTTTGTCGTCTTTGAAATACTCATAGCCATCGCGACCACCGAGCAATTTGCCGTTGCCGATGTTGTAGTTCCAGTCAATGGAAAATGCAAAGCTGGCACCGGGCTTTAAGCTCTGCGGCAAATCGATGCGCATCATGGTGCGATTGATGACGTGCTTTAAGGCTTGTCCATCGGCGGTTTTGACTGAAGCGATTTTAAAGCCGCCATCAAAATTGGTACGTTCTTCTAAAACACTGATCGCTTGAAACGTAACCGCATTGGGGTTTTTCCACGCATCGCGTGATGGCAAAGTGCGCGTCTTGTTTGCATCAGAATCGGCACGGAAAATATTTTGATCTAACTGCACCCACAAATAATTGAGCGTGTCGGGCGAGTTGTTGTGATAAGTGATGGTCTCCGCACCTGTGATGGCACGTTTGCTTTCGTCCAGACTGGCGCGAATGACATAGTCGGCGCGCTGCTGCCAATAAGCATGCCCTGGCGCGCCAGATGCGGCACGTACCGAGGTAGGGGTGGGCAACAAGTCATCAAGCTGGCGAAACTTGTCGTCAGACTGAGCACCGGCAATCGCCGAAACACTCAGGAACAGGAGCGCTATTGAAACAGGCAAACGCATTTTTATTTACTCCAAGAGGTGGATGGAAACTGAAGGGCAAAGCAGCAAATTCAAACTTAGGAGGATGCGCCCAACAGTAATTTTGAGCTGATTGGATAGGCTAGGGAGGCGAAAGTTCCTGAATCGCCGAAAAATGAAGACTTCGCGTTTTTGTCGATACTCTGTTGATATTTGTCGCTTGCGTACCATAGTTTGCGTTGTTTCTTTCTCGTTTGGGCGATATCAAGGGGATTTTGCGGACTGTTGTGCGTAAAATTGGCGCTTAGCTATTTTCCCGCAGCCATCGTTTTTTCAACGAGGCACGGCTCATTCGGATTCAGGTTTTCTTCATGTTAAATAAAATTAAACAAGCACTATTAGGTCGTCACGAGGAAACGGCTGGCGCGGAAGACCGTGACGCTGCTTCAGCAGAAAGTGGTCACGACTTGCGGCAGTTGCGTCGTCCAGAAGAGAATGAAGAACTGCCTTTAGAAAATAGTACGACTCTGGGGCGTTCGCCTGAAAGCATCCTGGATCAGATTGATAAAGAATGGAGTTTGCAGCAAGTTGCGTTTGCGCGTGCCAAGGTAGAAAGAGACCTATTAATTGATGCAAATAGCCGTATCGATTTTGAACATGAGTTGAAATTGAAAGTCAGGACGCGCCTGCTCGCTGAAAAGCAAGCGGACAAATTGGCCAAACAAAGACTGGAAGCGGAAGAAGAAGCTCGCAAACTATTGAACGAGAGAGAACATGCAGAGCGAGAGTTGGCGCAGGTTCAGCAGTCGCGCAGTGAAACAGAAACTCAGGTACAACATCTGAGCGCTGAAAGAATCGAAGTAGAAGAAAAAGCCAGAAATGTGGCTTTGGCGCAAAAAGCAGCTGCCGAGCGTGCCGAAAAGACTGCCGCCGAACACGCGATGCTCGATCAGCAAGCGCGTCAGCTGGCGCAAGAAAAGTTGGAAGCGGAAGCTGCATTGTTAGCGGCGGCAGAGAGCCGGGTGCGGGTCGAGCAAGAAGCGGCGCAACAGGCCCAACAACGTGCTGAAGCCGAGACTGCCTTGCTCGTTACCGTGAATCAAAAATTGGCAGCAGAGCAGGCGGAGCTGCTTGCTGTCGAACAAAAAAATCATGCTGATCGTTTGGCCGAAGAATCGGCTAAGCAGCGTTTGCTCTTAGAGCAGCAGGCGATGGATGTGCATGCGCAATTGGAGCGTGAGCAGGAGGCGCAAATTGCCGCCAATAACGCGAGAATAGAAGCAGAAAATGAACTCATTCGTAAAACCAAACTCAGCGCTTCGGTAGAGCGTGACGCAAAATTAAAAAGCACAGAACGCTTAATGGCGAGTCGTCAAGCGGAACAGAAATTGCAAGAGCGCTTGCAGGCGGAGGCGGAATTGGCAGCGCTTGTGCATGAGAAATTAGAGGCGGAAACGCTGCTGATGGAAAGCGCAGTCGCATTGTCGATGTTTGAAGATGAGGCGGAACATGCTGCGAAGGCCAAGCAGGAGCTGGAAGTTCTTTTGACTCAACGGGCCGAAGAAAGGCAAATGGCGGAACAAGAAGCTCAGGCCAGCAGCTTGCGACGTCAACAGGCGGAGACCGAATTATCGCTGCAAGTAGAGCAGCGTTTGCGTGCCGAACAATTAGCGGAACAAGCCGCAGCGGCGCGCTTGCAGACTGAACAGGCAAGCGAACAAGCATTACAAAAACGCTTGCAAGCGGAATCGCAACGTTTGGTCGAACAACGTGTCCTAACCGAGGCCGAATTAGTGCATAGCGCCAAAGCACAATTGGAAGCTGAAACACAAGCAGAAGTTGCGTTGCAAAGCCGCCTGATGGAAGAACAAAATGCCTTGCTGCAATCTCAGCAATTGCAGGCTATAGAACTTGCGCTGACGCAGGCGCAGCAGAGTCGTTGTGAGGTCGAGGCTCAGTTACAGCATGTGCTCGAAGAGCGCGAACGATGCCAGGTAGAGGCGCAGCAGTTGCAGACACAGCGTCAGGATCTTGAAGCACAAGTTTCACAATTAGATGGCAGCGTGGATGAATTGAGTGAGCGAGTATCGCAAGAGCGTCACTTGCTGGCACAAGCGCATGAACAAATCGCACAAGAACATGCATTATTGACGCAGGCAAAAGCGCAGTTGAACGCAGAAAAAGAAGCGGGCATTATTGCCCGTCAACGTGTCTTACGAGAGTCGGAAGCACGGGCTCTGGCTGAAGAACGTAGCAAGATCGCGCAGCAACAAAGCCAATTGGAACAAGATCGCTTCTACCAGCAAGAGCAATTAGTGCTGGCGGCAGAACAGGCAAGGGAAGCGCAAGAAGCGGCGACGCAAGCCGAG
This sequence comes from Burkholderiales bacterium, assembly GCA_016200845.1. Classification (GTDB taxonomy): domain Bacteria; phylum Pseudomonadota; class Gammaproteobacteria; order Burkholderiales; family Burkholderiaceae_D; genus Undibacterium. The sequence goes on along the minus strand of JACQDW010000110.1, from coordinate 10,434 downwards.
GCGCAATTGGCACATGACCGTGCCGCAGCAGAGTCGGTCAGCGAGCAATTGGCTAAATTGCAAGAGCAACAGTTGGTGTTACCTATCGATGCGGAAATAGAAGTGCATGGCGCGACCAGCACAACGCAAACCGAGAGCGAGACCGAAGGGCAAGTGGTGAGCGACGCGTCTGTTGAGCACCAGGCCAGCAGCGGGCTGAGTTTGGTGCACTACGATACCAAAGATGACTTTGAGCTGTATCTGGAAAGCGCCAATCGCACTAGCTCGTGGCGTAACACCAAGGTCATCGCAATGTTGATGACGGCACTGATCGTCATCGCCATGTTTGGATGGTGGCGGTTTCAGTCGGTCAAAGAAGATGCACGACTGGCGGCGATTAAGCAAAACGCCAAAGCATTGCCGCAGGCAACCTCACCTAAAGCGCCGGTCGATCCACAATTATTTGCCCCTAAACTTGATAAGCGCTACGAGCAGATCACGACGCCTTAACTTTTACGTGCTCACAGTCGCGTGTTCGATATGGGCCAAGCGGCGATTGAGCTGTTGACGTACGAGTACCAGGCTCAGCCCTGCTTGTAATAAGACGGTTGCCACCGATAAGTACAAAACCTGCTTGAGGGTAAATCCAGTTTGATGGGACAGCCAGATCGCAGGTAACGCGAACGTGAGTACACGAGTGGCCATGCTAATCAAAGAAGGCCACGTGTTACCTAACGCTTGAAACATACCTGAGCAAGCAAAAACAATCCCGGTCGCGACAAAATTCCACGAAATAATACGTAAAAATTGAACGGCAACTTCGATCACTTCAGTGTCGTTGGTGAAAAAATGAATCATCCAGCCAGGATCAATTTGACACAACAACGTCAATATCGCCATAGGCAAAGTTTCGATAATGATGGCTGTCCAGATCGTTGCACGTACTCGATGCGCCAGACGTGCTCCGAAATTTTGTCCTGCGATAGGTGCAATTGCAAATGAGATTGCCATCACAGGTAAAAAAATTGCTTGCATCACGCGCGAACCCAAACCAAAACCTGCCTGCGCTGCAGCACCAAAGGGGCGGATAATGGAATAGATCACCGCCATAAACATAAACATAAAGAGAAACTCTGCACCGGCGGGCAGGCCGATATTCAGCATACGTTTCCAGATACTCCAGTCGGGCCGAAATTGCGCAATGTTGACGTGCACATAGTGTTCCATCCTCGCGAAATAAATCAGCATAATGACGACGCCCACGAAGGAAGCAATCGAAGTCGCCAGACCTGCGCCAGCAATTCCCATCGCATGCCCTGTACCCCATCCAGTAATCAATACCGGCGCCAGGACAATATTGATGAGCACTGTGACCATTTGCGCCAGCATAGCCGGCTTGACGACGCCAGTTCCCCGCAAGGCACCGCCTGCTGCTGCCAAGGCAAATTGCAAAGCCAAGCCTGGAATCAGATAATGCAAAAAGCTGACGCCCGCCTCAACCGTAGCCGCATCCGCGCCCAGCGAATGCATATACCATGGGCCAAAGGCGTAGCCGGAAAATAAAGTCGCGAAACCACATAGCGTCGAGAGCACGATGGTTTGATTAAACACCAAATTTGCCTCAGCCTGATCTTTGCGTCCAACCGCATGTGAGATCAACGTGACCGCACCGACACTCAACATCTGGGTCAAGGCCATCACGATAAAATTGACGATGCCTGCGGAGCTGACGCCAGCTAGCGCAGCATCTCCTAGCCCGGCGACAAAATAGAGATCGACAAAAAAGTACAGAGTCTGAACTAGCATGCCGATGGCGATGGGGGCGGCCATAGCGACGATATGGCGAGGGATGGAGCCTACAGTTAGATCACGCATATTTTTTCAAGATAAGTAAGTTCTGGTAGTGACTCTGGATCGTTATGAAACACCCAAAGCAATGACACCTGCCGCAATGCAAAGAGCACCGATGATACGCGCAATGCGGTCACCTTCGTCAAATAAATGTCCACCGATCAGTGCGGCGAACAGCATCGATACTTCGCGTGCAGGAGCGACATGGCTTAATGGCGCGGTTTGTATCGCATATAAAACCAGCACATAAGAAATAGGGCTAATGGTCGCGACGACCAGGGCGTATTTCCATTCTTTTTTCCATGATGCACAGGTAGCAGCGCGGTCGCGTAAGAGTGCAGGGAGCAAGATGCCTAAGCGCGTGAAGTTGCCGAAATAGTCGATCAAAATGGGAGAAATTAAAATGATCTTCACCGCGTAGGCATCGAGCACGGTATACGCAGCGATGAAAACTCCAGTTAATAAGCCATAAGAAAAGCCTTTGTAAATGCGGGTTTGTTCTGGCGTGTGGGCATGTTCTTGTCGAAGCAGTGCGATGATTTTGGGTCCGCCTGCGATGAAAAACACGCCGCCGACAACAGCGAGGATGCCCGCTGCACCGAACAGTGACAGATGTTCACCCAAAAAAATGATCGCAATGCCGGCAGAAATCAAAGGCCCAGAGCCACGCGCAATCGGATACACCACAGTCAGATCCGCCTTGCGATAACCACGTAGCAGCGTAATGAAATACAAAACATGCAGCACGCCACTGAACGACACCAATCCCCATTCCAGTGGTCCCCATTGAATGAACACATCTTTGGCAAACCAAATGCCAACAGGCGCCCAGACAAAGGCCATGATGAGGGAAGTTAGCCCGACAAAACGAACATCACCCCCCGCTTTTTTTGCAGCGATATTCCAGAGAGCATGAATAAATCCGGCGAGTAAAACAAGCGAGAGTGCGGTTGTGGACACGGGTGAAATGAAAGAAGAAAAGCGTTAGTGCAATACTACACTAGTGTAACAAAGTTGGCGGATTCGCTTTGGCTGTTCAGTTGACGCAAAAAAAAGAGCTCAAGTTGTTCTTTGAGCTCTTGAAAAAGTAAATAGGACTTACGCAAAACAGACGCTGGCGTTGTTGTGTTCGCCTCGCCGTACAACCGTACTGTCTTCGGCTCCACGCCTAGCCAGCGCAATTCTGCGTAAGTCCTAGTAAAGAAGAACGGAAGGTCAATAAGACGATGCCTCCGTCCTTCTCCGTAGGATGTTATTGCACTGTCGCCACAATGCTGGCGCCGCTCACCGCTGCATACGCTTTGATCAGCAAATAGTAGGTGCCCGCAGCAGGTGCCGAGATCGTGATGGTTTCCGCGTTGGTAGAGCCATCAGATTTCTTGTCATAAACCGTTGTGGTCGGCGCGCTACCCAATTTGGAATAAATATCACCATCGCCTGTGCCACCAGAGAGTTTGAATGTCAGCGAGGTTTTTCCAGCGGGGACGACGATGGTGTACGTCTTAGTCGCACCGGTCGCCAGGCTGCCGACGCTCACTGAGACACCGCTAGTTAAGACATTACCCGGCACGCTAGTTTGATAGCTCGCCACCAAAGAAGCATTGCTGACTGCAGCGTAGGCTTTGCTCAACAAATAGTAAGTTCCGGCGGTTGGGCTGGCGATGGTGATGGTTTCGGTATTGCTGGAACCATCTGATTTTTGCAGGTAAGCACTGGTGGTAGGCATGCTGCCCAATTGCGTATAAATATCCAGATCGCCAGTGCCGCCAGAGGTCTTAAATGTTAGATTACTGGCGCCAGCAGGGACAGCGAAACTGTAGCGACTCTCATCGTTGGCAGCGCCCGAAATGCTGACTGAGACATCTTTGGTGAGCACTGTCGTTTGCGGTGGCAACGCAGGGCCATCGCTACCTAGTTCGACCGCGAAAGAAAGACCAAGCTTGGCGAATTTTAACGCATGGTTGGCTTGGCTTCCGGTATTGGCATAGGTGTCAGTAGCCGTGTGAATGTTGGGATTGTCTTCATTCATCGCAGTTTCAAACGGCATCGATGTGGGATAGCCCTGTGCATTCCATGAAGCGTGATCCGAACAAGCATATCCGCAGCTGTCACTACCGATGGTGACGCCAGGCTGGTAGGTCGTAATTAAGTTAGAAGCAAATGTATTTTGCGCGGCATTGGTGTAGTCGGTAAACAGATAGATATCTTTTGCCGAGCCTTTGTAGTTGGTCATGTCAAGTTGCATCACGCCGACCACATTGACCCCATCTGTTTTGAACTTTTTAGCGATTTCGGCCGAGCCTTTTAAGCCCACTTCTTCTGCAGCGTAAGCGATGAATTTAATCGTGCGGCGAGGTTGATAATTATTCGCGAACATCACTCGCATTGCTTCGGTCAGGCTGGCGATGCCAGAGGCATCGTCGTCAGCGCCTGGCGCGACGGAAGTTTCACTATTTCCGGATAAGTTGATGGAGTCCAGATGGCCACCCAACACCACCACTTCGGAGCCATTGTCGCTGCCCTGTATGGTCAGGATCACCGATTTTTGTGGCCATCCCGCATGGGTAAATTGCTCAACCGTGACGCCGCTGCGCCCAGCTGCCATTTGCGTCCATTTATCGCGTATCCAGTTTGATCCGTTCACGCCACCTGTGGTGGTGTAATAGCGATTGACGAAGGAAGATAAATCAATAATGGTCTGACCAATGTTCGATGCCTGCATTTGCGTCAGCATGGGGTTGACCGTGGTCTGATTATCGATGGTATAAGAAGGCGCAAGACTGGTCAGTGATGGTGGCGGTGCCAGACGCGCAGAGCCGAGTGCTTCATAGCCGGCAGTTTCACTGTTGTGTGCAATAAATCCAGCACAACGCTTGAGCTTGGTATGAATCGCGTTGGATAAAGCTGGCAAAATCGATTCACTCACCCGCACCAGATGGATTCTTTCCTGCGTGTGAATGCCTGCTAAGTCTGCTTCGATTAAACGACTTTCTTTTAAAAAGGCATTTGGCGCGAGTTGTTTTAATTCGCCGTAGGCCTTATCGCCGACGGTAATCCAAACTTGTTTGTCTGCCGCAATGCTTGTGACACTGCCGGTCGCAGTCAATACCATGCCAAGTAATAAACTCGATAGAATTCTCTTTTGCATCTGTCTCTCCCTCATTTTTGTATTTTATGAATTGGATAGCGCTTTATTTGCTTTCTATCCAAGTGCAGTAAAGCAGAGAAGAAGCTTGTCGAAAAGTTAGGAATGGTGCGTGAGTTGGGAGCAGTAAATGGTGAATTTTCTTGTTTCGGAATAAAATTTGGCGCACTCGCTATATTGACTAAAATTCCATTCAAATGGTCACACGCCTGAAATAAATCTGTTATTTGGCAACTTTTAATCATAGATCAATTGCAAAATAAGGCGCTAATACACTGTGGTTTTTGCGTGTCGGTTTTGTGATACCACTTTCCTGAACGCAAGCTTAAACGTATGAGTGGAATTCTTTTATGATCATGCGTTTCTTGCTCGATAAAGCGAACCAACATGAACAAAAGAATCGCACTCCTCACCAGCGCAGATCATCCCCAACTCACTTTGGGCGAAGTATTGTTACCACCAGCTTTGCAAGCGCTGGGCGCACAAGTACAGATTTGCGTATGGGATGACCCCACGATTCATTGGCGAGAATTTGATGCGGTGGTGGTGCGTTGTCCTTGGGATTATTATAAAAAATTGCCTGCGTTTTTGCGCTTACTTGATCATCTTGAGGAGCTGGCCGTAGCTGTGCTCAATGACGTGGACACCTTGCGTTGGAATCTGAATAAAAATTATTTATTCGAGCTGGAGCAAAAGGGTTGTGCGGTGATTCCAGGCTTACGTATTACGCCTGACGACGAACGTAGTTTGTCGCAATTGATGCAAGCATTAGGATGCGAAGAAGCGGTCATCAAGCCGGTGCAATCGGCTGGTGCCTGGCGCACCTTACGATTGCAGGCGGATCAGCTGGAAGCGGCAGAACAGCAATTTGCCCAGTGGCGTGGCGAGCAGGATTTTTTATTACAAGCCTTTATGCCGGAAATCGTTAACGAAGGCGAATGGTCGCTGGTGTTCTTTAATGGTGTGTACAGCCACGGCCTGTTAAAACGAGCCAAGGCCGGTGATTTTCGGGTGCAGTCAGATCATGGCGGCAGTGTGCAAGCGATGGACATCCCAGTCGCAATACGGGAACAGGCAGCGGCGATGTTGCAGCTATTAACGCATATGCCTTGTTATGCGCGGGTGGACGGCGTGATCCGGAACGGACAACTCATTTTGATGGACTTAGAATTGCTCGAGCCGGAATTGTTTTTGGAGTTGGACAAAGAAGCGGCGCCGCGATTTGCCAGCGCCATTTTGCAGAGTTTGCATGCTCGCTAAGTGCTCATTAAGTCCAAACTAAGTGCTAAATAAAGTGACCACCATCGCGTAAGCTAATAGCGAGGAGAAGGCAATGAAGAGCAATGCAATCGTGCGCCAAAGTGCCTCAAATTTGGTAAGTTGATAGGCGTTCCGCAACTGGGAAAACATATGTATGGGCGGGACAAAGGTAAACAGCAGCACTGCGGTTCCAGTGAAGTCCAATTTGGACAAGATCGCAATCACCGTTAATAGCACGCTGATGAACGATAAAGAGTACAGCGAGAACACTGCATGATCAAACATCACGTACTGGCGGCGGAATGCAAAAAGCAGCCACAAAAACGGCAGAGAAATCGGTATCAATAAAAACGCCAGACTAGCCGCATTTTTCTTCATTTTGTAGAGAGTAAATTGGCGGTCTTTGTCCGCGTTTTCCAGGAAATTTCCTAGCGTTGGAAACTCAGGAAGATCGCTGGCTTTAAAGTGTGTGTTGTCGGTGTCGGATTCCGCTGGCTCCGCCGATGCCGATGCCACCGCGGTGACGCTTGCCTTGATTTCGGCAGAAGCCGATGACGAAGAAGTCTTTAATGCTGACTTGAGTGATTGTTTAGTTTTTCCTTTGATGTCGCGTTTGACCACGCGACGCAATCGTTTCTCGGCATAGCGCAAGTCCGATTCCAGGAAGCGTTTCTGCTGCGAAATTGCGTTGTGATCGCTGCCATCTTTAGTTTTGAACTCGTCTATGGCAACTTTGAGCCGCGCTATTTCTGCTTCTAATTCAAGCATCATTCATCGTATAAGAAAACACGAAGAACATGAAGAAGATCAAAAATAAAAACAAGGCCAGCGGCGAGACATAAGACGTTCGTTTGCCTGCAATATATTCGCGGGTTAACTGGCCGGGGCGAAAAATCAGAGCGGGTATGGTGCGCCATGCTTTGGTATCGAAATGAAACAGACCATGCAGCAGTTCTTCTACCATGTGCAAAAGCGAACGATGGATGTGGGAAGACTGACCGCATGCATGGCAATACGCACCAGCGAGACTCGTGCCGCAATTGGCGCAGACTTTTGCGTTGTGCGCGCCATCTTGTGTTTGACTCAGCTCGTTCGTAATGACGATGGCGGCTAAAGTTTCACCAACGCTGCTGCCTGCTTCTATATCCATGTTTAATTTCTCAGTGTGTAGGTTTCGTTTCTATGTGAGTCTCGGTATTGATCAACTAGGCTCGCAGTTCTTTCACTTTCTCCACCCGGCGCTGCAAGACAAAAATCGGTTGCGCCCATTCTGTATCTTTTTTCTTTTTGCTGGTGATTAGCGTTAGCTCCGATGGATCATAGACGTCGGTGTTGTGCGTTAATGGTGTGGTCATCAGATATTGGGCATCGGTGTTTTTCAAAAATTCGCCGACCAGTTGAATATTGCGGATGTCCAAATGCGCAAACGGTTCGTCGATGAACACGAAGCCGCCGGAGCCGTCTTCGGATTTCAATAAACCGATCAAAAGGATCAGCGATTTCATCACTTGCTGCCCACCGGATGCCTCGCCGTCATTCATGCCTATCGGGCCTTTGCCGTCGAATTTGAAACGTACATGTAAGCCCGCTTGCGCCAATTGAATGTCGTCATTTTCTAGTTTCACCGGATCGGTATGCACCTCGATACCGGCCAGTTCGCCCAATTGTTTGATGTTCTTGCTATAGGTTTTAATCGTATAGCGCAGTCTGTCCATATAAGCGGCGCGGGCGTTGACCGTGGCTTCCATCGCGCGATTATTTTGATAGCGGCGCTCGTCGGTTTCGGCCTGACGGTTTTGCAGTAGATTGTTGAGACGCGTATATTGATCAACCACGGTGGCATCGATTTCCCAATCGTCACGTGCTAGTTGATTACTTAAACTACGCAAGCGCAATTCGATTTGATGGACGTTTTCATGCTCGGCCACTAATTCTTTGCGATGTGAAGAACGCTTCCAATTGAGTGGCAAAGTGTGCCAGGTGTCGCGCATGCTGCGCAGTGTTTCGAATTGCGCTTTGCGTTCTTCCACATGACGTTTTTCTGAGCTGCGCAATTGTGCCTCGGCATCGGCAATCGCGGCCTTGGCTTGTTCCCATTTTAGATGCGCCACCGTGCGTTGCTCGGTCGCTGCTTTCAGTAAAGGCGCGATTTCTCCCAGTCGGGTACCGACTTCGATACGCTGCTGTTTGAGCGGCTGCGTATTGCGTGCAGCTTCTTCAAATTCGGCATGGCGTGCACTGAGTTCTTTTGCCGCATCGACACCTGCCAAACGTGCCTTGTAAGACGAGATTTCCCCCGCCAGTTTGCTGATCTGTATCGTTTGCTGATCTTCTTGTGCCTGCAAACGTGGCAGCGCTTTTTGTAGCGCTTCTAAACGTTGAGTGCGACCGGCATTGCCGAAGCGATAGCGCGATACTTCTACGAACAGCGAGCGGCCACCACGGCGTTCAAAATGATAGGCATCAGGCGTGATCCACTCTTGTGACTTGTGGATTTTCATGCCCTGATCAATGCTGTCCACGGTTTCTATGCGCTCGAGTTGTTCGATCAGCCAGGCCGGCGCTTTGGCATTGAAACTGACGACAGACAATAAGCTACTGTCTTTCACCACCGGTGCTGTCACGCGGTCTGGCACGATGAAATGGCTATAGCGTTGTTTTTCGCCGATGCGATAAGCAGCACTGGCGTCGCTGGCACTATCCAGCAAGATCACCGAGGTATAGCCGCGCAACACACCTTCCACTGCGCCTTGCCACTTGGCGTCGGTGACTTCGACGATTTCGGGCAACATGCTGTGCGCGATGTTGGCTTCATTCAAAGCGCGGCGCATCTGGCGCACGTTTTCTGGGTCGGGCAAGCTGGCTTTGCCTTGCAAGGCCGAGATGGTTTCCATGTCGGCGGCAATGCGCTGGCTCAAGGCATCGCGCTCTTGCTTTTGCTGCGCCAGTTCGGCTTCTTTTTTCTCTAACTCATCGGCGATATTCGCGATGTCGGCATCGGCTTCGGCGGCGAGTTTTTGCAGGCGCGCCTTTTGTTCCAGCAGGCTTTCCTGCGGTTTCAGTTTGGCGTTAACGTGGCTGAGTTTTTCGCGTAGCGTTGATTCTTCCGCTTCGAGTTCGGCTTCCGCTTGCTGTGCTTCGCTGTGGTTTTGTGCTTGCTGTGCCAAAGACAAACGACGCTCAGACAAAGCTTCATCCTGCGTCTTCAAAAAGCGTTTGCTAGCGCGCAGTGCCTGGCTGGTGGCGGAAGCGCGTTCCAAGTCTTCATGGTATTGCAGGGTCGGCAAAACCTCTTCCTGTAGATCGCGCTTTTCTTTGTTCAGGCTTTCCCATTGATGGAAGTTCGCCACCTTTAAACGCAAACCTTCCAGATTGGTTTTTGCGCCTTCCAGTTCGGTTTCAAAACGCTGTAATTCTGATTCCGTATCGCGCTGATGGCGCTTTGCATCATCGTAAGCATCCAACACTTCTTTATCGCCAAACACTTGAAACACCAAGTCCAGCAACTGACGCGGCGCATATTCACACAGCTTATCGGTCTCGCCCTGTTCCAGCGCCAACACCTTACCCATGGCCGACGACAAGCCCGCATGCGAAAGGCGCTTGCGATACGTTTCCACGCCCAGCCAGTCGTTCGCTTCCTGAATGTCTTCAATCTCGGTTTTACCACTGCGCATCAAATATTGACGCTTCCAGTCACCGCCGTTTTTTTCTATCTTGCAAAACAGCGTGACTTCATCTTCATACAAACCGGACATGCGGAAAGGGCGGTTCGATATCTGCGGCCCGACCGCGCTATTATCGACCACAGCGCGTATCCACGCAGTCTGTTGACCCGAATGCCGCGCATAGTGTTTGTAAGAACGTCCCATAGAACATTCCAAACCAAACAGCGTGCGCAAGGCATCCAGCAGCGTGGTTTTGCCAGAACCATTTTGGCCAGCAATGGTAATGATCTTGGCATCAAGCGGAATATTCTTAATCCGCTGCCAGTAATCCCAATGAACCAGTTCTAGTGATTTGATGTGAAACATAGTTTTATTCTTACTTTAGAAAATCTTGCTTACGGGTGGCGTAATTCAAAACTCCCCAACGCCCAGGCGCTGAGGAATTTTCTCATTCTTGATTCGGGCTATCGGATTCTGCCGATTCCGTCATCAAGCGCCCAACTTCTTCCGCAGCCACACGCTCCGCTTCTA
>JACQDW010000111.1 GCA_016200845.1 Burkholderiales bacterium | reverse complement strand
GTTCAACGATGCTTTCTCAGTCGGCTTTAACAGCAGCCTGACATCAGGACGCCCTAAATCATGCTTAGGAAACGTCCCTATTCCTGGCTCTGCCAATGCTGTATTTGATTACTTCGGCGCGGATGGGAAAACCACGAAAGGCGGATCGGGAAGTTATGGCTACAGCTACTATTGTTTAAACGGACAATTTGCGCCTGATTTATTGAATTCAAAAAACACGATCGCACAAAGTTCTATCGTGCCACGTGGATCTTTGGGGAATTTGCCGTGGACAAAAACATTTGATATCAGCGCAACCTACAAAACAAAATTTGATCGTGGATTGTTAACGTTGTCAGCCAGTATCTTCAATGTCTTCAATTTCCAAACTGAACAAACGATCAATGAGTTTAAGGATTACAGCCGTGCGACTCAACGCCAAGGTCGTATCAACAAAAATTACGGATTACCGACGAGCTATCAATCTCCAAGGTCCACCCGTATTTCTGCACGCTATGAGTTTTAAGCCTCACTCTCCATCTTGTCAGTAAAGCGATTCGCCTCAAGTTTTCTAGTCAGAAAACTCAGAGGCGAATCCAAACCTCACTCCATCCAAATCCCCCAACAAAGGCACAGTCGCAGGCAGTAAGGGCTCGACTGCGACTTCACCCTGCCAGGCGAATGCTTGATTTTCCAAACTTTGCGGTTCGCCCTGCCAATCGCGGGAGATGTAAAAATGCAGTCGCACGTGAGCGTGAGGATAGACGTGTTCTACCCCACACCAAGGAGTTGCCGTGAGAATTTCTACGCCTAACTCTTCGCGCATTTCGCGTTGTAGGGCGCAGAAAATATCTTCACCGGCTTCGACTTTTCCGCCCGGGAATTCCCAATAGCCTGCATACGGTTTGCCGGCGGGTCTTTGCGCTAGCAAGACGTCGCCATTGGCTTTCATCATGATACAAACGGCGACATCAATCGGGGTTGCGCTCATAGAGATTTCGATTCAGGTAAATGGTGATTACAGACAGCGTCCGGCGTAGTCGCGCGCAAATTGCCAAGCTACGCGGCCTGAGCGTGAGCCACGTTGCAGCGCCCAACGCAAGGCATCGGCACGAGCAGCGCTAATTTGTTCGGGCGTGCAGGAGAAGTGCCGCAACCAATGCGCGACGATATCGAGATAATCGTCCTGTTTGAACGGATAAAACGAGACCCAAATGCCAAAGCGTTCGGATAAAGAAATTTTTTCTTCGACCGTTTCACCGGGGTGCAAGTCGCCGTCTTCGTCATGCACATAGCTGGCGTTGTCTGCCATGCTTTCGGGCAGCAAATGGCGACGATTAGACGTGGCGTAAATGAGAATATTATCGGTGGTTGCACAGATGCCGCCATCCAAAGCGACCTTCAATGCTTTGTAGCCGACATCGCCCGCCTCGAACGACAGATCATCGCAAAATACGATAAATTTTTCGGGGCGATCGGCCAGCAGGTCGATCAAATCGGGCAAGTCGGCCAGATCAGTTTTATCAACTTCAATCAAACGCAAACCTTGTGCGCTAAATTGCTGCAAACAGGCTTTAATCAACGACGATTTTCCGGTTCCGCGAGCACCAGTCAACAGCACATTATTCGCAGGCCGCCCAGCGACAAATTGCCGCGTGTTTTGTTCTATCGCTTGCTTTTGCGTGGCGATATGCTGCAAGTGGTCAAACGCAATCGGCGCGATGTGTTTGACCACCTGCAAGCTCGCTTGTCCGCCACGTTTGCGCCAGCGAAAAGCGATGCCAGCGTTCCAGTCTGGTTCTGCTACTTGCGGCGTTAATGCGGCTTCCAGTCGCGCTATTAAAAGCTCAGCGCGGGTGAAGAGAGCATCTGTATTTGTCATTCGTTCGCCTCTAAAAAATCAAAACCGACTACGAACGATAATCCGCATTGATCGACACATAATCATGCGACAAATCGCAAGTCCAGATCGTGGTGGTCGCCGCGCCGCGCGCCAACTTGACGCGTATCGTGATTTCACTTTGCTTCATCACGCGCTGTCCATCTTCTTCCAGATATTCAGGATGACGTCCGCCATTTTTAGCGACCCAGACATCGTCCAGATACAAATTCAATTTACTTACATCCAGATCATGCACACCTGCGTAGCCTATCGCTGCCAGAATCCGTCCTAAATTGGGATCGGAGGCGAAGAAAGCGGTTTTGACCAGCGGTGAATGGGCAATCGAATAAGCGATCTTGCGGCACTCTTCGACATCGCGTCCTTCTTCCACCACGACACTGATGAACTTAGTCGCGCCTTCGCCGTCGCGCACGATCATGTGCGCCAACTTTTGCGACAGCGCGATCACTGCTTTGGATAGAGCCTGATATTCAGGAGAATCGATCTCGTTGATTTCCAAGGATGATGCGCCGGTGGCGATCAACATGAATGAATCATTGGTCGAAGTATCGCCGTCAATCGTAATGCAATTAAACGAATGGTCAGCCGCTTGCTTGACCAGATGATCGAGCACCGCTTGCGACACTTTGGCATCCATCGCCAAGTAGCCCAGCATGGTCGCCATATTTGGCTTGATCATGCCTGCGCCTTTGCTGATGCCTGTCATGGTCACGGGAATGCCATTGATCACGATGGTGCTTGACGCCGCTTTGGGCTGGGTATCGGTGGTCATGATCGCTTCGGCAGCGGCGTACCAGTGATCTTCATTCAAACTCGCAATCGCTGCAGGCAGGCCCGCAACCAATCGGTCCAAAGGCAATTGCTCCAGAATCACACCAGTCGAAAACGGCAAAATCTGTGAAGGCTCACACTGCAAATATTCCGCCAAAGCCGCGCAAGTTGCATTCGCCGCCGCCAAACCCGCATCGCCGGTACCTGCATTCGCATTGCCGGTATTGACCACCAAAGCACGTATGGGGCCGACCGCCATGTGGGGACTTTCCAAATGCGCTTTGCACACTTGCACCGGCGCGGCGCAAAAGCGATTCGTCGTGAATACACCAGCCACAGTCGCGGTCGGTGCCAAACGCATCACCAACAAATCTTTGCGATTTGCTTTACGAATACCCGCTAGTGCGTAACCAAGTTCTATACCTTTGACTGGTTTCAAATCGGCCGCGACGGGAATAGGAGAATTAACAGCCATGATGCGCATCCTAGAGTAAAAATCAAGCCGTTATTGTAGGGGATTTTTCTTTGTGCACTGCGTACTAAATGGGGTTCTGAGGTAATTACACGTAAATAAATCGCTTTAGGTGGGGGCGAGGGAGTTCCCCTCTACCGCGGGCGGTAGAGGGGTTGGGGGTGAGGGAGGTTGAGCGAGTGCAAACTATCACTATTTCACTCGCTTGCTGCAAGCGTCAACACTGCCTTGCATTGGCATTTCGCCAACCTGAACCACCCTCATCCCCGCCTTCTCCCGCTTGCGGGAGAAGGAGTGTTCATCGCGCCTCAATTGATACAAATAGCCCTCCCAAAAAAACCACTTGAACTTTTACAATACACGCTATACAGTAAACACATATTTAAAACATTTAAACGATAGCGTGCACACATTATGAAAACTTCCCGCTCGCAACAAGAACAAACCCGGCGCCTGATTATCCGCACTGCCGTGGATTTGATGACAACACATGGCTATGAACAAGCCAGTATGAAACAGATCGCCAGAACTGCGGGGATCGGTGATGCGACCATCTACAAATATTTCCCCAACAAAGAAAAACTGTTGCTGGCTTATTTCGCCTTATGTATCGAGATCGCGGTGCAGATGGCGCAGGAGACGCCGGAGTGGGAAGACTTTGATTTACAAGAGAGTTTGCAAAGGCTGATCGATTTAATCTTGGAACTCTTGCTCAACGACAGAGAATTTGTCGCCATCACGCGGTCAGTGATCCAGCAATCGCCGCTGCTGGTTATGCGTGACCAAGTTCCGGGGCAGGCGCTGTTGAAGGAAACTGTGATCGGCTTAATTGAAGCTGCCGAACAGCGCGGAGAAATTGCGGCCTGCGATTTTAAAAACTTGATGGGCAATATGGTGATGGATTATCTGCTGGCCTTGATCAGTTATTGGCTGGACGATGATTCTGAAGAATTTTCCGATACCACGCATCTGGTTGATATGAGTTTGGGTGTGTTTGTCGCCGTGCTCAAGAGCGGCTTGGTGAACAAACTCACAGAGCTTGCCAGCTTTATGTTGCGCACCCATTTGAGTCGTTTACTGCAACACGGTGGTGGCTTGGGCGAGATCATCGCCGCGTTCAGCCACAAGCGGAGGAAGGCTTTATGACATCCGCTCCTCCGACCAGCGCCTTAAAACGCGGCGCGATTACCGGCATCGCACTGGCACATGCAGGTGTCAGCCGACTTGGCCACAAGGCCAAACAGAGTCTACGCTCGCCAGAAAAACAGGCACAGGCACAAGAAGAACACGATGCCGAGTTGGGGCGTATTTTGTTCAAAGCGCTCAATCAACTCAAAGGATGTGCGCTCAAAGTCTCACAAATTTTGAGTATGGAAGCCGATTTTTTGCCCGCCGCAGTCCGGCGCGAATTGGCGCAAGCCTATTATCAGGTCACGCCACTCAATCGCGCGCTGGTGCTCAAGCAATTTCAGCAAGAGTTTAATAGCCTGCCACAAGACTTGTACGCTCAATTTCAATCAAGTTCATTTGCCGCCGCCAGCCTTGGCCAAGTGCATAAGGCGCGTAGCAAAGACGGTGTTGAGCTAGCGGTTAAGATTCAATATCCGGGCATCGCCAGCGCGATCCAAAGCGATATGCGACTGTTGCGCCAAATCTTGAGTGCTTATGGCATGCGCCGCGACAATCTGCCCGCGCCGCCGGTGATGAACAGAGTGTTAGACGAGATAGAAACCAAACTGCACGAAGAGCTTGACTACGAACACGAAGCGCAGCAACTCAACTGGTTTCGTCAGGAGGTCGGTGTCTCGCCCACGCTTGCGCCGCGCATCGCAATTCCGCAGGTTTTACCAGAGCTTTCTAGCAAACGCATACTCAGCATGGAAATGCTGGAAGGTCTGCATCTCGATGCCTGGCTTGCGACTAATCCTACCCAAGAGCTGCGCGACCACTTTGGGCAAATTTTATTTGACTGGTTTTGGAACAGCTTTTGTCAATTGCGCAGGTTGCACGCCGATCCGCATCCTGGCAATTTTTTGTTGATGAGCGATAGGCGCTTAGCTGTGCTTGATTTCGGATGTACCAAGGCGATCTCTGAAGACTTCCCCACATTGATTGCACGCCACTTTGCCGCGCTCAAGATGGATGACGCCGACGAATCAAAAGTGATTGCCTTGCGTGCCTCGTATTTGGATTTGGGATTTTTTCCGCCTGAACTAAGCCAGCAAGAATTCAATGAACAACTCCTCCCCGCACTCGCACCATTCCACCAGTGGAGAATCGACGCCTTTCTAAGCGAGAGTTTTGACTTTACACACAAGCTGCCTTACCCCGCTCACCACGATTCGGAATATCACAAACACTTGCATACGTGGTGCGTCGGCTACCATCCTGACTTGCCCTATTTTGACCGCGCTTTTCTTGGCCTCATGCATATGTTGAAAAAAATCGGCGCGCGGGTTAATACGCGCCTTCCATCCCCATTCAATTAGAGGAATTCTCATGCAGAAAAAAATCTGGATTGGTTATTGGATCATATTCGTTGCTTTACTTCACACCATTGCATCATTCATCTTCTTCATGCCTGCGTATCAGGAAATCTGGCAGCGTGGCGTGATCAATGCCATTGGCAGAAACCTGATGCCCGCGCTCGGCATTTGGTTTTTGTTGTTTGGCGTGGTCTTGGCCTTGTTAGGTTTGTGCGTCACCGGTCTGGAAAAACATCAGGCCTACGAGTCAACACGCATGCTGGCTGTAGGCCTGTTTTTGATGAGCTTGTTGGGCGTAATATTGATGCCGGATTCGGGATTTTGGCTCATGTTTCCCGCGACTATCGCCTTATATCGTCTCCCAAACAAACCAACTCACTCATAAAGCATTTCCAACGATAGGTCCGCGCCCGCTGTATTTATCCAACGCCAGATAAATCACAGGGGTGATGAACAAAGTAATCGCCTGTGAAAAAATCAAACCGCCGACCACCGCCAGCCCCAGAGGCTGGCGCAGCTCGGCACCTGCACCAAGACCAAAAGCAATCGGCAACGCGCCCGCCAAAGCAGCGAGGCTAGTCATCATGATAGGGCGGAAGCGTTCGATACAAGCTTCCCGTATCGCAGCGGCAGGCGACATGCCTAGCTGCCTTTGCGCGTCCAAGGCAAAATCGATCATCATGATCGCATTCTTCTTGACGATGCCGATCAACAGCAAAATGCCGATGGTGGCAATCAGGGTTAAGTCTTTGCCGAAAATTTCTAACATCAACAAAGCGCCGACCGCAGCCGAAGGCAGCCCCGCCAGGATGGTAATCGGATGAATAAAACTCTCGTACAAGACCCCCAGCAACACATAGATCACCAGCAAAGCAGCGACGATCAAAATCATTTGCCCCGATTGCGCATCTTTAAACACCGCCGCATCGCCACCATACGAGGTGATAATGGACGAAGGAAGTTTTAATTCTTCACGATATTTTTCTATGCGTTTGGTGGCGTCCCCCAAGGCGGTATCTGGTGCCAAGTTAAACGAGACCGTGACCGCCTGCAATTGCCCGACATGATTAATTGAAGTTGGCCCGACGCTGCGTTTGACGGTGGCAAAACTAGACATGGGCACCAGGCTACCAGTATTGCTGCGCACATAAATCGCGGCGATGGCGGACTCATCTTTTTTAAATTCTGGGGCGACTTCTAACACCACCGCGTAACTATCGACCGAAGTAAACAAGGTCGCGATCTGGCGCTCACCAAAGGCACTATACAAAGCCGCACGAATCGCATCGATACCCACACCCAGAGCATTAGCACGATCACGGTCTATCTCTATCGATGCCTGCAAACCCTTTAATTGCGAATCAGTAGTGACGTCTTTAAAGCCAGCGTCGCTCTTCAATTTGTCTTGCATCTTGAACGCCCAATTGCTGAGCTCACTGGCATCCACGCTTTGCATAATGTATTGGTATTGACTCTTACTTGGCCTGCCACCCAATTGCAGATTTTGCGTGGGACGTAAGAAAACAGTAATGCCCGGCACCGCTTTTAATTTATTGCGCAAGCCTTCCAACACTTCCTTCATGGGCTTGCGTTGATCACGTGGTTTGAGATTGATAAAACCACGCCCGGTATTTTGCGAACCACCGCCACCGTGGAAAGAAGAAACTGTCAAAATATTCGGATCGTCGCGCAAAATTTGCGCTACTTTTTCCTGCAAAATCACCATCGCAGGAAATGAAGTATCTTCCGCGGCCTCAGTGGAAACATTGATTTGCCCTATGTCTTCTTCCGGAAAAAATCCCTTGGGTATGCGGTTGAACAAATACGCCGTCGCAATAAACGTCAGCAAGGCAATCACCAGCACTGTTTTACGATGTGCTAGTGCGATATCAAGACCACGCGCGTAAGCGGCCAGTGAACGATCGAAGGCACGTTCAAAGCTATGTGTGATCGCAGCCAGCCAGCGCGAGGGCGGTACATAATCACGCTCAGCTTTTAAAAAGCGGCTCGCTAACATCGGCACTAGGGTCAGAGACACAAAGGCCGACACCACAATCGCCAAACTCACAATCACCGCGAACTCATGGAACAATTGCCCGATCACGCCCGGCATAAAAAAGATAGGAATAAACACGGCGATCAGAGAAGTGGAAATCGACACAATCGTAAATCCAACTTCACGCGAGCCTTTTAATGCGGCCTCAAACGGCGCTTCGCCTTTTTCGATGTGGCGCATGATATTTTCTAGCATCACGATTGCATCATCGACCACCAAGCCCACCGCCAGCGTAATACCCAACAGCGAAATATTATCGAGCGTATAGCCAAAACCCCACAGCAAACTTACCGCACCAATCAAGGACACTGGCAAAGACAAACTCGGAATCACGGTTGCCACCACATGGCGCAAGAACAAAAAAATCACCACGATCACCAGCGCGATCGTTAGGCCCAAAGTCACATTCACATCATGCAAGGCATCGCGCACCGAGGCCGATCGATCATTCGCCAAAGTGATTTGCACCGAAGCTGGCAATTGCGATTGAAAGCCTGGTATCGCCGCTTTAATCGATTCCACCACCTTGACTGTATTGGCATTGGACTGGCGCTGTATCGCCAGCATAATCGCAGGCTCGCCATTAAAATTACCGACCGATTTCACCTGCTCGTAGCTGTCTTCCACACTGGCGATATCGCGCAAACGCACCACTTGCCCGCCTTTGTTGCTAACGATGAGATTGGCAAATCCGGCAGCATTTTGAATTTGCTTATTGGCGACGATGGTCAAGGTTTGCTTATCGCCTTCCAAGGTTCCGACTGGCGCGATCGAATTGGCCGAACGTATGCTGGCGCTGATTTCTTCAAAGGCCAGATTGCGCGTTGCCAAGGCGCCGGGATTCAAACGTATGCGCACCGCATAACGACGTATCCCAAAAATATTCACTTGCGCCACACCTGCCAAGGTCGAGAGATTAGGCGAGATCAAATGCTCGGCATAATTGGTCAGCTCGGCCAGACTTAAAGAAGGTGAAGTTAAGGCCAGCACCAACACCGCCGAATCCGCGGGATTGACTTTGCGGTAAGACGGTGGCGATGTCATCTCGATTGGTAAAGCGCGCTGAGCACGCAATAGCGCGGCCTGCACATCGACCGCAGCTTCATCAACATTGCGGCTAGCATCAAATTCCAGCGTCAGGCTGGTTGAACCCAGACTGCTGCTAGAGCTGATCGTCGCCAACCCCGGTATGGTGGAAAATTGCTTTTCTAAAGGCAGCGCCACTGAGGTTGCCATCGTCTCTGGACTAGCACCGGGCAAACCAGCACCGACGCTGATCACGGGTGTGTTATAGCTAGGTAGCGCTGCAATTGGAATAAAACGATAGGCCAAAACACCCGCAACGATGATGGATAAATTCAATAATATCGTCATCACCGGACGACGAATAAAGAGCTCCGATAAATTCATGGGGCGCTCGCTGAAGGTGAGGACGAGGCGGCGGATTTTCCTTGACGTTCGCTCTTCTTTTCATCAGCAGTTGCCAATTTGACGGGCGTCCCCGGGCGCAGATTTTGTTTGCCTTCCAAGATGATGTGCGATCCTGCATCGACACCACTAATTACTGCTTCATTACCATAACTCGCCAACACATCGACTTTCTTTTGCGCCGCTTTTTGCTCTGCATCGACGACGAATACAGTGGTCGCATTCACACCAATCACCAAGGCGTCTTGCGGCACCACCACCACATTTTTCAAAGTCTGCACACTCAATTCCACATTCGCATACGCGCCCGGCCACAGCTTCATTTCCTTGTTGGCAAACAACGCCTTCACTTTCACCGTGCCAGAAACAGGATCGACCACGTTATCGATAAATTGCAATTTACCTTTGAACTG
>JACQDW010000126.1 GCA_016200845.1 Burkholderiales bacterium | reverse complement strand
GTACGAAGTGGGCGAAGTGGTGCGTATCAAAGAAGGTCCATTCACTGATTTCAACGGTAATGTCGAAGAGGTCAATTACGCCAAATCGAAGGTGCGTGTGAATGTAACGATCTTCGGTCGTGCAACGCCAGTTGATCTGGAATTCGCTCAAGTCGAAAAAGTGTAAAAGATGTAGGGTGGGCAGATTCTTCTGCCTACGCGAGCAGTAAGTAGTAAAAGCAAGTAGTCAATCCGAGGAGCCGTTTGATTGAAGTTCGATCAAAAGGCGCTACCACTCAATCAATGAAGGAGCCATCATGGCAAAGAAAATTATTGGTTTTATCAAGCTGCAAGTGCCAGCTGGTAAAGCAAATCCATCCCCTCCAATCGGTCCAGCATTGGGTCAACGTGGTTTGAATATCATGGAATTCTGCAAAGCGTTCAACGCGCAGACTCAAGGTATGGAACCAGGTATGCCAATTCCAGTTGTGATCACCGCATTTGCTGATAAGTCTTTCACATTCGTGATGAAGACGCCACCAGCAACTTACATGATCAAGAAAGCTGCTGGCATCACTAAAGGTTCTGCTAAGCCGCATACTGATAAAGTAGGCAAAATCACACGTGCTCAAGCTGAAGAAATCGCAACAGTAAAACAAAAAGATTTGACTGCTGCTGATATGGACGCTGCTGTTCGTACAATCGCAGGTTCCGCTCGTTCCATGGGCATCACGGTGGAGGGTCTGTAATGGCTAAGGTATCCAAAAAAGCAAAATTGCTGAAAACTAAAGTAGATCGTTTGAAAGTTTACTCATTCGATAACGCAATCGCGTTGATCAAAGAATGCGCAACTGCAAAATTCAATGAGTCTATCGACGTTTCTGTTCAACTAGGCGTTGATCCTAAGAAGTCTGACCAGGTAGTGCGTGGCGCGGTTGTATTGCCAGCTGGTACAGGTAAGACAGTACGCGTAGCGGTATTCGCCCAAGGCGCAAAAGCTGAAGAAGCTAAAGCAGCTGGTGCTGATATCGTTGGTATGGAAGATTTGGCTGAGCGTGTTAAAGCTGGCGATATGCCGTTTGACATCGTGATCGCTTCTCCAGATACGATGCGTATCGTTGGTACACTGGGTCAGGTATTGGGTCCACGTGGTTTGATGCCAAATCCTAAGGTTGGTACAGTGACTCCTGACGTCGCTACTGCAGTTAAAAACGCAAAAGCTGGTCAGGTTCAATACCGTACAGACAAAGCCGGTATCATCCATTCGACAATCGGTCGTAAGTCATTCGCTGATGGCGATTTGAAAGCGAACTTGTTGGCATTGGTTGAAGCTTTAAACAAAGCCAAGCCAGCGACTAGCAAAGGTGTTTATCTGCGTAAGATTTCCATCTCATCCACTATGGGTGCAGGTGTACGCGTAGATCACATCAATTTGGCAGCGTAATAGTAAAAAATTTAGTCCACTCAAGCTTCTTGAGTGGCGCATCTTTGGGCTGGTTGCTTTGATCTTCTGATTGAGGCAAACAGAGTGTCAAAGACCGTTGGGCTTTTTAAATTCGTTTAAAAAGTTAATTGTTGAGAAGTGATTCTTGATGCCCAACGCAGATGGTGGACCCGAACAAGTTTTGGTGTGACCACTGGTTCTTCCAGTGAAGCTCCTGACTTCGGACGCCGTGTTCGAAACGATACGAGGGACGTGCATCATTGTGGTGTGCCGACTGAATATCATTAATGGAGGTTGACCGTGAGTCTCAATCTGAATGACAAAAAAGCCGTCGTCGCTGAAGTCTCTGCAAAAGTAGCAACTGCACAGACGATCGTCGTAGCTGAATATCGTGGCATCCAGGTCGGTCATTTGACGCAATTGCGTGCTAACGCACGTGCTCAAGGCGTATACATGCGCGTGTTGAAAAACACACTCGCACGTCGCGCTGTAGAGGGAACTGCATTTGCAAGCCTCGCTGACGAAATGACTGGTCCGTTGATCTATGCGATCTCGGAAGATGCTGTTGCTGCTGCGCGAGTCGTTAATGACTTCGCAAAAGGCAATGACAAGTTGGTCGTTAAAGCTGGTAACTACGCTGGCAAATCTTTGGATAAAGCTGGTGTCGTTGCATTGGCAAGTATCCCAAGCCGCGAAGTATTGTTGGCACAAGTGTTGGGTATGATGCAGGCACCTGTATCCGCCTTCGCACGTGCAATGGCAGCTTTGGCAGCGAAAAAAGAAGGCGAAGCAGCTTAATTGTTGCTGAGTTTTCCGTCAAATACCGAATAGATGTTTTTTAAAAAATTAGGAGTTTCAAATGGCAATTAGTAAAGACGATATCTTGGAAGCCGTAGGCGCGATGTCCGTAATGGACTTGAACGACTTGGTAAAAGCTTTCGAAGAAAAATTTGGCGTATCTGCTGCTGCAATGTCCGCTGGCCCAGCTGCTGGTGCTGCTGCCGCTGCAGTTGAAGAGCAAACAGAATTCAACGTAATTCTGGCTGAAGTTGGCGCAAACAAAGTTGGCGTCATTAAAGCAGTTCGCGAAATCACTGGTTTGGGCTTGAAAGAAGCTAAAGACTTAGTTGATGGCGCACCAAAAGCAGTTAAAGAAGCTGTTTCTAAAGCAGATGCTGACGCTGCTAAGAAGAAATTGGAAGAAGCTGGCGCGAAAGTTGACGTTAAGTAATTCCGTGTTATACTGGCAGACTTTCGAGTTTGCCTAAGTCAAAGGTAGGGATCTTCTTGCAAGAGAAGGTTCCTCTTTGGCTTCTCTGTCGTTCTCGCGGCAGATATGTTTCTTTGTTTGTAAGTTCCTAAGCTAAATTCTGTAAGGCGAGGGCTGAGACTTGAGGTTTCTTGATGTTTTTTCTTAATGTCGTACTTGTCGAAAAAATAGTTTTGAAATCTGAATTCTCCATCCTTCCTTGTCACTCACGGAGTGTCCATGCACTACTCATTTACTGAGAAGAAGCGCATTCGTAAATCTTTTGCGAAACGCGCTAACGTCCACAACGTTCCGTTCCTGCTGGCGACCCAGCTCGAGTCATATTTGGGCTTTTTGCAAGCCGACAAAGCACCGTCTGTACGCAAAAACGAGGGCTTGCAGTCAGCCTTCACGTCCATTTTCCCGATCGTGTCGCATAATGGGTTCGCTCGTTTAGAATTTCTGTCCTATGTTTTAGGCGATCCAGCCTTCGACGTCAAGGAATGTCAATTACGCGGCCTGACATTTGCCTCTCCTTTGCGCGCTAAGGTGCGTTTGGTGATTCTCGATAAAGAATCTCCAACCAAGCCTGTCGTCAAAGAAATGAAAGAGCAAGAAGTCTACATGGGCGAATTGCCGCTCATGACAACGACCGGTTCTTTCGTGATCAATGGTACTGAGCGCGTGATTGTGTCTCAGTTGCACCGCTCCCCTGGTGTGTTCTTTGAGCATGACCGCGGTAAAACTCACTCATCCGGTAAGTTGCTGTTCTCGGCACGTATTATTCCTTACCGTGGTTCTTGGTTAGACTTTGAATTCGATCCTAAGGACATCTTGTTCTTCCGTATCGATCGTCGTCGTAAGATGCCAGTGACGATCTTGTTGCGTGCTATTGGCATGACCAACGAGCAGATTTTGGCTAACTTCTTTGTCTTTGATAATTTCGGCTTACATAGCGACGGCGCAGAAATGGAATTCGTTTCTGAACGTTTGCGTGGCGAAGTTGCGCGTTTTGATATTGCTGATAAATCCGGCAAATTGATCGTGGCAAAAGACAAGCGTATCAATTCCAAGCACGTGCGCGACATCGAGGCGGCTGGCATCAAGATGATCTCTGTGCCAGAAGACTATTTGTTGGGTCGTGTATTGGCGAAGAATATCGTTGATGCTGACACAGGCGAAGTCGTCGCAAATGCGAACGATGAATTGACAGAAGAGTTGCTGGCACGTTTGCGCGAAGCCAAAGTAACTGATATTCAGACTTTGTACACCAATGATCTCGATCAGGGTGCCTACATTTCTCAGACTTTGCGCGCTGACGATACCGCTGATCAGATGGCGGCACGCGTCGCGATCTATCGCATGATGCGTCCTGGCGAACCGCCAACAGAAGATTCTGTAGAAGCCTTGTTCAACGGCTTGTTCTACAACGAAGATCGTTACGATTTGTCCGCAGTCGGTCGTATGAAATTCAATCGCCGTATTGGTCGCGATGAATTGACTGGCGCGATGACTTTGTCTGATGACGACGTCTTGGCTGTGATTAAGATTTTGGTGGAACTGCGCAATGGTCGCGGTGAAGTCGATGATATCGATCATTTGGGTAATCGTCGCGTACGTTGCGTCGGTGAATTGGCTGAGAATCAGTTCCGTGCTGGTTTGGTGCGTGTTGAGCGCGCTGTCAAAGAACGCCTCGGTCAAGCCGAAGCTGACAATTTGATGCCACACGACTTGATCAATTCCAAGCCTATCTCTGCAGCGATTCGTGAGTTCTTCGGTTCTTCACAATTGTCCCAGTTTATGGATCAAACTAATCCTCTGTCAGAAATCACGCACAAGCGTCGTATTTCTGCGTTGGGACCTGGTGGTTTGACACGTGAGCGCGCTGGCTTTGAAGTGCGTGACGTTCATCCAACTCACTACGGTCGCGTCTGCCCGATTGAGACACCAGAGGGACCGAACATTGGTCTGATCAACTCTTTGGCTTTGTACGCACGTTTGAACGAATATGGTTTCCTTGAGACGCCATATCGTAAAGTGATCGACAGTAAGATCACGAACCAGATCGATTATTTGTCCGCGATTGAAGAAGGTCGTTATGTGATCGCTCAGGCGAATGCGACTATCGATGCGAACGGCAGTTTGTGCGATGAATTGGTTTCTTCGCGTCAGGCTGGTGAAACAATTCTGGTCTCCCCAGAGCGGGTACAGTACATGGACGTGGCGACCGGTCAGGTGGTGTCTGTTGCGGCTTCATTGATTCCGTTCCTGGAACACGATGACGCGAACCGTGCCTTGATGGGTGCCAACATGCAACGTCAGGCAGTTCCTTGCTTGCGTCCAGAAAAAGCTTTGGTAGGTACAGGTATCGAACGCACAGTGGCGGTCGACTCTGGTACGACTGTGCAAGCCTTGCGTGGCGGTAAAGTCGATTACATCGATGCGGGCCGTATCGTGATTCGTGTCAATGACGCGGAAGCACAAGCGGGCGAAGTCGGTGTCGATATCTACAACCTGATCAAGTACACACGCTCTAACCAAAACACAAACATCAACCAGCGTCCTATCGTCAAAGTTGGCGACGTGGTGGCGAAGGGTGACGTGTTGGCTGACGGTGCATCGACTGACTTGGGCGAATTGGCGCTGGGTCAAAATATGTTGATCGCGTTTATGCCGTGGAATGGTTATAACTTCGAGGATTCGATTCTGATCTCCGAGAAGGTAGTTGCGGATGATCGTTATACGTCGATTCATATTGAGGAATTGTCGGCGGTTGCACGTGATACTAAGTTGGGTGCGGAAGAAATCACACGTGATATCTCCAACCTCGCTGAAAATCAATTAGCGCGTCTGGATGAATCCGGTATCGTGTATATCGGTGCGGAAGTGACTGCGGGCGATACGCTGGTCGGTAAAGTGACGCCAAAAGGTGAAACACAATTAACGCCAGAAGAAAAACTCTTGCGTGCGATCTTCGGTGAAAAAGCCTCTGACGTTAAAGACACATCTCTGCGCGTGCCTTCTGGCATGGTCGGTACGGTCATCGACGTTCAAGTTTTCACCCGTGAAGGCATACAACGTGACAAGCGTGCACAACAGATTATCGATGATGAATTGAAGCGCTATCGCCTCGATTTGAACGATCAGTTGCGTATTGTTGAAGGCGATGCCTTTGAGCGTTTAGAGCGTATGTTGATCGGCAAAGTGGCTAACGGCGGTCCAAATAAATTGGCCAAAGGCAGCAAGATCACCAAGGAATATCTGGCAGAAGTCGATAAGTATCACTGGTTTGATATTCGCCCAGCTGACGACGATGCCGCACGTGCGATTGAAGCGATCAAAGATTCTATCGCAGAGAAACGTCATCAGTTCGACTTAGCGTTTGAAGAAAAGCGCACCAAGTTGACACAAGGCGATGAGTTGCCACCAGGCGTACAAAAAATGGTCAAGGTGTACTTGGCTGTGAAGCGTCGCTTGCAAACAGGTGACAAGATGGCGGGTCGTCACGGTAACAAGGGTGTGGTTTCACGCATTGTTCCGGTCGAAGACATGCCTTACATGGCCGACGGTACGCCAGCTGACATCGTGTTGAACCCTTTGGGTGTTCCATCCCGTATGAACGTGGGTCAGGTTCTTGAGGTTCACTTGGGCTGGGCTGCTAAAGGTCTGGGTCTGCGCATAGGCGAAATGCTGAAAGCACAGGCGAAAGTCGAAGAATTACGTGGCTTCTTGAAGCAAATCTATAACGAGTCTGGTAAGTCTGAAGACATCGATGGTTTGTCTGATCACGAGATCATGGTCTTGACTTCTAACTTGAAAAATGGTGTGCCATTTGCGACGCCAGTGTTTGACGGTGCGCATGAATCTGAAATTCGCCGCATGTTGGATTTGGCTTACCCAGATCACATCGCGAAACAGTTGGGTATGACACCATCGAAGAATCAAGTGACTTTGTTTGACGGTCGCACCGGTGAAGCTTTCGAGCGCAATGTCACGGTCGGTTACATGCACGTCTTGAAGTTGCACCATTTGGTCGACGACAAGATGCACGCACGTTCGACTGGTCCTTACTCTCTCGTGACACAGCAACCATTGGGCGGTAAAGCTCAGTTCGGTGGTCAGCGTTTCGGTGAGATGGAGGTGTGGGCACTCGAAGCATACGGCGCATCTTATGTCTTGCAAGAGATGTTGACTGTGAAGTCCGATGACGTGAATGGACGTACTAAAGTGTACGAAAATCTCGTCAAGGGCGATCACGTGATCGACGCTGGTATGCCAGAGTCCTTTAACGTTCTCGTTAAAGAGATTCGTTCTTTGGGTATCGATATCGATCTCGAGCGTAATTGAGCAGATTTAATTTAGTAAATTGGTAGTAAACCTTCGCCCGAATTCACTTCGGGCGTTGGTCATTCAGATGGTTCTGTTTTTTTATGTTTTTTGTTCCCGGTAGTAGCGGAACTTGTGTCGAACACGATGTCGATCAGGCTCTCCCGTTACTGCGAACAGGGTTAAACCTAAAGCAGATTAAATGAGATCATCAGTGCACTATTCAACTCTTCACTGGAGTGATATACATGAAAGCCCTGCTCGATCTATTCAAGCAAGTTCAGCCCAATGAACAATTCGACGCGATCAAAATTGGTCTCGCGTCTCCAGAAAAAATTCGTTCATGGTCCTATGGCGAAGTAAAAAAGCCAGAAACAATCAACTACCGTACGTTCAAGCCTGAGCGTGATGGTTTGTTCTGCGCGAAGATTTTTGGCCCAATTAAAGATTACGAATGCCTGTGCGGTAAGTACAAGCGTTTGAAGCATCGCGGCGTGATCTGCGAAAAGTGCGGCGTTGAAGTGACGCTGGCTAAAGTGCGTCGTGAGCGCATGGGTCACATCGAGTTGGCTTCCCCAACTGCCCATATCTGGTTCTTGAAATCCCTGCCATCCCGTTTGGGTATGGTGCTCGACATGACTTTACGCGATATCGAACGCGTTTTGTATTTTGAAGCCTACGTAGTTACCGATCCTGGCATGACTCCGCTGAAAAAGTGCCAGATCATGTCCGAGGACGATTACGCAGCGAAGTATGAAGAGCATGGTGATGAATTCACCGCGTTCATGGGTGCAGAAGGTATCCGTGAATTGTTGCGTTCGATTGATATCGATCGTGATGCAGAAACTTTACGTACTGAGCTCAAAGAATCCAAATCGGAAGCCAAGATCAAGAAGTATTCCAAACGTTTGAAAGTCTTGGAAGCCTTCCAACGTTCTGGCATTAAGCCGGACTGGATGATCATGGAAGTCTTGCCAGTATTGCCGCCAGAATTGCGTCCTTTGGTACCATTGGATGGTGGTCGTTTTGCGACTTCTGATTTGAACGATTTGTATCGTCGCGTGATTAACCGTAATAACCGTTTGAAGCGCCTGATGGAATTGCGCGCTCCGGAAATCATTACGCGCAATGAAAAGCGGATGCTGCAAGAAGCGGTCGACTCCCTGCTCGACAACGGTCGTCGCGGTAAGGCCATGACAGGCGCGAATAAGCGTCCATTGAAGTCTTTGGCTGAGATGATCAAAGGTAAGGGCGGTCGTTTCCGTCAGAACTTGTTGGGTAAGCGCGTCGACTACTCTGGCCGTTCCGTTATTGTGGTTGGTCCACAACTGAAATTGCATCAGTGCGGTTTGCCAAAATTGATGGCATTGGAATTGTTCAAACCATTCATTTTCAATAAACTCGAATTGATGGGCTTGGCAACAACCATCAAAGCAGCGAAGAAACTCGTTGAAATTCAAGAGCCGGTCGTTTGGGATATCTTGGAAGAAGTGATCCGCGAACATCCGATTATGTTGAACCGTGCGCCTACTTTGCACCGTTTAGGTATTCAGGCGTTTGAACCAGTCTTGATCGAAGGTAAAGCGATCCAGCTGCACCCACTGGTCTGCGCGGCGTTCAACGCCGACTTCGACGGTGACCAGATGGCGGTACACGTTCCTTTGTCGATCGAAGCACAGATGGAAGCACGCACTTTGATGCTCGCTTCAAACAACATCTTGTTCCCATCCAACGGTGAACCATCGATCGTTCCTTCTCAGGATATCGTGTTGGGTCTGTACTATGCTTCTCGTGAAGCCATCAATGGCAAGAACGAAGGCATGATGTTCCCTGACGTTTCGGAAGCGATCCGCGCTTGGGACAACAAGGAAGTGGAACTCGCCACGCGCGTCACTATCCGTATTACTGAGTATCCAAAAGACAAAGAGACAGGCGAATTCGTCAAGACCATCAAGCGTTACGAAACCACAGTTGGTCGTGCGATTTTGTCTGAGATTTTGCCTAAAGGCTTGCCGTTCTCGGTCCTCAATCGTCCTTTGAAGAAGAAAGAAATTTCTCGTTTGATCGATACTTCTTTCCGTAAGTGCGGCTTGCGCGCGACGGTGGTGTTTGCTGATCAATTGATGCAAATGGGTTTCCGTTTGGCGACTCGTGCCGGTATTTCTATCTGTATCGACGACATGTTGGTACCGCCACAAAAAGTCACCCTGTTGGCAACGGCTGAGCACGAAGTCAAACAAATCGAACAGCAATATGCGTCCGGTTTGGTGACGGCAGGCGAGCGTTATAACAAGGTGGTTGATATCTGGGGTAAGACCGGTGATGAAGTCGGTAAGGCGATGATGGAACAACTCAAAGTTGAACCCGTCACACGTCGCGATGGCTCGGTCGGTACGCAAGAATCGTTTAACGCGATTTACATGATGGCTGACTCCGGTGCGCGTGGTTCTGCAGCCCAGATTCGTCAGTTGGCAGGTATGCGTGGTCTGATGGCGAAACCAGATGGCTCGATTATCGAAACACCGATTACCGCGAACTTCCGCGAAGGTCTGAACGTTCTGCAGTACTTTATTTCCACTCACGGTGCACGTAAAGGTCTGGCAGATACGGCGTTGAAGACAGCGAACTCCGGTTACCTGACACGTCGTTTGGTTGACGTTACACAAGACTTAGTTGTGATCGAAGATGATTGCGGCACGTCTAACGGCGCATCGATGAAAGCGATTGTTGAAGGCGGTGAAGTTAACGTTGCTTTGCGTGATTTGATTTTGGGTCGCGTTGCTGCGAACGACATCATCAATCCTGAAACTCAGGCGACATTGTTCGCTGCTGGCACTTTGCTCGACGAATTCATGGTGGATGAAATCGAATCCTTGGGTATCGATGAAGTCAAAGTACGTACCCCGTTGACATGTGATACACGCTACGGTCTGTGCGCCATGTGCTACGGTCGTGATCTCGGTCGCGGTAATCTGGTCAATGCAGGTGAGTCTGTCGGTGTGATCGCTGCGCAGTCCATCGGTGAACCAGGTACTCAGTTGACGATGCGTACTTTCCACATCGGTGGTGCGGCGTCCCGTGCAGCGATTGCGTCTTCGGTTGAAGCAAAATCCAACGGTACGATACGTTTCACAGCAGCGATGCGTTATGTGACGAATGGTAAAGGCGATCAGATCGTGATTTCCCGTTCTGGCGAAGTCTTGATCACCGATGATCATGGCCGTGAGCGTGAGCGTCATAAAGTGCCTTATGGTGCGACTCTGATCGTGAAGGACGGTATGGTGATCAAAGCCGGTACCAATCTCGCGACATGGGATCCATTGACCCGTCCGATCATTACTGAATACACCGGTCAGGTGAAGTTTGAAAACGTCGAAGAAGGCGTGACCGTTGCTAAGCAGGTTGACGATGTGACTGGCTTGTCCACACTGGTTGTGATCGATGCGAAACGTCGCGGCTCTGCTGCTGGTAAAACCTTGCGTCCACAAGTTAAATTGTTGAACGATGCTGGTGAAGAAGTGAAAATTTCTGGCACTGAGCATGCGGTAACAATCGGCTTCCAGGTCGGCGCTCTGATTACTGTGAAAGACGGTCAGCAAGTTCACGTCGGTGAAGTGTTGGCACGTATTCCGACTGAATCACAGAAAACGCGTGATATTACCGGTGGTCTGCCACGCGTTGCTGAGTTGTTCGAAGCACGTTCACCAAAAGACGCAGGTATGTTGGCGGAAGTGACAGGTACTGTCGCGTTTGGTAAAGAAACCAAAGGTAAGCAGCGTCTGGAAATCACCGACATGGACGGCGAGAAGCACGAGTTCTTGATCACTAAAGACAAACAAGTCTTGGTACATGACGGCCAAGTAGTGAACAAAGGTGAGATGATCGTGGACGGCCCAGCTGATCCACAAGATATCTTGCGCTTGTTG
Source organism: Burkholderiales bacterium (assembly GCA_016200845.1). Classification (GTDB taxonomy): domain Bacteria; phylum Pseudomonadota; class Gammaproteobacteria; order Burkholderiales; family Burkholderiaceae_D; genus Undibacterium. The sequence goes on along the minus strand of JACQDW010000126.1, from coordinate 10,311 downwards.
GGTATCGAAGCTTTGGCACGCTACATCGTTGATGAAGTTCAAGACGTGTATCGCTTACAAGGCGTTAAGATCAATGACAAGCACATTGAAGTGATCGTGCGTCAGATGTTGCGTCGCGTTGTTGTGGTCAATCCTGGCGATGCCAACTACATCATGGGCGAGCAAGTTGAGCGCTCTGATTTGTTAGGCGAAAACGATCGCGTAGTTGCCGCTGGCGGTATCCCTGCAACCTATGAAAATATTTTGCTCGGTATTACCAAAGCTTCCTTGTCGACAGATTCCTTCATCTCTGCCGCATCCTTCCAAGAGACCACACGTGTTCTCACCGAAGCTGCGATCATGGGCAAGAAAGATACACTGCGCGGCTTGAAAGAAAACGTCATCGTCGGTCGTTTGATACCAGCCGGTACCGGTTTGGCTTATCACCGTGCCCGCAAGATGAAAGAAACTTGGGAAGCGGACGAGCGCGCTGCCTTGTTGCAAGCTGAGAAGGAAATCTTCACACCTGCAGCAGAAGTCGTCGCTACTGATGTGAGCACTGACGAAGCGTAAGCTTGAGTAGTAATTCTGGTTAAATAAAACGGCACCGTGGTGATCTACTACGGTGCCGTTTTGTTTTGTGGATAAGATGTCTGGGGTTGAAAAGAGAGTAGAACATGAGTTTGAATGCACAGGCGATAGAGCTGGAATTGCGTGCTTTGAATCGGGCTAGTGGTAGCGTGCTTGAGAGTGTTGATGTCGAAGTCGTGGCGGAGACTGGTTCGACCAATGCCGACCTGATACAGCGTGTCAAAGTGGCCAATGCTAATCAAGGAGCTGTCTTACTAATCGCAGAACGGCAAACGGCGGGGCGCGGACGTGCTGGACGGACTTGGTTCTCGGCTCCCGGTGGGGTGCTGACGTTCTCTTTGGCATGGCATTTCCCAACGCAGGCGCAAGCCTTAATGGGTTTGCCTTTGGCGGTAGGTGTGGCGATTGCCGAGTGCTTGCAGAAAATTGGTGTGCCTGTGGAATTGAAGTGGCCAAACGATGTGCTCAAAGACGGTAAAAAGTTAGCAGGCATTCTGGTGGAGACACAAACCAATTCTGAGTCCGGTGTCTGGGCGATCATAGGGGTAGGTTTAAACCTGCGCATACCAGATGAATTGGAGCATCAAATCGGGCACGCCGTGGCCGACGCACCATGGCTGGCTCAGATGGACAGGAACGCGTTGATGGCGGCCTTGCTGCACTCTCTGCAGCAAGTGCTATGGACCTTTGAACAAGCCGGATTCGCAGCCTTAGCGGAGCGCTGGAATCAGCTGCATGCTTATCATCAGCAAGAGGTAAAAATTATCGATCACGATCAGTTATTGCATCAGGGGCGTGCGCTCGGTGTGGATGAGCGTGGTTCTTTGTTGTTGCAGGTCGATGGCGCTGTGCTGACGATACATTCTGGCGATGTATCATTGCGGGCTTTGGCGTAGAATCGTTGTTTTCGAGTTTGAGTCGCGGGCAAGCTGCAATGGTTTTAATCATCGATGTTGGAAACACCTGTCTTAAATGGGCATTGCTAGACGTATCTGCTTTGTTGGCATGGGATGTCGCGCAAACACCTACCGCACCTTGGGCGCGTAGCGGCTCGCTGGCTCACCATGAATTAGCTGAGCTCAGTTCCGCTTTGTCTGATGTCGTATTAACCGACTGTTTGATTTCCAACGTCGCTGCGCACCAAGTGCAAGTCGAGTTGGAAATTATTTTGCGAACGCTTGCGCCTGATTTGCCCATTACAAAATTCGTTTCCAGCCCAAGCTGTGCCGGTCTGACCAATCGGTATTTGGAACCGCACAAATTGGGCTCGGATCGCTTTGCGTCTGCGATTGCGGCGCATTCTCTATTTCCTGAATGCGCGTTGGTGGTGGCAACTTGTGGCACTGCGACCACCATTGATGTGGTCACGGTGAACGGTGAATTTGCAGGCGGCATGATCGCGCCGGGCTTGCAGGTGATGGCAGCGTCGTTGGCGAAAAACACGGCGCAGTTGCCGGACATCGCCGACTTGATTAAAAACGAAGCTGTGCATGAAGTCTTTGCGCGCAGCACCGAGCTGGCAATTGCCAGCGGATGCTTGCATGCGCAGGTCGGCGCGATCTTGTCTGCTTTACTGACTTTGAAAGCATCTGAAGCTAAGTCGCCAGTGCAACTTGTGATTTCCGGCGGCGCGGCGCCGTATATTCTGCCCTTGCTAGCGCCACATTTGCAGGGCTTGCATTTTCAATGGCAACATGTAGCGAATTTGGTGTTGACCGGCTTGGCAATCGTGGCAAAATCGAATTCTCTGTGTTTTACTGATCGTTTCGACGACCGTCCCTGACCCTTACTTTTGAACGACATTATGCTGCGATTTTTATTTTGGTCTTTGTTGATTTTAAATGCCATGTTGCTGAGCCTGAATCTGGGATGGCTGGGCAAGTGGAGTCTGGACGAGCGCGAACCATTGCGCATGAAGGCAGAAAAGCGTGCCGACAAACTGACTGTGCTCAGTGCTAGTGCAACGCAAGATTTAGTCGATGCGGCAGCGGCAAAAGCAGTTCCGCCCATCGCGTGTTTTGAATTCGCAGGTTTGAATCTGGCAGACAGTCAGCAGCTGGAAGAAAAGTTGAAACCTCTCGCCATGGGTGCGCGTCAGACGCGCAGCGAGATCGCTGAAGTGGCGACCAATATGGTGTATTTGCCGCCACTGGCTAATCAAGATGCGGCTGATAAAAAAGTCGCGCTGATAAAAAAAATGGGCATGACCGACGTCTATGTCGTGCAAGATCAATCCCCTTTGCGTTGGGCGATTTCACTGGGTGTGTTTAAGACACCAGAAGCCGCGAAAAACTATCTCGCCAGTGTGCAGAAAAAAGGCCTGAAAGAAGCCAAGATCGCACCGCGTGCAGTCAGTGCCAGCAAGTTTGTTTTACGTTTTTCAGATGTCACCGTTGCCGAGAAAAAAACTTTGGATCAGTTGCAGTCGCAAGTGCCAAATATGGACGCTCATGAATGCAAATCGAGCGATGCTGCGCCGAAATCACCATGAAAATAAAGTCAGCCATAAGAGCTGATCACCACAGAAAGCCACCACCATGTCTCCCGTTTTTCATTTCACACCGGGGCGCTTGCCGCTCTTGGTTTCTATGCCCCATGTGGGCACCCATATTCCTGATGACATCGCGCAGCAATTAAATCCTGTTGCGCAAGTCAAAGCCGACACTGATTGGCATTTGCCGCAGCTCTACAACATGTTGCAAGAGCTGGGCGTGTCGGTGCTGCAAGCGACACACTCACGCTATGTGATCGATTTGAATCGGCCTGCTGATGATCTCAATCTCTATCCGGGGCAAGACACGACAGGTTTGTGCCCTGTTGATACCTTTGATAAGCAAGCCTTGTATCCCGAAGGCGGTGCGCCGAATGCGGCGGAAATCGCACGACGTGTGGCGGCATATTGGCAGCCGTATCACCAACAATTGCAAACAGAGTTAGCCCGAATACGCGCCCAGCATGGCATCGCGATTTGTTGGGATGCGCATTCTATTGCCTCGCATGTGCCGCGTTTTTTTGAAGGGCGTTTGCCCGATTTAAATTTTGGCACCGCCGATAGACGTTCATGCGCGCCCGGTTTGCAAACTGCCTTGCAGCAAACACTGTTGCAATCGAACCAAGCGCACGCGTTTAGTCATGTATTTAATGGACGCTTTAAGGGCGGCTATATCACGCGCAATTATGGTCAAGTTGCTGAAAATATTCACGCGGTGCAATTGGAAATGAGCCAGTGCATTTATATGAATGAAACCGCGCCGTTTGACTATCGCCCTGATCTGGCAGCGCAGATTCAACCTGTGTTGCGCCAGTTGTTAGCGACGTGCTTGAATTGGGCAGATTCGCCTGATTCGGCAACGCCACGAGGAGGTGTTTGATGACAAGCTCATTATTTGCGCGTCATGCCCTGATCGACGGCGTGTGGCAAAACAATGTGCGTTTGCATTGGAATGCCGAGGGCGATTTTACCCAGATTCAATTGCAAGCCCAACCAGAGGCGAATGAGGCGAGCGCGACTTATGTGATGCCCGGCATGACGAATCTGCATTCACATGCGTTTCAAAGAGCGATGGCAGGGGCGACCGAAATTGCAGGCGAAGGCCCCGATAGTTTTTGGACATGGCGCGACTTGATGTATCGCTATGCGCTGGCGATTTCGCCAGAACAAATGGCAGCGATTGCGGCGCAATTGTATGTGGAATGTTTGCGGCACGGATATACCTCGGTGTGCGAATTTCATTATGTGCACAGAGCGCCTGAGGGCGTGTTTTATAGCGATATCGCAGAGACCTCGCGGCAGGTGATTGCTGCGGCCAATCGCACAGGCATGGGCATCAGTATGTTGCCCGTCTTGTATAGCTATGCCGATTTTAATGCGACGCCTTTGCGTGACGATCAGCGTCGTTTTAATACAGATGTCGAGCAAATTCTTAGCATCATGGCGGCTTTGGAAAACGAGCGCACGGCGCAAGTTGAAGTGGGCGTTGCGCCACATTCTTTGCGTGCCGCTAGTCCGGAACAAATTCGTGAGTTGGTCGCAACCATGCCAACGCAACGCCCCATCCATATTCACATTGCCGAGCAAATGCGCGAAGTCAATGCATGTCTGGCAGCGACTGGGCAACGTCCGGTGGAGCTCTTGATGAACACGCAGCAGGTCGATGCGCGTTGGTGTCTGGTACATGCGACCCATCTGAGCACACAAGAAGTGCAACAGATGGCGGCCAGTCAGTCAGTTGCTGGCATTTGCACCAGCACTGAAGGCAATCTGGGTGACGGCTTTTTTGAATTGCCCGCGTACATAGCCGCTGGTGGACGCTTTGGTGTCGGCACGGATAGCCATGTGTCGCAAAGCGTGGTGGAAGAAGTGCGCTGGCTGGAATACGGACAGCGCTTGCGCGGACAGGCACGTAATGTCGCGAGTAGGCCGGGGCAGCGTCGCGTCGCTGATTATTTATGGCAGCAATGTTTGCGTGGCGGCGCACAGGCATCGGGGCGTCGCGTCGGACAATTCGCAGTGAACTATCGCGCCGATATGGTGGTCTTAGATGATCAGCATCCGAATTTGTGCGATTTGCCTGCGGAACAAGTCTTGAGCAATGTGGTGTTTGCTGGTAACGAACAAACTGTGCGTGATGTGTATGTCGGCGGTAAGCAAGTCGTCGCACAGGGACGACATCATGATCAGGAAAAAGTCGCCGCTGACTATCGGCATTGTATGCAGCAACTGAGGCAGCTTTAAAACAAATGCATACGATTGAGCGCCCATCGAATCGGGCAGATCGTATGAATTCTAAAAATGACCAGGAGAAAAAATGAATCAAACCTCTATCGCAGCATTGTTGTTGAGTTTGGGCGTGTTGGGTGTATCGGCAAATAGTGTTGCTGCACCTGCCGCACCAGTTGCAAAAGCAGCGAAGTCGCCGTCTGTGGTTCGCGAGATCGCCAATAAAGAAGTGCGTCTAAAAGCCTTGGATGATTTGCTAGCGGAGCAGTGGGAATACAGTTTGCGCGCCAGTCCTGAATACGCCTCGATGTTGGGCGACAAGCGCTATAACGATCAGTTGCGCGATTTTTCGCAAGCCGCGATCGATGCGAATTTCAAAAAATCCCGCGAATTTTTGCAGCGCCTGCAGGCAATCGATACCACCGGTTTTGATGTGCAACAGAATTTGAATAAAGAACTGATGGTGCGTCAGCTACAAGAAGAGTTGGCAGGTGTGCGCTTCCAGTCTTGGCAAATGCCAGTGCTGCAAAATTCGGGCATCCATCTCGATATGCCAGAGCTGGTGACGATGTTGAGTTTCACCAGCGTGAAAGATTATGAAGACTATATCGCCCGTCTGAATAAATTGCCCGCTTTGTTTGAACAAACCATCATACAAATGCGTTTGGGTGTGAAAAATAAAATCATGCCGCCTGCATTCTTGCTGCCAAAAATCGCCAGACAATGTGACGATCTGGTGGCGATGAATTTAACTGACTCGCCTTTTGCCAAACCTGTTGCGCAATTTCCCGAGAGTTTTTCGGATGCTGATAAGCAGCGTTTGAAAGCGGCAGTGCTCGATGCGGTGCAGGCCAAGGTGATTCCTGCATATAAAAACTTTGCTCAATTTGTGCGCAAAGACTACGCGCCACATGGTCGTAAAGAGCCGGGCTTGTGGTCCTTGCCACAGGGGGCTGCGCGCTATCAGTTGCAAGTGAAAACGCAAACCACCACGAATAAATCGCCCGAAGAAATTCATCAAATTGGCTTGAGTGAAGTTAAGCGTATCGAAGGCCAAATGTTAGAAGTCGCGAAGAAGCTGGGTTTCTCGGATCTGAAGTCCTTTAATGCTTCGATGGAAAAAAATCCTGCATTGCATCCAAAATCACGTCAGGAAATTTTGGATTTGTACAGCAAATACACCGATCAGATGTACGCCAAAATTCCTGAGTTGTTTGGTCGCTTGCCTAAGGCTAAAGTGAAGATCATGGCGGTTGAAGAATTCCGAGAAAAAGAAGCGCCGGGCGCGTCCTATAACGCGGGTGCGGCTGATGGCTCACGTCCTGGCCACGTGATGGTCAATACCGGTGATTTTGCTAACCGCATGACACTATCAATCGAAACCACGGCCTTGCATGAAGGCGTGCCGGGCCACCACATGCAAATCGCGATTGCGCAAGAGTTGGAAGGCTTGCCTCCGTATCGTGCGCAGGGTGGCAATAACGCCTATGTGGAAGGCTGGGCTTTGTATTCTGAGCGCCTCGGTCAAGAGCTGGGCTTTTTCCAAGATCCATATAGCTTTTATGGGCACTTGCAAGACGAAATGCTGCGCGCGATACGCTTAGTGGTGGACACTGGTTTGCACTATAAGAAGTGGTCGCGTCAGCAAGTGGTGGATTTTTTCCGCAATCACTCTGGCATAGAAGAAGTCGAAATCCAAAGCGAAACCGACCGCTATATCGCTTGGCCGGGTCAGGCGCTGGGCTACAAAATCGGTCAATTAAAGATTTTGGAATTGCGTGCTTATGCGGCTAAGGCCTTGGGCAATAAGTTTAGTCTGAAGGCTTTCCATGATGAAGTGCTGGGCGCTGGTGCTTTGCCATTAGACGTGCTGGAAACCCGCATTCACGCTTGGGTCAAGGCGCAGCAATAAGCGAATAGATGAAGTGAGTAAAACCGTTGGCATTCCCACAAAAAGGATGGAATGCTGACGGATGTGACTGTTGGTTTTATCCCCTTTCATGGCATATCCGCCTAAAATTGTTGTCATGGTTCAATAGGCGCGAGTAGAATCAAACGATTCATTCCGTCCTCGGCGCTGCCCGATTTACTTACCTACCGCTCAGGACATACATCGATTTACCCTCACCAGGAGCAATCATGGGTGCTTTTGCGATGCCGGTTTATATGTTGGACTTCACGCCTAAAACCATCGCCTCTCTTCTGTCGCCTGCCGCGATTGATGGCGATGTGGTCGAAGTGGATGTCTATGACAGAAACGATCTGGAGTTAAAGCTACAAGCAAAAGGTCAACGCTCCAAGTCTGATCCCGAGATGTTCAGAATCACCACCGAATACAATGGCAAGGTCAACGAACATGAATGGAATTTCACCATCTTGCGCGAATCGGCGGATCGTAGTCGGAAGAAACGCTAGTCACATTTAGGAATTCGTTAAAAATTCAAGCCCTTTTTCGTCACTTGCTTGAGTGACGAAGTTGGGATTTTAAGCTTTCCAAGTTCGCTGCAAACCAGTGTCGGTATGTATCCAGCCACCCTTAGCGCTGGCACGGAAATAAAACCCGACGCCGCCTTGCCTGAAACTGCGTATTAATTCTCCCAACACTTCCTCATGCAAATGCGCGATGCGAATATCGGCTGCGCGGCCTTCCAAATGCAAGGATTTTCTGGCAGCGGGAATCCCTTCTTCCCGCAAGCGCTGATTCGATTCTGGCGTGCGATAAGCCGATAATACTTCCAAAGGCTTAGTCATACCAAAGCGCGCAATAAACGCCTGCGTCGCCCACAAAGTTTCTAATAATTTAGGATCGATCGCCGCAGTTTTTTTGCCGTTCACATCGCGCAAAAAATGACAGCATTCCTGATAGCTAGAGTCCAGCATGTCCCCATCTTGCCAATACAAAAGCTTGAGGCGCTCGCCACTCGCTGGGCGGATCAAATCTAAAGTGCGCGGCTTTAGCCAAAAATCCATATCGAGTGTTTGGGCGTCAAACAAATCAGGCGGCGGAACTAGCTCAGTTTGCTTGCCAGACTTATCCTGGGGCGCAGGCGCGGCGTGCAAATAACTGTGTAAAAACAATCCGCTGGCGCTTAAGAACAAAGATTTTTTTAAGAACTGGCGGCGGTGTGACATGGCGATTTGTGCAGAAGTGAACGTGCGAAGAGTATAAGCGGAAATGATTTGGGACAGCATGTTTTTACAAGCAATTTAAATGACATTTGTGATGGCAATTGTGATGGCAATTGAGAGAAGGCGTTTCCTTGCTCTGGTCTTATAATAAGCAGATATCCACCTTCATCCGTTTGCTCAAAAAACTATGCTGACTCCCACCCAAATCACACAATTCCGAGAACAAGGATTTCTGGTATTGCCGCGTCATGCGAGCGCTGAATTTTGTGAACAGGTGATCGCCTTTGCCCAGCAAGCCTTGCAAGATGAAGTGCAGCCGATAGAATACGAAGCCGATACCCGCTATCCGGGCGCGCCCGCTTCACGTGATGCCGAAGGTGGGCAAACAGCGCGCCGACTGTTGCAAGCCTATGGGCGTTCTGAGATTTTCGCAAACTGGGCGCGCCAACCGACATTAGCGCAAGCGCTGACTCAATTATTGGGGCAGGGAGTACGTCTGTCGCAAGCCCATCACAACTGCATCATGACCAAACAAGCGCGCTTTTCCAGCCTGACCGGCTGGCATAGAGACAGTCGCTATTGGCATTTTCTAAGACCAGAATTGATCAGCGTCTGGCTGGCACTGCGCGATGAAAAAGTCGAAAATGGCTGCCTACTGGTATTGCCCGGCTCCCATCGTTGGGAGCTCAGCGCCGAACAATTAGACGACGCTCAATTTCTCAAAGCCGACTATCCCGGCAATCAAGCCTTGCTGGCACAGGCGGTAGCCCTGCCTTTGCAGCAAGGCGACGTCTTACTCTTTTCCAGCAACTTACTCCACGCAGCAGGCTGCAACCAAACCAAGCAAACCAAGTTTTCTTTGGTGTTCACCTATCGGGCAATAGATAACCCGCCAGCGGAGGGGAGCCGGTCTGCGCGTTTGGAAGAGATCGTCCTTTAGGTTGAAATTTAGCCTTTTTAAACAGAAAAAAGCACTTTTCAATGTAATTTGTTTCTTAAAGGTATTAATATTCAACACCAAATTATTTTTTTGAAAATTCATCAAAAATGCAAAATGGTGTGGTTTAATGTATCATTTTTTATCGAAATGCACACACTTCTCGACATCATGGATCACACTAATGCAGCACAGCACAGCACAGCACAGACGATAACAGTCCCTTATTCCGCCCCGAAGTCACAGCAGCATTAAGCCAGCAATGGATGGGAGCGATTCGTCTGGCACAGCCTATCTCTGGCTGGTTGATCGCCGGGGTTGCTGCTTTGGTCGCGATAGCCCTTGTTAGTTTCGTCAGCCTAGGCGCAATGACCAAAAAAGCCCGCGTCACTGGTATTACCATCCCCATTACAGGTTCGATTAGTATTGCGGCACCGAGCTCTGGCCTTTTGATGCATAGCCATGTCAAAGAAGGCGATATCGTCCATGCCGGACAAATCCTGTTTGAACTCTCCAATGAACGTCAGGGTGAAAAAGGCGAAATCACCGCTTTGGTCGCCCAACAACTCGCAACACGTCAGCAAAGTCTAGAATCAGAGCAACATCTGCGCCGTGCCCAAGCGCTAGACAAACAGCAAGCGCTTAACTTAAGACTGAATAATCTAAATAACGAAGCCGCGCAGCTAGAGCAAGAAATCAGCTTACTCCAACGCCGTCACCTACTTGCCCAAGACAGCGTCACTAAATATCAAACGCTGCAAAATAATGGCTACGTCTCCGCCGCACAAACCCAACAAAAACAAGAAGAACTGATCGACATCGCCACCCGATTAAGCACCCTAAAACGAGCAAGTTTGCAACAGCAAGCCAGCAAACTCGCCATCGCCGCCGAACTGCAACAAGTCGCCAACAACCTCGCCACCGACCAAGTACAACTAGAGCGCGCCCTCGCCAG
>JACQDW010000096.1 GCA_016200845.1 Burkholderiales bacterium | reverse complement strand
GTTAATGGAAGCGATCAAGGTATTTTCCGATCCGTTTTATCAGAACGGTCCGAATGATCAGGGCATAGGCTGGAATATCTACGCCTCGCTCAAGCGTGTGGGCTTGGGCTTTGGATTGGCGGCGCTGATTGGGATTCCTATGGGTTTAATGATAGGCCGATTTCGCTTTCTGTCGGACATGTGCAATCCCATCATCAGCTTACTCAAACCAGTCTCGCCGCTGGCGTGGTTACCAATTGGATTGCTAGTGTTTAAAGCGGCGCATCCGGCTGCAATTTGGGCGATTTTTATCTGCTCAATTTGGCCCATGATCATCAACACGGCGGCAGGCGTGCGCAGTGTGCCGCTAGATTATATGAATGTCGCACGTGTGCTCAACCTGTCTGAATGGAAGATCTTAACGCGTATTTTATTGCCCAGCGTTTTGCCCTATATGCTCACCGGTGTACGCCTTGCTATCGGCACCGCCTGGCTCGTGATTGTCGCAGCCGAGATGCTCACCGGCGGCGTCGGCATCGGCTTCTGGGTGTGGGATGAATGGAATAATTTGAATGTCGCGCACATCATCATCGCCATCGTCGTGATTGGCTTAGTCGGTGTCATCTTGGAGCAAATTTTAATCGCCGCAGCACGCACATTAAGCTATGCAGAAACAGGAGCTTCATCATGAACAACACCAACTCAGAAAAGAACGCAAAGGATTCGAAGTACATAGAAATTCAGCACGTGGAGATGGTGTTCAACACGCGCCAAACCAGTTTTCATGCGCTGCGTGATATCCATCTGTGTATCGCCAAAGGCGAATTTGTCAGCCTGATTGGACATTCCGGCTGCGGCAAATCAACACTGCTCAATTTGCTCGCTGGCTTAACGACCGCCACCTCCGGCACTCTGCTCTGTGCGAATCGCGAGATCGCCGGGCCGTCGCCAGAGCGTGGCATGGTCTTTCAAAACCACTCGCTCTTGCCGTGGTTAAGCTGCTTTGAAAATATTTATCTGGCGGTCGAGCGCGTCTTTGGTGCGACCGAAAACAAGGCCATGCTGATTGAAAGAAGCATGCAAGCGCTCGCCCTCGTCAACTTACTGCCCGCAGAAAAAAAGCGCCCGCACGAAATCTCTGGCGGCATGAAGCAGCGCGTCGGCATCGCCCGTGCTCTGGCGATAGAACCAAAAGTTTTATTGATGGACGAACCCTTCGGCGCACTCGACGCCTTAAGCCGCGCCAATTTGCAAGACGCCTTACTCGACATCGTCGCCAAGACCCAATCGACGGTGGTGATGGTGACCCACGATGTCGACGAAGCGGTGTTGCTGTCCGATAAAATCGTGATGCTCACTAACGGCCCTGCGGCTACCATAGGCGAGATATTGGACGTCAAGCTCCCGCGTCCACGCCAACGGCTAGAGCTGGCAAATGACGCCCGTTATGCGCAATACCGCAGCAAGGTGTTGGAGTTCCTTTATCAACGGCAATCGCATCCAGAAAAGAGCGTTGCTTAACAAGCGACAATGTCATTGCGGAACTTAGTTAATTCAACGAAGCCTGCTTGCGCGGCCGCCCACGCTGCGCAGGCTCCACGCGCCGTTGCGTCAGCTTCGCCATCTCGGTTTTAAATTGATCAGAACCCAGCACCCAGGCTTTGCTGGTTGCGCCTAGGATCGCATTGAAATGTTGAGAAGACAAACCACGTTCCAGCATTTCACGATAGGCGGCTTCGCGTTGAAACGGTGTGTTCCCCAAGCCCCAATACATCGCATGCCCCGCCAACCACGCGTCAGTGCGCGCACCCAAATGATGCTGGCAGCTAGACCAGGCATAGTGACTGGCATCTTGCGTCAGATGCAAACGCACGGGCATTTCTTCGATCAAAACACAGCAAGGCAAAAAGAACTGCTCCGCCTCAATCACCGTCGCCTTAAAACGTCCCTGCCACAACAAGCCGCTACGCTTATATTTGGCATTGAAATACGGGACATAGTAGCGCCCCAACCATTGCATCATTTTCCCCAATCCAAGCTCATCGCTGGGTGTCGCCAACAAATGCACACGATCAGGCAAAACCGCATAAGCATGAATCGCCACCCCAAACTGCTTAGCCGCTTGCTTTAACCAATCAAGAAACACGGTGTAATCAGCACTATCGACAAAGATAGTCCTGCCCTCTATGCCCGCTTGGGTGATGTGATGCGGCTGATGAGGAATAACAAGGCGCGGCAGTCTGGCCATGGGGTGCGGACTTTTTTGAGTTTAATTGGGGACATTGTAGTGGATGTCCCCTGATTGGTTCAACACTCGGTGGCAAACGAACTTTGACTACTACTTAGTTAAATTGAACTTGCTCGCTTCGGTTAGCCAACGACCTTCAACAAACAGTCGCGCATTCAGCCCCCGGTAAGGGCCTTCAGCAACATACCAACTATAGGTGATCGTGTCCGGCCAAGGCGGCGTGCTGGAATTTTGATACTGCAATTTACACGCGTTGAAACGCCCGAGTGGAACCGAGATCTCTTCTATGCCAAGAAAGGTAACCGTAAAACGATCTTTGCTTTCTGAGATTTTCTCATTTGAAGTTGCATTTTCTTCGATTGTCACATGATTCTGTATCAAACTTTCATTGACAGCCAAATTGAATGGCAATCGCAACGCAGGGCTGTATAGTGTTCGAATTTTTACTGCATTTCCCTGTGCATCGTTAACAAGATTACCCTTTGCATCCCTATACTCTCTTTCTTCATCTCCGTAAAAAATCAACTCATCTTTTCCAAGCCCTAAGTAAGTCTTGATCGGATCGGTATAAGTATATGCATAGGGAAACGTTCCCGTACTTGTCCTAATCCCCTTCATTTCCAGAACATTCATACCCTTAAATGTCGAGCTCACAATACTATAATTATCAGAACGAATTCCTCGGTACTGCGCATCCTTGTAGTCCGCATCCTCTTGGAGAATGCGATTTCCCACCGCATACAAACTAGGATTAAAACAATCCAACATCCGCCCCTGCCCCGATCCTGAGCTCAACGATAGATTCAATGCAGTCTCACTCAAAGCCAAAGTCTTCTTGGCGGCTGCTACGTCCGTCGGTGTAATCAACGCTACCATCTTCATGGTATTCGTGATCGAGTCTTCTGGCGTGTTGTAGTTCAAGCCTTGTTCAATCGCGAAGTATTTGCCGACTGCGACTTTGTTGTTGAGTAGGGTCGTGACCCAGCCCCATTCTTTGTCGCTGGCAAAGGTGCGCGCCGAGACCAGCATGGTGTTGATCAGTTTGCTCTTCGGGCTGCCATTGCGAATATCATCTGCCCAGTATTTCACTTCGCTGTCATTAGGTGCCGTTGTACCCGTGCGTCCCAATACATTTTTGTAGATGATGCGCACAAAATCTTCGTTACTCATGTTAGCGCTATAGCCTGTTTGCACCGGATATGCTAAGGCTGCTTGATAAAAACTGGCGGCGATTTGATCCAAACTTGTTCCGCTCTTGATGCTATTGATCCAGTAATTAAGACCGTCGGCATCGGGAGCACGGTTGAAGAAGGCGATGTATAAATCAATGAGGGAATTGAGGTCTTTTTCTGCGATGGTCTTGGCGTTTTGCGCTACTTGCAAATTCATGCTCATGTCGGAAAACTGCAAACGTGTCGCGCTCTTGACGACCGTGGCGACCTTGCTGGTGATATGTGTGACTGTCACGCCGACCTCGCTGTGCGCAATAGTGTAATTGGCTCGCGGTTCAGGAAAACTCGCATCAGCTGGAGCCGCTGCAATAGCTAATTCTGGCGCAGCCTGCATGCTTTTCTTTTGTGTGGAAACGGAATCAATCTGACCACCACAAGCGCTCAGGAGCAGCAGCGTGGCAATCGACAGGGTGGAACGGCGAAGTGTTTTCATAGTGAGGTAGAAGCAAGTCGAGGGAAGTTATCAATGTCAGAAAGCGCAATGCAACAATTGAACTCATTGCAATAAACATTTTAACAAGTCATTTCAAATAAGACAATTTGAATTTAGGAAGTGATGCTCTGTTTTTAAAAGAAAACACGCACTTCGACTACTGTCCCGTTCAGCGCGCTAACGGCTCGCCGGGTCGCGTTCAAATCACGGTGATTTTTGTGATGTGGGGGAGTGATCTTGCTGACCTCTTTCCATTGCCAATAGAATTTCTTAGCTGATTTCAAAACCTTGTTTGGGGTCGCAGAAGACCTCATTTCATGGCCATTCATTAGAATCAATTGTCAGTGCTCAGGCTTGAACTAACTTGCCAAACGTCGCCATTGCAGCAATTAATTGACGCATGGCATAACCTAATTCGGTTAACTCATATTCGGTCTTCGGCGGAATCACGGGATAGATGGTTTTTCGCAGAATTCCCCTTTCCTCCAGAAACAACAGCCTCTTTGCTAACATCTTTGGACTGATTCCCGGCAAAGCACGCTGCAATTCTGAATACCTCTTCTTTCCGGACAATAGTTCACGAATGATGAGCGTGGTCCATTTTCCATCCAGGATGATGGCGGCGCTTTGTACTGGGCATGTGGTTTCACATACACCTTCTTCGTGGGTACTGTCACTGACATTGGAGTCAATCTTAGTATTGGTCTGATCGACTTCTTGTTTTGCCATGGCATGACTCCTGCGATTAATTTCTAACACTATACAAATGGTAACTACTTCCCAATGTATAGTTGATTCCGTATATTGGCAAGTGTTTCGTGATTTTCTTATCAAAAGCCTTCTTCACATTTACTGTAGGACTTACGCAAAATTGCGCTGGCTAGGCGTGGAGCCGAAGACAGTGCAATTGCACGGCGAGGGCGCAGTGGGGAATTCAAGCAGCATGCTGCTTGCCCACGTAGCAGATAGCACATGCTTGTGCTATCGCGCCCTGCAAGGGAACACAACAACGCCAGCGTCTGTTTTGCGTAAGTCCTATATTGTCGTGTCACTTTCTTTGAGGTCATATCATGCCGAGCAAACTTTTAATTGTCACCCTACGCATTATCGCCATCGTACAAGCTGTGCTGGGAATTGCGTTCCTGCTACTCCCAGAACTAAGCGCGAAAAGCCTAGGGCTGGCACCAGCGCCAGGCTGGACTAATTGGCTATTCGGGATGATGGCAGCCAGATTTTTGGCGTTTGCCTATGGCATGTGGCTGGCTTCAAATCAATTAGGTGGCAATCCTAGCGCCTCTGTAGCGTGGATCAAAGCCATGGTAGGCGTTCAGGCTATCGATTGGTGCGTAACTCTGCTCTACCTTTGGCGCGGCGATGTGACGCTCTCTCAGGTCACGACAGCGGCTTTCTTGCCGATTATTTTTATCATCATTCTGGTACGCGGCTTACCTCGCAATGCCACAAGCAACGCGCGAGCTAAGCCATGAGCGCCATGAGTGCAAAACTTTTTAATTGGTTACAGGCCGCGCCGTTTTACATGGACTTGCATCGCCAGGCGGTTCAGCTATTGCCGATTGGTGATCAAAAAAGCTGGATCGATGTCGGCTGCGGACCAGGCTTGGTTACGCGTTTCGCTGCACAGCATGGCTATCATGCCTTGGGGATAGATCCATCCGTGGCATCGATTGCGATGGCAACGGTGATCGCAGAAAACCTCGCACAAAACCCTACTCAATTCAAAGCACAATTTAGGGTCGCAGACTTGTCGGAGTTAACCCAACTAGCGTCCAATAAACTAGGCGCAGCGGATGTTATTTCAGCCTGTTCACTACTGGCCGTCTTGCCAGACCGTGCACAGGCCTTGATGCAATTGTGGGCCGCCGTCAAGCCGAATGGCTATCTGCTGATCGTGGAACCAAGTTCTCAAATGCGCTTACGCAATGCCTGGTCGTGCTTACATCAAATTCCTAAAAAACGACGCTGCGCCTTATTGCTATGGTCATGGGCAAGGCAAAATAATATCGTCGACGAATCGATTTTCCAGCGCCTCAACCACGCTGAGATCCGCACATATTCCTTGCTTTTCGGATTAGTCAGGGCTTGGGTTATCAGAAAAGAGAAACGGCTATGAACAACACGAAACCAACCCGCAAAAACACATCCCGCGCACCGGTGTTGGCTGCGAGCGTCATCGCGTTCTGCTTTTCGCTACACCTCGTCGACGCTAATGCGAGTGAACAGCTTGCCACTGAAAAAAACTGCTTCAATTGTCATGCGATTAGCATAAAGAAAATTGGCCCAAGTTTCATCGCCGTTGCGACAAGCTATGCGAGTCAAAGCAAAGCAAACGAAAGGCTTAGCAAAAAAATTCGAGAGGGAAGTTGGGGTACGTGGGGATGGCGGCCTATGCCTGCGAATACGCATGTCAACGAAGAAGAAGCACTGCAGTTGGCGCTGTGGATACTCTCATTAAAAGACAGCGAAATGAAGGAGGCAGCGCTTCACACTAACCAACGACTAACGCACGATCAGCACATACAACAACAGAAGATTGAGCACCATCGCACAGATCGCCACGGCACGCCAGCGGCTGGCTGGATCGCGTTCCAATAATGGTGCCTTGAGAGGGGCTGGTAGCGGTCGTGCTGCGCCTCTTTCCATCGCGAGCAGAAATTCTTCGGCGGTTTCAAAACGCTGTTTGGGGTCGCGGGCGACGGCTTTGAGTAGTACGTGTTCTAACCATTCGGGCAGATCGGGGCGATAGCGGGTGGGCGCGATGGGGTCGCCAAATTTGGGTCTTTGGAAGGCTTCGACTTCGCCGTAGGGATAGTGGCGCGTCAGTAAGTAGTAGAGCGTGACGCCAGTGGCATAAATATCGGTGGCACGTGATGCGCCTGAGGATAAAAATTGTTCGGGTGCCAGAAACGATGGCGTCCCTGCCATTAAGTAAGTGTGAGCGAGGTCTTTGGTGTCGGCATCAAAGCCTGACTGCGCCACGCCCAAATCTAAAATGCGGATTTCTTCATCATCGCCCAGATGCACATTGGCTGGTTTGATGTCGCGGTGAATAATGCTGCGTCGGTGCAGCGCGGCGATGGCGCGTATCAGTTTGCAGCCATAATTAATCGCATCGGGCACTGTGAAGTGTTGCCCGTTATCGAGACGACTCTGCAAAGAATCACCGGCATGCCATGTGCTCAGGTAGTATAAAAAATGCCGGTGTTCGGGCGTAATCACTTGCGGAAAAAATCGAGCGACCACGCGCTTGGCAAGCCAGGCTTCGTGCGCGAATGCTGTGCATTCATGGTTGTCGTTGGCACGATCTGGGTGCAGGGTTTTTAACACCAGTTTGCGATGATGCGCAGCATCGTTGACCAGATACACCAAGGTGGTGCGCGAACTATGCAATAGCTCTTCCACCACATAATCATCAATCGTCTGTCCGACTTTTAAACGCGGTGGCACGGGCAGATTTTTTATCTCGGATAAAGCATCGCGCAAATCACCTTCGGGCAAGGCGTCGATGCGCAACACAATCGCACTGCAATTATCTTGCGAGCCTTCTTTGATCGCGTGTTCGCACAGAGCTTGACTCGCCGCCTCTGCGCTTAAACCACGGTTCGCCACTTGCTGCAACAAGGCGGTCAAATCATATTCACTCATTGCAGCCCAGACGCCATCACTGGCGAGCAAGAACACGTCGTCTTGCTTTAATTCGCCCATGCCGTGATCGACCGCGAGGCGCGTATCCATGCCGATGGCGCGCGTCAATACGTGCTGCATTTCGGGTCGGTCCCAGACGTGATCTTGCGTCAGCTTTTGCAGTTTCTCAGCACGATATAAATAGCAGCGCGTATCGCCGACGTGGGCACTGTAATACATGCGCCCGCGCAGCACTAGGCCGGTCAAGGTGCTCGCCATGCCCGCCAGCTCACGCCGTACACTGCCTTGCTGCTGCACCCAGCTATTGATCGCCACCATGATCTTATCGAGCGCCGTGGTAATCTCCCAAGTGTCGGGCGTCGCATAATAATCGGTCAGCAAACCACGCACCGCATACTCCGATGCCTCGCGCCCACCTTCATTACCGGACACACCATCAGCGATAGCGGCAATCATGCCCTTGCTACTGAGTTCAGGCTCATTCGGCGTCACCATACCCACAAAGTCCTCGTTACGAGAACGAGAACCTGCGGTGGAATAATGACCTGTGCTGATAAGGAGTGGCATGCCTATCCCGTTAGAAAAATTAAATCTTCGCCGTCGTCATCGCCGCCGAACCCCAGGTCGTGCGCCAGCGTTGTTTGACTAGCGACAGACCCACCACAGCGATGATGCCCAGACTAGCGAATAAGTTTAATCCCATTTGATAGCTTCCCGTTGCCTGATACGCATAGCCTAAGCTCGATGCCAGATAAAATCCGCCTATACCACCGGCCATGCCAACCAAACCTGTCATCACGCCCATCTCTTTACGGAAGCGTTGTGGCACCAGTTGAAACACAGCGCCGTTCCCAGTACCCAAGGCCAGCATGGCGCCAACAAAAACCACCACCGCCGCGCCTGCCGATTGCAAACCCGTTGCGGCGACAAATAATAAAGCACTCGCTGCCACATACATCACCGTCAAGGTTTTGATACCACCGATACGATCCGCGATCCGTCCACCCAATGGCCGCACCAGAGAACCAGCAAACACACAGGCTGCGGTGAAGTATCCCGCAGTGACAGGTGACAATCCATATTGCGTATGAAAATAAATCGTGAGTGATGAAGCCAAACCAGAAAAGCCGCCAAAGGTCACGCTATAAAAAAACATAAACCACCAAGCGTCCCTATCCTTCAACACCGACAAATATTCCGCCAGAGATTTCGCGGGTACCTCACCCGGCGCATCTTTGGCGAACACCAGATACACCACCAACGCCACCAGCAAAGGAATAATCGCCAAGCCAAACACATTGTGCCAGCCAACGCTGATCGCCAAAGCCGGCGCAAACAAAGCGGCGAATGCGGTGCCAGAATTGCCCGCTCCGGCGATACCCAAGGCGGTGCCCTGATGTTCAGGTGGATACCAGCGCGACGCGAGCGGCAAAGCCACGGCAAACGCAGCACCAGCCACGCCCAAAACGATCCCTAATAACAGCAATTGCTCATAACTATTCACATTTCCCAGCCACGCCCACAGCAAACCTAGAATGACGATCACTTGCCCTATCAATCCCGCTTTTTTTGGCTTGAGATGATCGACCAAAATCCCCATGACGATACGCAACAAGGCACCCGCCAACAAAGGTGTCGCTACCATCAAGCCTTTTTGTGCAGGCGACAAACTTAAGTCTTTCGAAATCTGAATCGCGAGCGGACCAAGTAAGACCCACACCATAAAGCTAAGATCAAAATAAAAGAAGGCCGACAATAAAGTCGGCGTATGTCCTGCTTTCCAGAACGAATTGGTGCGCGCATTTGTTTGCATAGTGACTCCAAAGAGAAATGAAATTCTCACTCCCAATTGCAAGAGCCATGCCACCGCCAGCCATACCACTTGTTCTGATGATACAAAACTGTGCAACGCCCTCGCTACAGACGCACAAGGACGGCGCAAATAATGTCAAACGATGCAGATCACACATCGCACTATACAAAAAAGCATCGCTCCATTTTCGCGCAGTGCACCAAAATTAATTTCGATGCGCACTCATTGAGTGCAAATAAGTACAAGCAAGTGCAAAATTTCGCACGCATTTAGCCGAGGCACTGGTCTTACCATTGATAAATGCACCTTCAAGGCGATGCGAACAGACGCCGTGCACCATTTTCCTCACACTATCCAGAACGGCGCGCCTACTGGCGCCACGCTGCACCATCACGATGCCCGTGCACTTTTTTGCGGCGGCATTTTGATCAACAAAATGAACTGGCATTGCTTTTGCTAAGGAAGGAGTCAAGAGTAAAAAAAGGAGCTGGGCATGAAGAAGATGAAATTAGTAATGGTTGGTAACGGCATGGCAGGTGTGCGTACTCTGGAAGAGCTATTAAAAATCTCGCCAGATTTATATGACATCACGGTCTTTGGCGCAGAGCCTTATGCCAACTACAACCGTATTTTGTTGTCGCCCGTCTTAGCTGGCGAACAAACCATACAAGACATCATGCTCAATGATGTGGACTGGTATGCCGACAATAACATCACACTGCATCTGGGCAAAAAGATCGTCAAGATCGATCGACGTCGCCGCGTTGTGATAGCTGAAGATGGGATGGAAACCGAATACGACAGGCTGTTACTGGCGACTGGCTCCACTCCGTTTATGTTGCCCGTTCCCGGCAAAGATTTGCAAGGAGTGATCGCCTATCGCGACATCCACGACACCAACACCATGATTGCGTCTGCCGAAAAGCACACGCATGCCGTCGTCATCGGTGGTGGTCTGCTAGGACTAGAAGCGGCGAATGGTTTAAAAATGCGCGGCATGAAAGTCTCGGTGGTGCATTTACCCGGGTGGTTAATGGAACGCCAGCTCGACGTCGTCGCCGGAAAAATGCTGCAAAAGTCTCTCGAAGATCGCGGACTGAAGTTTTTAATTGAAAAAAATACCGAAGCGATTTTGGGCGACGAGCACGGTCATGTCAAAGCGATCCGCTTCACCGATGGTTTAGAAATTCCGGCACAACTGATCGTCATGGCGGTCGGTATACGTCCCAATACAGCATTAGCGGAATCGGCAGGTCTCTACTGCAATCGCGGCATCGTCGTCAACGACACCATGCAAACTTATGACCCACGCATTTACTCCGTAGGCGAATGCGTCAATCATCGTGGCTCAGTGTATGGCCTGGTCGCGCCTTTGTTTGAAATGGCGAAAGTCTGCGCCAATCACCTCGCCAATTTTGGTATTGGTCGCTATCAAGGTTCGATCACTTCAACCAAGCTCAAAGTGACTGGCATTGATTTATTTTCTGCTGGCGACTTCACTGGCGGCAAAGGCACAGAAGAAATTATTTTGTCCGACCCTATCGGCGGCGTGTACAAAAAAATCGTCATCAAAGATGACAAATTGATCGGCGCTTGTTTGTATGGCGACACGGTCGATGGCAGTTGGTATTTCAAATTGCTACGCGAAGGAAAAAACATCGCCGAGATCCGTGACTCATTAATGTTCGGCGAATCGAACACAGGCGACGTCGGCCACGAAGGCCACACCAAGGCAGCAAGCATGCCAGACAGTGCCGAGGTCTGCGGCTGCAATGGCGTCTGCAAAGGCACCATCGTCAAAGCGATCAAAGAAAAAGGTTTATTCACACTCGACGACGTGCGCAAACACACGAAGGCATCCGCCTCGTGCGGCTCCTGCACTGGATTGGTCGAGCAAATTATTATGTTCACTGCCGGTGGTGATTATTCCGCTACGCCCAAGGCAAAAGCCATGTGCGCTTGCACCGAGCATTCGCATCATACTGTACGCGAAGCGATCAAAGAACAGCATTTGCTCACCATCGCGCAAGTACAAAAAACTTTAGATTGGCGCACGCCCAACGGTTGCGCTAGTTGCCGTCCTGCGCTCAACTACTACTTGATTTCGACTTGGCCGAAAGAAGCCATCGACGATCCGCAATCGCGTTACATCAACGAACGTTCGCACGCGAACATACAAAAAGATGGCACTTATTCTGTCATCCCGCGTATGTGGGGCGGTGAGACCAATGCTTCCGAATTACGCCGCATCGCCGACGTGGTCGATAAATTCAAAATCCCCACGGTCAAAGTCACAGGCGGTCAGCGTATCGATTTGCTAGGAGTAAAGAAAGAAGACTTGCGCGGCGTGTGGCAAGATTTAGGCATGCCATCGGGCCTCGCCTACGCTAAAGGTTTGCGCACCGTGAAGACTTGCGTAGGCAGCGAATGGTGCCGCTTCGGCACACAAAATTCCACACTGATGGGACAACAATTAGAGCGCGAATTGGCCCGCATGTATTCACCACATAAAGTCAAACTGGCGGTCTCAGGTTGCCCGCGCAATTGTGCAGAAGCGGGCATCAAAGACGTAGGCGTGATCGGCGTGGACTCGGGCTGGGAAGTCTATGTCGGCGGCAATGGCGGGATCAAAACCGAAGTCGCGCAATTTTTCGTCAAGCTCAAAACACATGAAGAAGTCATGGAATACACAGGCGCATTCTTGCAACTGTATCACGAAGAGGGTTGGTACTTAGAACGCACGGTTCACTATCTGGCCCGCGTCGGCCTGGACTATGTCAAACAGCAGATCTTAGAAAACTCAGAGAAACGCAAAGAGCTGTATCAACGACTTTTGTTCTCACTGGAAGACGAAGCCGATCCATGGCACGAGCCAGAGAAGGCGCAAGTGGATACGCGGCAGTTTGAGCGTTTGTTGAGTTGAAAACATAATTCAAAAGGAAACATCATGACCCAAGAATGGCAAGCCATCTGTCATATTGACGACATCCCCACACTCGGTGCGCGCGTCGTCAAACGTCAAGCTGCACGCGACGTTGCGATATTCAAAAATGCCGAAGGCAAAGTCTTTGCGTTGCTCGATAAGTGTCCGCACAAAGGCGGGCCTTTGTCGCAAGGCATCGTGTTTGGCGAACGTGTCGCCTGCCCTTTGCATAACTGGAACATCGAATTACCAAGTGGTTGCGCGGTGACACCGGACGAGGGCTGCACACAGAAATTTAGCGTGCGATTAGAAGCCGATCAGGTCTATCTGAATAGCCACGAATTACTCACCCTGGCCATCGAGTCTTAAGTTCTTATGCATCAAACTCACCCACTGTCCGAAACACCTTCCACCTGTTGCTATTGCGGTGTAGGTTGTGGTGTCCTGATTGAATCCGATGGCAAGCAAGTCACGGGTGTTCGAGGTGATCCTGCGCACCCTGCCAACTTCGGCAAGCTCTGCAGCAAAGGCAGCAATTTGCATCTGAGCGCGCAGCCTGTGTTGCAACAACAAGTGCGCGCTTTGTATCCCAGTGTGCGGACAACGCGCGATATGCCGCTGCAGGCGCAAGATTGGGAGCAAGTCATCGCCACCATGGCAGATCGCTTTACCAGCACCATCGCGCAACATGGCGCGGACAGCGTAGGATTTTATATTTCGGGACAATTGCTGACCGAGGACTACTATGTCTTCAACAAGCTGGCGAAGGGTTTGATCGGCACTAATAACATAGACAGCAATTCGCGCCTGTGCATGTCGAGCGCGGTGGCGGGCTATAAGCAAAGTTTGGGCGCCGATGCGCCGCCTTGCAGTTACGAAGATATTGATCACGCTGGCGTGATTTTTATCGCTGGCTCTAACACCGCCTACGCGCATCCAATTTTATATCGCCGCATCGAAGCCGCACGTGAACGCAATCCCGATCTAAAAGTGATCGTGGTCGATCCACGTCGCACCGATACTGCCAAAGAAGCTGATTTGCATCTGGCGATTTTGCCGGGCACCGATGTCGCTCTGTTCAATGGCATGCTGCATATTTGTCTGTGGGATGATTTGATCGACACTACCTTCATTAGCGAGCACACCGAAGGCTTTGCCGAGCTCAAACAAACACTGCGCAACTACACACCGGCGATGGTGGCACAAACCTGCGGCATCACCGAAGCGGATTTAACACAGGCAGCGCATTGGTTCGCGCAATCGAAAGCGACGCTGTCTTTGTATTGTCAGGGCTTAAATCAATCGACATCGGGCACGGCAAAAAATACGGCGCTAATTAACTTACATCTAGCCACTGCACAAATCGGCAAAGCCGGTGCAGGCCCGTTCTCATTAACTGGACAACCGAATGCCATGGGTGGCCGCGAAGTCGGCGGCATGGCCAATCTCTTGTCGGGCCATCGCGATCTGAATAATCCTCTGCATAGAGCCGAAGTCGCGGCACTGTGGGGTGTCAAGGATGTCCCCGCACAGCCCGGGAAAACCGCGGTGGAATTATTTGAAGCAGTGCGCGACGGCAGCATCAAAATCATCTGGATCGTCTGCACCAATCCTGCGCAATCCATGCCCGATCAAGCTTTGATTCGCGCCGCACTGGAAAAAGCCGAGCTCGTAATTGTACAAGAAGCGTATCAACACACTGCCACGGTCGCGTATGCCGACATTCTGCTACCTGCCAGCACCTGGTCAGAAAAATCGGGCACGGTGACCAATTCTGAACGTCGCATTTCACGTGTCCGCGCCGCATTACCTGCGCCCGGCGCTGCCATGCACGACTGGGAAATTGCAGCACGTTTCGCACAGGCTTTATCAGACAAATTGCGCGCAGCAGGCAAACAAGATTTACCCGATTTTGCGTACACCACACCAGAGCAAATCTGGAACGAACATAGAGACAGCACACGCGGACGTGACCTCGACATCACAGGTTTGTCTTACGCCATCTTGGAACAACAAGGCCCGCAGCAGTGGCCTTATCCGCAAGGCGCAACGAGTGGCACTGCTCGTCTGTATCAAGACCAACAATTTGCGACCGCGAATGGCCGTGCCCGTTTTATCAATCAGGCCTATCGCCCACCGCAAGAAAAAACTTCACCGCGCCATCCCTTCGTGCTCAACACCGGACGCCTGCGCGATCAATGGCATGGCATGAGTCGCACTGGCACAGTGGCGCAACTGTATGCGCACGCGCCTGAGCCTTGCATAGAAATGGCAGAACGCGATATGGCGCGACGCTTTATCAATGAGGGTGAGTTGGTCGCTGTCAGCAATGCGCGCGGCACGCAATGGCTCAAAGCACGCGCCAGCGATCAGCTTAAATCGGGGCAGGCGTTTATCGCCATGCATTGGGGTGAAGAATTTCTAGGTGGACAATCGCAACTTGCCGATGGCCGGAAACAACGACACCTGGGCGTGAATGGTCTGAGCTTGTCCGCCTTTGATCCCGATTCCAAACAACCCGAGCTTAAATACAGCGCTGTCAACATCAGCAAAGTGCAAGTCGCGTGGCAATTTGTTGCGATGGTTAATTTTGATGCCTGCGACATCCTCACAGTCCAACAAAGATTGCGCTCGCATTTTGCGCGATTTGATTTTGCCAGCAGCGTTTTATTTGGCCGCGAACAACAAGGCATCTTGTTTCGTGCCGCTCATCACTGCACGCCAGAGCCGCAGGCATTAGAAGCGCTACTCGCCAGCTTAGGCTTGCACGAGCCAGACATCCTGCATTATCGCGACCCGACACGCGCCACTGCACGACACCTGCGTTTGCAACGAGAAAAAAACCAAGTTCACCTGCACGCCTTCGCCTTAGCTGGCGACGTCCAAGCCGAAGCCTGGCTGCAAGACTTGCTGATCAATCAGGAACACGTCGCCAACAGCTTACAACTCTTACGTCAAAACAAAGCCAGTGATGTCGGTAAAGCAGACGGCAAAGCCAGCAAGCAAGTCTGCACCTGTTTTAACGTCAGCGAAGACAAAGTCAAAGCGACGCTGATCACATGTTCTGGCAACGACAAAGAACGCCTCAGCCTGCTGCAAAGCAAACTGCGCTGCGGTACCAATTGCGGTTCATGCCTGCCCGAGCTCAAGCAATTGATCCGGCAATCTCCGCAACAAAATACCGTTGCGGAACTGAGTTAAGTACGGGCGCCCTCAGTCCGTCGCTGGACTTGTGACATTGACGATCGCAAGGATGAAGATTCATCCTTGTTCTTCATCCCCTTGTATGGCACTCTCTCACTTTATTGAATCAAATCGAGTGAGCCATGCAGCATTTTCGTTTTTCCATTTACATTTCTTTGGTTTGCTTGGGTTTAGCAGGCTATTGGGGTTATCTGCATGGCGGCATGACGGCGGCAGGTGCGGCGATTGGCGTTTCCTTGATACTGGCGACACTGGAAGTCTCGCTTTCATTTGACAACGCGGTGGTCAACGCCTCTGTGCTCAAACATTGGAATGCGTTTTGGCAAAGAATTTTTTTGACGCTGGGAATGCTGATCGCCGTCTTCGGCATGCGTCTGGTTTTCCCTTTGCTCATCGTTGCTGTTGCGGCTGATCTGAATTTAAGCGAAGTCTGGAATCTGGCACTCCACCACCCCGCATCCTTCTCCGCACATTTAAGTGCACACCATGCAGAAGTCGCCGCGTTTGGCGGGATTTTTTTGCTCTTGGTTTTCCTCAATTTCCTCATCGACCATGAAAAAGAATTGCATTGGCTAGGCGCACTTGAAGCTAAATTCGCGCGCATAGGTCGGGTCAAATCCGTGCCGATTCTGATCGCACTATGCGTCGTGATGCTCGCCACTTCCTCGGTAGTCGCCCAACTCAAATACGCAGTCATGCTATCTGGTATCTGGGGCATCATCGTCTATGTCGGCGTTGACCTGATCGGCAGCTTACTTGAATCTGAACATAAGATCGACGCTGGCAGCGCCATCAAAACAGGTGGCGTAGGCGGTTTTCTTTATCTGGAAGTCTTAGACGCATCGTTCTCATTCGACGGCGTCATCGGTGCGTTTGCAATTACCAGTGACGTGGTCGTCATCATGCTAGGCTTAGCCATAGGCGCATTCTTTGTACGCTCACTCACCGTCTATCTGGTTCATCAAGGCACGCTGGATCACTACATCTATTTGGAACACGGTGCGCACTATGCGATCGGCGCATTAGCAGTCATCATGTTCGCCAGCATCAACTATCACGTCCCCGAGATCGTGACCGGTCTGGTGGGCGTGACCTTTATCTTGGCTTCGTTGTGGTCATCAATACAGCATAGGAATAAAATTTAGAGTGCTCGTCTCAGCCGCGCCCGCTATCGGACAAAGGATTGTTTAGGGCGACATCATCGGTCATTCGCCAGCTTATTTTGTGCTTCGTTTTGCTGGTGATTTTTGCGGTTGCTTGTGATTTTTGCTCTTACTGGTGATCAACGGTGAAACTCAACTTCACGCAAAAAACAAATCACAACAACCCCATCTTTAACCCCGACCAAACCACAGCTTTACCCAACATCCACCTAATCCCGCGCCGCATCACACCAAAAAACAACGAAGTACACAATCCCTCTAAATCGATACAAATTTTTACGGATATTTCAACAAAATATTAGTAATATATTTAAGCAAATTCAATTTGCACTTATTTGCACTTACTTGCAAAAATGCGGCAACAAGAAGGCGCTAGAGCGTCCTGCCATCGATCAACTACAGGAGGAAACATGTCAGCACACTTCACTTCCAGCGCTTAAACGCGTCTGTCCCATGTTGGTCTGAGCCTTTCATATTCTTAGGTTTAGATACCAGCAAGCACATCACATTCGTTTGTTCGCCCTGAACCATTTGCCGCAGATTTGAGCGACAAGTTTGTCCGCTGCTCACAAGGCCGCGTGGACGTACTCGTTCGCACAAAAACTGACAGCAATTTGGCGCAGAGCGCATGTCGCATTCCGGTTGTTGACCGGAGGGGGACTTGCACGCCTGCGCAATGAACAGACTGATGATTTTCCATCTCTATTTTATCGTCCACATCGGACCTGGAGCTAATCATGAAACAACTTCGAAAACAAATGCACAGAGAGCCTGACAGCGGGCTCTCCGTTCAAACAAACCATCAAGCCACAGCGAAGCGCGTGCAAACCCGCATCGCGATCAGCGCAGCATCACTCGTCATCGCTTTTCTCAATTGCTCCGCGCAAGCCGCACAACCTACAAAAGCGCCGCGTCAGCAACTGGAAACCAGCTCACAGCAAGTGCGCAAAGCCGGTAGCACAGAATCAGAATTATTTGGTGGCCATCATCAATCGCGTAAATTGAGCCCCGCCGAACGCCAACCACAAGTGCCAGCGCAACTGAATGCGCGTGTCAAATACGGCACGTCAGAAGCGGAGCGCAATCTCGCTTTACCGCGTCCATCCAAACTAAGCAAAGCAACGCTCAGCAACGGCAAATTGATGGCGGGCGCTCCCGCTGCCGCCTGCGATACCCAAGTCTTCGCCAGCAATAGTGGCAGCGCTTTAGTGAATGCAGTCAAAACCAGCACCACCGATTGCATCAATCAGTTATTCAATGTCACCGGCACCACCGCCGGACAAGTGTTTAACGAAGCCAAAATGGTCAGCATCGCTGACGCCTTCCGCACCACGGCGTCCAGCTATGACGGCACCAATTCTGGCAGCAGCTTGCAAATGATTTTGTTCCTGCGTGCAGGCTATTTTGTGAATTGGTATCACAGCGCCGACACAGGCCCTTATGGCAATGGAATCAAAACATCCATCCGCGCCGCCATGGATGCCTTTGCCAACAATGGCAACTTTGGTTTGGTCAACGATGCGCACGGCGAAGTGCTGTCCGAGTTCGTGACTCTGGTCGACAGCGCTGGTGAAAACGCGCGCTATTTGAACAGCGTCGTCAAGCGTCTGATCAATGGCTACAACAGCAGCTATAACGCCTATTGGTGGATGAAATCTTCAGTCAATGGCGCGCTCAATGTGCTGTTCCGTGGCCATCAAAATGATGATTTCAAAGCACTGGTACAAAGCGACACGTCCATCATCGATGCGCTCTACAATTTCGTGAACAACAATTTCAACAACCTGGGCGGCGACTATGGCTATCTGGTCGCGAACGCGGGTCGTGAATTGGGGCGCTTCTTGCAGTACACCGAAGGAAGCAGTCTGAAAAATCTCGCGAAGTCACGCTCTAAATTAATGATCGATCGCAGCAATGTCACAGGCTCGACCGCATCACTGTGGGTAGGTGTAGGCGAGATGATCGACTACTACGACAAAGCCAACTGCAGCTACTACAATCTCTGCGATTTCAAAACCAAATTAGAGACCAACGTTTTGACGATTCAGCATAGCTGCAGCCCAACCTTACGCATTCGCGCTCAGGCTTTGACACCAGCGCAATTAACAGAAACCTGCAACATCGTCGGCGGTGAAGAATCTTACTTCCACACGCAAGCAGCAACAGGAAAAATCCCCGTCGCCAACGACAACAACACCCAACTCGAAATGGTCGTATTCGCCAGCAGTAAAGACTACACCACCTATGCAGGCTCCATCTTTGGCATCAGCACCAATAACGGTGGTATGTACCTCGAAGGTGACCCCGCCGCTGCAGGCAATCAACCACGGTTTATCGCCTATCAAGCCGAATGGAAATTGCCGCAATTTGAAATCTGGAACCTGACGCACGAATACGTCCACTACCTCGACGGCCGCTTCGATATCTATGGCGATTTCAATGCTGCGATGGGTGTCAACTCAGTGTGGTGGATAGAAGGTTTTGCTGAATATATGTCCTACAGCTATCGCAATCTCTCTTACGATGCGGCCAAACAGCAAGCGGCTGCAGGCACATACAAACTCAGCACCATCTTCAACAACGACTACAACTCAGGCACTACCCGCGTGTATAACTGGGGCTACCTCGCGGTGCGTTATATGTTTGAAAAACAGCGCAGCAAAGTGACCAATATCCTCGGCTATTTCCGTCCCGGAAATTTCACAGGCTATGCTACTTACATGAACGGCAGTACCATGTCCGCCAGCATGGATAACGACTTCACGGCGTGGTTACCGTGCGTTAGCAATCCAAATGCGCCCGGTTGTGGCACTACCCCACCTGCCAATCTCCCGCCAGTCGCCAGCTTCACACAAAGCGTCAGCAATCTGTCCGTCAATTTCAGCGACACTTCAACCGACAGTGATGGCAACATTGCGTCCCGCAGCTGGAACTTTGGCGATGGCAGCAGCTCTACCTCCGCCAATCCTGCTAAGACTTACGCCTCCGCAGGCAGCTATACGGTTACCTTGACAGTCACTGACAATCAAGGAGCGTCCACCAGCGTCAGCAAAACGGTCACGGTCACAGCACCAGCCAATGTGCCGCCAGTCGCGCAATTTAGCGCCAGCGTCTCTGGCCTAGCCGTCACTTTCACTGACCAATCTACCGACAGCGACGGCAGCATCGCCAGCCGCAGTTGGAACTTTGGCGACGGCACCAGCTCCACTCTGGCAAACCCTGTGAAAACCTACGCTGCCTCAGGCACTTATCAAGTCAGCCTGACCGTCACCGACAATCGCGGTGCCAGCACCACCACCAGCCGCAGCGTCAGCGTCCTTGCTTCAACAGAATGCAGCGGTGCAAGCGTCCAGGAGCTAGGTAAAAACTGCACCCGCAGCAATCTCTCAGGCCGCGCCGGAGACTACAGTTATTTCTATCTCTATGTCCCAGCAGGCACCACAAAAATCGTCTTCACCACCACAGGTGGAACAGGCGATGCAGACCTGTATTTCAACACCAGCACTTGGGCGACCTCGTCAAACTACCAATATCGTTCAGTACGCAATGACAGCAACGAAACCATCACGATCAACAACCCACCAGGCGGCACTTACATCTACGTCAGCGTATATGGATATAGCGCCTTCTCTGGCGTTCAGATCAAAGCGAGTTTCTAAAACAGAGCAGTAAGCGAGAGAGCATTCGCTAGTTTTTTGCATGGCAGACCTTACCAAGCTCACACATGCAAAAAAGCCGCTGGCGTCAACCACGCACAGCGGCAATTTCCACAACGCACCCTTCCCCGGGTGCGTTTTTTTTGAACAAAAACTCAATTGGAACAAAAAAACATAATTGTCAATAAACCCATGGAAAATATGTGATAAATACAACGAAGTATGAAATTCGAGTTTACATGTTAATTTCACTAGAACTCACTGATTTCATTAAGATTTTTCAATAAATTGAAGTCAAAAAGACAGCCACAATATAACATTTACGCATAAATCATTTCACAAAATGATTTGATGTTATTGAATCGATCTGAAATAATGTCATTTGACAAACATTAATTGTCCTAGTATTTGTAGTTAACTGCAAATTCCCCTTCCCTGTAATCTCTCCATCCGTTTTACCCCCTTGAGGATAAATTATAAAAATGAAACTAAATCGTCTTTGCCTTGCACTCGCAAGCATTAGTTTTTTGAGCCTTTCCAGCCACGCCTTTGCACAAGCAAACGCAACCTCAGAAGAGCCTGCAAAAACTCAGGAAGAAAAATCCAAACTTCAACGTGTCACGATCACAGGTTCCAATCTGAAGCGCATCACCGTTGAAACTGCCTCACCTATCACTGTTATCAGCAAAGAACAAATCAGCCGTGGTGGTGCAACCTCTCTGACTGAAGTGTTGCGCAATGTCGCGCAAAATATCGGTGGTCAAGATGAAAACCGCACCAATGGTTTTACCGCAGGCGCGTCCAGTCTTAATATGCGCGGCATGGGTAGTCAGGCGACACTCACATTGATCAACGGCCGTCGCTTAGCGGCTTATGCGCAACCAGAATTCCAATCTACTTTCGTCGATCTCAATTCCATTCCCGTCGGCGCAGTTGAGCGTATCGAAATCTTGAAAGATGGCGCCTCTGCGATCTACGGTGCGGAAGCGATGGCTGGCGTGGTCAACATTATTTTGCGCAACAATTATGAGGGAGCTGAAATCAGCGGCTCTTACGGACAGTCACAAGTTGGCGATGGACAGCAACGTCGCAGTACCGCGAGCTTTGGTTTCGGCAATCTGGCAGAAAATCACTTCAATGCCTACGCCACTTTAGACGTACGTCAACGCAAACCGATGTTCTTGAAAGAGCGCAGCGATTACCTGGGCACGGACGATCTGCGCGCATGGGGCTACAAAGACAAACGTAGTTTGTACACCGGCGAAGGCAATCTTTACTGGACAGATAAAGCAACTGGTAAATTTATGACCAAGAGCTTGAACAACAACTGCCCAGAACACAATCTCGTTCCAGCCAGCACAGTATTTGGCCCTGGCACACTAGGCACAGCTTGTGTCTTCGATGAGAAAAAAGATGGCGACTATAATGCTGCTGGCAAAACTGATCGTGTCGGCTTAACCAGCCGCGCAACCTGGCAAATCAACGCGGATACATCTGCATTCGCCGAAGTGATGGTCAGTCAAAACAAAGCTTTGGTCACTGGCTCCTACCACTGGCTCGCTGGTCAAAACGGCCAAGACACCCCTGCTTTGCCTATCACTCATCCACAATATCCAAAAGAGCTGATCGATCCAGTGACAGGCAAAACTCTCGTTGGTGGTAATGGCACAGTGCGCGTACGCGCTTCCTTGAAAGATCTGCCTGGCCAAGGGCAAGATGTGACCACTGATTTTGGTCGCTATTTGGTCGGTATGAAAGGCGTCGTTGGCAAGTTTGATTGGGAAACAGCAGCGATGCTGAACGAAAGTAAAGTCTCGGCAAAATCAAGCGCTGGCTTACTCAAGACACCGTTCGTCAACGCCTATATCGACGGAAGTTTTGTCATCGGTGGTCACGGACAAAATGCTGAGCTATACAAAAAAATCGTCACTGGCAGCAGCAGCGACTTTAAAACCAGTATGGCATTATGGGACGCTAAGTTGACTGGCGATTTGTTGCAATTGCCAGCTGGCGCCTTAGGTTTTGCGGCGGGCGTAGAAGCACGTCGTGAGACTCTCGCGACTCACCCTGATCCATTATCCATCGCGGGCGAGCTGTATCACGCCGCTCAAGCCCAGGACGGCGTTGACCGCAATCGTAACACTGCATCTATCTACACTGAATTGTCCGTCCCTATGGTCAAAAACCGTGCACCAACCTTGATTGAAAACTCCACGCAAATCGCAAAAGCGTATATTCCATTCCAGGATCCAGAGCGTTGCAACGACAAATTCAAACAAGGCTGCAACACATGGAGTGCATATGAAAGCGGCTCCAATCCAGGTCTGCAACCAGAAACAGCCAAGAGCCATACACTGGGTATCGTCTGGGAGCCAACAAGCTGGTTTATCTCCAAGCTCGACTATTGGAACATCAAGCGCAACGATGAAATTGGCACTTATGATCTGAGCTCGGTATTGCGCAACCCAACGCGCTTCCAAAATGATCCGGCAGCCGTAATCACTCGCGATCCTTTGAGTGCAGCTGACAAAGCCGCTGGTGCAACAGCCGGTGAAGTTTCACTGGTACGCTTATTGTTGACCAACGTCGCCATGACACAAGTACGCGGTTTGGACCTCGAATTAAAAGGCTCAACCAATATGGGCGAATATGGCAAATTAACTGAATGGTTCAATGCTGCGTATACGCATTCCTACAAATACGCACCATCCAGAGATGAAGCCGCCATTGAATATGCGGGAACTTTAAACACCCCACGCTTCACTGCCAATCTGGGATTAGGCTGGAGCAAAGCAGCATGGGGTCTGTCCGCAGACGTAGACCATGTGGGTCAGGTTGACGCACGTTCTGATTTCACTAAACCATGTACTTTAGAGACGGAAGGTTATCCAGATTTGTGTACCACAGTCGGCTCATTCACAACGGTTAATTTCGGTGCCAGCTATTCTGGTTTCGCAAAATTCAAGTAATCACGTCACCCACAAAAAATGCCAGATCACGATCTGGCATTTTTTATCGCGCCCGCATCACACTTTATCTTTCATTCATAGGACTTACGCAAAATTGCGCTGGCTAGGCGCGGAGGCGAAGACAGTACACTTGTACGGCAAGCCGAACGCAACAACGCCAGCGTCTATTTTGCGTAAGTCCTAACTCAAACAGGAGATCCTCTTTTGAAATCCTTGCTCCAACAAACTCTGCTCGCTGCAGTCATCCTCTCCACGAGTCTGACCAGCCATCCTGTGCAAGCCGATAGCAGCATCCCAGTCGCCGACTTTTTTAAAAAGCCTAGCTACAGCGGTCGCCCTGTGCTGTCGCCCGATGGCAAACACATGCTGGTGCTGACTCCACGTAATGGTCACTTTGTACTCACCGTCATCAACCTCGCGACCCGCACCCCCAAAGTGATCGCCTCCGACGCCAACTACGACGTCGCCAACCCAAGCTGGATCAATAATCATCGCGTCACCTTTAGCGTCACCAAAGGCGCCGAAGTCACCGCATCTGAAAACGATGGCGGCGGTCTATTCGCAGTTGATATCGACGGCAATCATTTCCGCACGCTGGTAGTCACCAGAAAAGATGCGCAAGGCGGCAAAGAATACAAGCCCTATGGCCTCATCAAAGCCGTCGGCGGCGACAGCAATGACCTCATCGTCATCAACAACGCACGCGGCGTCAATGTTGAACTGGGTGCGACCGATTTGTACCGCATGGATAGTATGACCGGACGCACCAGCCTGCTCACGTTCAAAAATCCGGGCAAAGTAGGCGATTGGTTACTCGATCACGACAACGTCATTCGGGTCGCAATCAGCGAAGCGGTTGACCCCAACAATAAACGTATACAACAATCTGTTTACTATCGTGCAAATCAAGATGCAGAATGGCAGCGCATCTACCAAGCCTACCATGACGAAGGAAAGGAAATGACGCCGCTGGCATTTGACTTCGACAACAAAACGCTATTTGTCGCTGGCAGATTCCACGGGCGCGATACCAAGGCAATTCACATTTGGGATTTTGAGCACAATACTGCAGGCGAGATCATCGCTGACGCACCTAATGCCGATGTCAGCCAACTCTTGCAAGACAAACGCCTCAAGAGAACCGTGGGCGCAGTCATTCCCGGCATGAAGACGGAACTCATTTACTTCGATGAAGAGTACGCGAAACTGCAAGCCAGCTTAAACGCCAGCTTCCCTGGTCAGGAAGTCTATTTTTCGCTGAAAGAGCAAGGCGCTGTCGTCACGACCTCGGGCACAAATAATGTCGGCACCGTCTATTTTTACGACACCAAAAACAAGAGCCTGGAACAAATCTATACCGTCAAACCAGAGCTTGAAGGCAAAAAGCTGTCCGAACAAAGCGTCATCAACTACGCCGCCCGCGATGGCCTGAACATCCCCGCCTACCTTACTTTGCCAGAAGGCGTCACAGCAAAGAAATTACCTTTGATCGCCTACATCCACGGCGGCCCCCATGCACGCGATGAATTTGGTTTTGACCCCATCACCCAAATGTTTGCGTCTCGTGGTTATGCAGTGCTCCAACCACAATTCCGCATGTCCACAGGCTTTGGCTGGAAACACCACACAGCTGGCTGGAAACAATGGGGCTTAGCAATGCAAGACGATATCACTGACGGCGTCGCCCACTTAGTCAAACAAGGCATCGTCGATCCAACACGCGTTTGCATCGTTGGCGCCAGCTACGGTGGTTATGCCACCATGTATGGCTTAATCAAGACCCCTGATCTCTACCGTTGCGGCATCAATTTCGTCGGCGTCACCGACGTCAAAATGCTATTCACCGTCAATTGGTCAGATATGTCTGGACCTCAGATGGAAAATATGGGCGCGCTCATGCACGGCGATCCAAAAACCGATGAAGCCTATTTCCAACAGTCCTCCGCCATTGGCAATGCCGACAAAATCAAAGCTCCCGTCCTCATGGCCTACGGCAGCGAAGACATTCGCGTCCCGCTCATCCACGGCGAAAAAATGCGCGACAAACTCCGTAGTCTGGGCAAAACTGTGGAATGGATGGTTATGACAGGCGAAGGCCACGGCTGGGTAAAAGAAAGCAACAACATCCTATGGGGAGAAACCATGTTGCGCTTCGTTGATCAATACATAGGAAGAGACGCAGCAAAAACCGATACACCCAACGGCGCAACTTCCCATTAAGCGGATATAGCGCATAGACAATGGCGCAGATAGCAGCGTATGCTATCTGCGCCGTCTTCTAAACTCAGCAACTTATCGACAAAGCGCTGCTCAGCGCTTGAATAAATTCAAAACCAAGGCTACAGTCAAACTACACCGAAGAACTTCAACCAAGGTGTTTTAGACTGGAGCTCCACCATGCGCATCCTTCTTCGCTTGCTAGTGATCGCCTCGCTCGTCAGCATTCTCTTTGCCTGCACCACACCGCCGCCACAACAAAGCAGTATTCCCGAGCATCTGTTTCACGATCAATTATTCGCCGCTCAGCACGATGTCATCGATCATCAGCAGATATTCAAAGTCAATCCCGCCATGCGGCAATTCATCGCCACGTACATCACTCCCGATCTCAAGCACAAGAGCATGCAGCAAGCGCTGTTTGATGCGCTTTATCACAAAGGGCAGTTGCGTTTAACTTACGATGCCAGCGTGACGCGCGATGCCGCTGACACCTTTGCGGCGCGCGCTGGCAACTGCCTGTCTTTAGTGATCATGACTGCGGCATTGGCGAAAGAGTTGGATTTGACAGTGCAATATCAGCACATCATCGTTGATCAAAACTGGAGCCGCTCTGGTGAGCTGTATTTTTCGAACGGGCACGTGAATATTGTGTTGGGTAAAAAGCGTTTTGACACGCGTCAGAGTTATGACAAAAGCTATTGGCTGACCATCGATTTTTTGCCTCCCGAAGACACTGCGGGACAAAAGAGTTTTGAACTCGAAGAAAAAACCATCATCGCCATGTATATGAACAACCGCGCCGCCGAAGCTCTGGCACGCAATCAGTTAGATCAAGCCTATTGGTGGGCACGCGAGGCGATCGCCTCCGACGCCAATTTCGCGACGGCCTACAATACCTTGGGCGTCATCTACTATCGCCACAACAATCTCGATGCTGCCTATCAAGCCAGTTTGCAAGCT
The DNA here is from genome assembly GCA_016200845.1 of Burkholderiales bacterium. Classification (GTDB taxonomy): domain Bacteria; phylum Pseudomonadota; class Gammaproteobacteria; order Burkholderiales; family Burkholderiaceae_D; genus Undibacterium. The sequence goes on along the minus strand of JACQDW010000096.1, from coordinate 4,324 downwards.
CGCCGTCTGAGTCCAGAGAACACCAGTGCGATGGCAAATATGGTGCAGATACTCACTAGCTTGGGCAAAGTTGATGAAGCCAAAAAACTAAACGCGCAACTGACTCAAGCACAGCCAATCGCACCATTTTATTTTTTCAAGCAAGGCCTAGCTGCGATGGAGAAATCCGATTTCAAACAGGCCAAATTATGGTTTGAAAAAGAACTCGCCCGCGCCCCGGATTACCACGAATTTCACTTTTGGCTGGGCTTGGCGCATTATCGACTTGGGGAATTCAAACAGGCGGAAGAACAACTCACACTGGCCAAAGCAAGCAGCCTGAATAAAAAAGACCACGCTCTCTATCAAGCCAAGCTTGATCATTTACACTCAATTTCGCAGCAAGGACGAGGCTTACAAATTAATTGAGCGATTGATTGATCTGAAAACGCAAAATCCTCGCACTGGGAGCGAGGATTTTTTATGCCGACTTTACTCTGAAAAGAGCAGGGAAATTAAGCAGCCAAGAAAACTGGCGATTTAGCTTGCACCGTTTCCATCGCGGAAGCTGGCAAGGCTGCCAAATGTGCGGCACCACTCATGAGTTCGGCGATACGGGCTGTCAGTGCGCCTTCTTCTGTTGCTAACTGAAAATGCGCTGCGCGCTCACTTTGTACGATGCCCCAACGAACGATTGGAGAACGGCCACTGGCATCCAACAAGGCATGATCACGCAACCATTGTTCAAAGAATCGTGTAGGCATATTACTATCGATCCAGATCAGATGATCGGAAGTCATCAATTTGTTATAGGAAGGACGAACCAGAATTTCGTAAATCATTTTTATAACTCCCGTAAATGTCTTCACCCACTTTAGATTCGGCAAAGATGCTGTTGGGCAAAAAACGGTGGGGGTGACCATGCGGTTGACACACTTACTTACAAATTCCCGTTTTTTTTAAAGAAAATCGATAAAAAAAAGCCCGAATCCTAGGACTCGGGCCAAACAGTAGTGAAATTACAAGGGGATTACACTACAAAAGCAGGGGTAGAGCGCGCTGACGTTACTGAAGTCGCGGCAGACGTTGGCCCTGCTGTAGCACCATTGGCAACAGTTTGAGCGACGTCTTCACCAATAAAACCGAACAAATTCTTAGGATTATCCATCGCAGGGATCAAGGACAAAGTCTCGCCCAAGCCCATTTCCAATGCCACGTCACGCATAAAGCGCAACGCAGAATAGTCTTCCAAGGCAAAGCCAACAGAATCAAAAATGGTGACTTGAGCCTCACTGGTACGACCAGCAACTTTGCCTGCCAACACGGTCCACAATTCAGTCACAGGGAAATCCGCTGGCATTTGTTGCATATCACCTTCGATACGCGATTGCGGCTCAAATTCGCAGAACACTGGCCCCATACGCAAGACATCGCCATGGATTTCAGTCTTGCCGGGGCAATCGCCACCAACACCGTTGATGTGCATACCAGGCTCCACCATGTCTGGCGTAATGATAGTGGCGTTGGTTTTATCGGCGGTCACAGTGGTGATGATATCGACGCCTTTCACCGCTTCTTTGGCGCTGCTAAAACGCTTGGTAGTCACACCAAAGCGCGCCAGATTGGCTTCCAATTTATCGGTCGCTGCGCTATCGATATCATACAAATGGAAGGTATCAACGCCCAACAAGTAATGGAAAGCCAAAGCCTGAAAATCGCTTTGTGCGCCATTGCCGATAATCGCCATGCTCTTGCAATTGTCGCGTGCCAAAGCGCGTGCTGCCACTGCCGACATCGCTGCAGTGCGAATTGCCGTCGTCAAGGTCAATTCACTGACCAATTCAGGCACGCCAGTTTCGACATCAGCCAACACGCCAAACGCCATCACGGTTGGCAAATTAAAGCGATAGTTACTTGGATGTCCGTTCACGTATTTGAACGCATACGACTTATCATCAGCGATCGGCATCAATTCGATCACGCCGACATCAGAATGATTGGCAACGCGGGCGCATTTATCGAAAGAATTCCAGCGCAAAAAATCTTGATTGATATACGAAGCGACGCCAGTGATACAAGCGCCAATGCCGCGCTTTTGAATAATTTCAGCGACACGCTCAGCGCTGAGATAATGGGTCACGGCACGGCGTGGTGTAGTGACATTTGAATTAATTTGCGTGTGGTTGTTGGTACTTATTTTAGTCTCCAGAAAGTCTCGGTGATGGAACGAGAACTTGCGTAAAATTTCTACAACCAGCCGAGAAAAGACTAAGCATTTTTACCTTTGCGATCAGCCGCCTAATCAGGAATAGTGGCCAGGTAAATCTCGCTGTAACAACTTTGCGTAAGTTCTTTGTGAATCTTGATGGGAGTATCTTACGGGAAGCAGATGTTAAACAGAATCCACAAAAATGTACCGATATCGTCAATTTTCTGACAAAATGACAGTACGAATTAGCGGAATAGATAAAATGGATGCTTTAGATCAACAACTCATCGCGCTCTTGCGCGCCAATGCCAGGATGAGTATTGCCACCTTGGCACATAGACTCAAGGTGTCGCGCGGCACGGTGAATAACCGCATCGCCAAATTAGAAAATGATGGCGTCATCGTAGGCTACACGGTGCGCCTGCGTCCCGACGCCCAGCCTAACGAAATCCACGCCTGGATCAGCATCGCTGTCGAAGGCAATGAAACCCGCGCCGTTATCGCCTCGCTTTTAGGCGAGCCCGGTATAGAAGAAATTCACGATACAAACGGCCGCTGGGATCTCCTCGCCAGCTTGCGCGCCGCCAATCTGTCGGAGCTATCGACCATCTTGGAACGCATACGTCTGAATAAAGCAATCCAGAACACGGAGACCAGTATTCATTTGCATACGTTCAGGACTTAATAGGACTTATGCAGCAACAAAAAACCAGACACAAACTTCGTGTCGGGTTTTTTGTTGGGTGTTACTACGCTTACACCGGATGCTGACTCATCAGAACGGAATATCGTCATCCATATCCGAGAAGTTGGGTGCTGGACGCTGTGCTGGTGCTGGGCGGGCTTGCTGAGCCGGGGCGCTATACGCTTGTTGCTGACGTGGCGCTGGTGCTCCGCCGTATCCGTCGTCGTCCATTTGCGCACTGCCGCCGCCCATGCCTTGACGGCTGCCTAGCATTTTCATTTCGTCTGCACGAATGTCGGTCGCGTATTTTTCTACGCCGTCTTTATCCGTGTATTTACGTGTGCGCAAACTGCCTTCTACATACACTTGCGAACCTTTTTTCAGATACTGACCTGCGATTTCCGCGAGCTTGCCAAAGAAAGTGACACGATGCCATTCGGTCGCTTCTTTCTTTTCGCCTGTTTGTTTGTCTTTCCAAGTTTCTGTGGTTGCGACTGCGATGGTGGTCATTGCGTCGCCGCTTGGCATATAACGTGTTTCTGGATCACGTCCCAGATTTCCAATAATCAGGACTTTATTTAGTGATGCCATGTGCTTCTCCTCAAAATAATTTTATCAACGTGACTCGCGTGCTTCATCAAAAAACATTTTTCTAAGTTCTTTTTGCCACTCTGCCCGGTAACTCTGGCATGCGGTGAGCGATTATAAGCCAAATCAGAGATAAAACCGCACTAAAAATGAAGACCGATGAGGCACCCACATGCTGCTGCATCCAACCGCCTAAAGCGCCACCACAGGCCAATCCCAGTGCTTGCAATGTATTGTAGACGCCTAACGCTGCGCCTTTCGCTGCTGGTGGTGCCAGCCGTGACACCAGCGACGGCTGGCTGGCTTCCAAAATATTAAATGCTAAAAAGAAAGCGAACAGCAAGCCGATCAAGATAGTTCCGTTTTCCAGCCATTGCCAAAAGCCAAACTGCACCAGCATCAAGAGCAGAATGGAGCCGACAAACACCTGCTTCATCTTCGCTTGTCGTTCGCCCTTCACGATGATGGGTAGCATCACAATGAATGAGCCGAACACCACAGGCAAATAGACTTTCCAATGCTGATCCAGCGGCATCTCTGCAAATTTGAGAAGAGCGCCCGGCACAATCACAAACATCGCAACCTGACACAAATGCAGAACAAACACACCAAAATTAAGCCGCATCAATTCAGGATTTTTTAAGACTGCGATCAAAGGCACTTTTGCCGATGGCAATGCAGGTGCAGCTGGTACGATCCAGGTCACGACAGCAATCGCCGCCAACGCCATCACCGCGATCAAAAAGAAAATCCCATCCATTCCCAAGCGCGCATACAACACCGGCGCGAACACGAGGGAAACAGCAAAACTCAATCCGATTGATGCGCCGACCATCGCCATCGCCTTGGTTCTATGTTCTTCG
>JACQDW010000114.1 GCA_016200845.1 Burkholderiales bacterium | reverse complement strand
CGAGCAGGCAACATGTTGCCTGAATTCCTCGCTTCACCCTAGCCAGCGCAATTTTGCGTAAGTCCTAATTCAGACGAATTACTTCTTAAACTTCTCTTCCGCCAATCGATCTGCGATCACACTGGTTGATACACCTTCAGCATCAGCACGGGCGAATACTTCAGCCAGTGTGTCACCAATGCGGCGTACGTGAGCGTCCATGCCGTCTTCTGGCGTGTTCATGTATTCGTAGCAGACTTTGATAATGCCACCGGCGTTGATGACGAAGTCGGGCGCGTACAGGATGCCTTGTTGGCGGCACAGGTCGCCGATGTCTGGTGTGGCTAATTGATTGTTTGCAGCACCAGCGACGATTTTCACTTTCAGGCGCTTCATGGTGTCGGTGTTGAGAGTCGCACCTAAGGCGCATGGAGCATAGATGTCGGCTTCTACGTCGTAGATCGCATTGACGTCAACGACGGTCGCACCGAATTCTTCCTGAGCGCGCTTTAACGAGGCCTGATCGATATCCGCAACCACTAATTTCGCGCCAGCAGCGTGCAAGCGGCGGGCGTAGTCGTAACCGACGTGGCCCAAACCTTGTACCGCGACCGTCAAGCCATCAAAACTATCGCGCTTTAATTGATGTTTGACGGCAGCTTGGGCGCCGACGAAGCAACCTAATGCGGTGAAAGGAGACGGGTCGCCGCGGTCACCGAGACCTGCGACAAACTTGGTTTTGCCAGCGACATAAGCCATGTCCGCTGGGCTGGTGCCGATGTCTTCGGCGGTGACGTAGCGGCCACCCAAGCGCTCTAAGGCTTCGCCCAGCGCTTCGAACAGGGCTGGTGTTTTATCTGTTTTTGGATTGCCGATAATGACGCTCTTGCCGCCGCCGATAGGCAGGCCGGCAACCGCGTTTTTGTAGGTCATGCCACGCGACAGGCGCAGTGCATCGCGCACAGCTTCAGCTTCAGTGGCGTAGTTCCACATACGGCAACCGCCCATCGCAGGGCCTAAATTGGTGTTGTGAACCGCGATAATGGCGCGCAGGCCAGATTTGGGTTCAGAGGCGAACACAACTTGTTCGTGATTGTCAAAATTGACTTCGTTAAATACAAAAGCGGTCATGCTTATGGCTCCGCGCGGTGCTGGTATGTTCTGGCAGATGTGTCAGATAATGCCGTTGCCGCAAAAAAATGAGTTAAATGGAAAAAATATGAGTGGGGCGCTACAGTTTTTTTGCATCGCGGGTAGCGGGCAAAAGCTCGGCGATTGTGTCACCTGCATGGAGTAGCGCGTGGAGTATACGGGCTAGTGCGGGGGAATTCAAGTTGGACTTTTGGCACCAGTGCCTGAGTTTGTTGGCGATTTTTTGTTATTTCGCGTCATAAATGGGTAGCTTGACGGCGACCTGGCAGGCATTCGTCACCTTCACGTGACAAAATCAGGAACTTTCCGTAAGGTATTGGGTTCAAAGCAAGATTCTAATCTGGAGGTTTTCTATGTTACGACCAAGTCTCGTCATCCTTACTTTGTGTGTAGGTTTAAGCGCCTGCGGCAAAGCTGATAAAGACAGCAAGCCAACTGCCGCAAGTGCATCCAGTTCTGCCAGCGCTGCAACTGCAAACGACAAACCATTGCAGGTCACTGCCGAAGACTATGTGACGATACAAAATAATGCCTTGGCTTCTGGCCCCGTGATTACGGGCTCGATTCAGCCTGAGCGCAAAGCAGATTTGCGGGCGGAGGTGGCTGGCATTGTGCTGCAAGTGATAAAGGAAAATGGAGAAGTCGTGCATCGTGGTGATTTGTTGGTGCGCTTAGACGACACCGCTTTCCGCGATCAGCTCGCTTCCGCTGATCAGGCATCGCGCGCGGCGCAGCAGAGTCTGGATCAGGCCGAGCGTCAATTAGAGCGTCTAAAAACTTTGCGTGCATCTGGGATGACCTCGATGCAGGCATTGGAAGACGCTGAAATCCGTCGCAATAACGCGCAAAGTGAATTAGTCGCTGCCAAGGCACGCAATGTCGCAGCACGCCAGCAATTGCAGCGCACAGAAATTCGCGCGCCGTTTGATGGCATCGTCAGCGAACGTAAAGTGTCCAACGGCGACACGGCGCAAATCGGTAAAGAAATCATGAAAGTCATCGACCCTGCCAGCTTGCGGTTTCAGGGTTTGATTTCGGCTGATGCCGTGACCGCAGTGAAGGCAGGGCAGGCAGTGAGCTTCCGCATCAATGGCTATGACCAGCAATTTATTGGCAAAGTGCGCCGCGTTGATCCGGCAGCGAATGCGACGACACGTCAGGTCGAAGTGTTGGTTGATTTTGTCGGCGCGCGTCAGCCACGTATTTCTGGTTTGTATGCAGAAGGTCGAATCGAGGCGGGTAGCACCGAAGCGCTCACCATTATTAATTCCGCTTTGGTGCGTGATGGCGACAAGACCTATGTTTGGACAGTGCAGGATCAGCAATTGAAAAAGCGCGCGATTACCGTGGGTGAACGTGATGCCCGCCGTGGCGACTATGCGATTATGGCTGGCTTAAAGGTGGGCGATAAAGTGATTCGGGAACCCTATTCGACATTTAAAGACGGCATGAAAGTGATCATTGCCGAGGCGGGCACTGCGAACATGCAGGCCACAAAAAATGTCACTGCAGCCAGTGCTGCTTCTTCTGTTGGTGGAAAATAAATCATGTTCTTATCCGACTTTAGTATTAAACGACCGATCGCCATGATCGTGTTGATTATTTCTATCATGTGCATAGGCTTGCTGGCACTGAAGAAATTGCAGGTCAATGAAGTTCCTAACGTCCAGGAGCCGGTGATTAGCGTATCGATCGCTTACCCGGGAGCGTCGCCTGAGACGGTTGAACGTGAAATCGTCAATCGGCTGGAAAAATCACTGCAAAGTGTGAATGGAGTGAATGAGATTCGCGCTTATGCAAATGAAGGTAGCGCTTATTTCTATCTCATTTTTAATTTTGATCGCAATCTCATTGAGGCGACCGATGACGTGCGTAATGCGATTGCCGCTGTGCGTTATAAGTTGCCGATAGAAATGCGCGAACCCAATCTGGGGCGGAGAAACTCTAGTGACGATCCGGTGATGCAATTGGCGTTGTCGTCTAAAACTTTGTCGCATGCAGAAATTTCTCGATTAGCCGAAGATCAGCTCGCAGATAAATTTCGAAGTATCGACGGTGTTGCCGATGTTTCTGTGTACGGAAATTTGAAGCGCGAATTGAGTGTGCTCCTGCATGCGCAACAGCTGCGTGAATACAATGTCTCGGTCACCGAAGTTGCGAACGCGCTACGCTTGCAAAATACCACTGCGCCAGTGGGAAAAGTGCGTGGCTTAATGGATGAAAAGAGTATTCGGTTGGTGGGGCGCATAGAGTCGCCAGCAGAGTTCGAACAGATCGTGGTCAAGCGTCGCGGCAATGAAGTGGTCAGACTGGCGCAAGTCGCCGAAATCAAAGACAGCTTCGCTGAGGTCAATGGTTTTAGCGTGCGCAGTGGTAATCCGAATGTTGGACTCTCCATTACCCGTGCACGGATTTCAAGTGCGGTATCAGTGGCGAAGGCGATTCGTGCGCAGGTGGATGAAATCAATAAGACGCTGCCAGATGGAACCAAGATGGAGATCACCAATGACGCCGGTAAGCGTGCGCAAAATAGTTTGAATACGGTGATTGAAGCCTTGTTGTTTGGCGCGGTGCTGACGATCTTTGTGGTTTATGTCTTCCTTAATTCCTGGCGCTCGACCTTGATTACGGCATTGAGTTTGCCGACCTCGGTGGTGGCTGCTTTCATCTTTGTCTGGCTCAGCGGTTTTACTCTGAATTTCATGACTTTGCTCGGACTCTCGCTGGCGATTGGCGTCTTGATCGATGATGCGATTGTGGTGCGGGAAAATATCGTCCGACATATGGAAAGAGGCGCGGACCGGCGTACTGCTGCATTGAAAGGGACGGCAGAGATCGGTATGGCGGTAGCGGCCACAACGTTTTCGATTATGGCAGTGTTTATTCCAGTGGCCTTCATGCCTGGCGTCTCGGGCGAATGGTTCCGCCCCTTTGCTTTAACGGTCGCCAGCTCCGTCATCGTCAGTCTGTTTATCTCGTTTACTTTAGATCCCATGTTATCCGCTTATTGGGGTGACCCTGAGGGATTGCACGCTGCCTGTGTCCGATGCCGGTTTTGTCATTGTGAATGTGCGCACGCCATCAAGTTCCAGTCTGGAATATTCACGTTTAAAAGTAGAAAGCGCGGCGCGACTTGCTCACGGCCTGAAAGAAACAGTCGCTACCAATAGTAATGTCAATATCACTGGTGGTCGCGTTTACGTTGACCTTGGCAAGAGCACCGAACGACGTCGCACAGCGGTCGAAATCGGGGTGGAATTACGTAAATTGGTCGGCTCACTGATTGGTGCCGAATATGTGGTGCAAGATAATTTAGGATTTGGTGGCGGTAAGCCTGTGGAAATTCGGTTCTCGGGTGATGACTCGCGTAAGTTGATGGAAATTACCAATGCCTACATGGAAAAATTGCGTCAAGTGCCGGGCGCGGTCGATGTTGGATTGTCTGAGCAAGCACCGAAGGATGAGTTGCAGATTGAATTAGATCGTGGTCTCGCAAATTCACTCGGCATCACCGCCAATGATGCGGCACAAGCGCTGCGAGTTGCCTTTGCCGGAATCGAAGTGGGCGACTGGGTTGACCCCACCGGCGAAACGCGCGATGTTGCCATACGCTTGCATCCTGACGATCGTATCAGCGCCGACAATATCGAGCAATTGCCGATTGCGGTGACAGGGACAGATAAAATGATACCGTTGAGTCAGATCGCCAAAATCACGATGGGCAAAGGGCCCGCCAGAATCGAGCATTCAAACGGTAAGCGTATGATCGCGGTGGCGGCCAATGTCGAGGGCAGGGCAGCGGGTGAGGTGACGAGTGACGCCATGAAACTGGCCAAGTCGATTAACTTCCCGCCCGGCTACGGCATCGCATTAGGCGGCGCAGGGAAAAGTCAGAATGAGATTTTTTCTGCCATGGGCACCGCGTTGATCATGGGTATAGGCTTAATGTACCTGATTTTGGTCATGCAATTTGGATCGTTTACGGCGCCCGGCGCGGTGATGTTGTCCTTGCCATTGAGTTTGATCGGGGTGGTGCTTGCCTTGATTTCGACCAAGAGTACCTTAAACCTGATGAGCTTGATCGGCATTATTATGCTGATGGGCTTGGTGGCGAAAAATGCGATTTTGTTGCTTGATTGCGCCAGAAAACGTGAGGCCGAAGGCTATGGTCGCGAAGATTCATTGATGTATGCAGGTCGCATGCGTTTGCGTCCGATTTTGATGACCACTTTCGCATTGATCGCGGGCATGTTACCTGTGGCAATTGGTATCGGTGAAGGCAGTGAATTTTATCGTCCGATGGCCATCGCTATTATCGGTGGCACGATCACATCGACCTTGTTGACTTTGCTGGTGGTGCCGACTTTCTACGACAGCATAGAAATCGCACGTGATCGTATGTTTGCGAAATTCGGTCGCCGGGCGCAGCGATGGAATGCCTTTATCGCCTTTGTGTTGACTTTCATCGAAGCGATCTTGACCTTGATTTTTGTTCGATTGATTTTCCGCTTGTTGATGAAGTTGCTGACAGTGATTGGACTGCTGCGTTAAGAAAAACACTCTAGTGTTTTGATTGAAAGGGCGGTGAGGTGATGGCATGTCACCAGCCGCCCTTTTGTCTTTTGTGCTGACAACTTGTGCTCGCAGAGCAGCCTGAACTTACGGTATCCTGTACGCACTTTTTATTTCGTTATGGTAGATGAATGATGAACCGATTCCCTGCATTTTTACACGCCCAAATAAACCCTATGCGTCGTTCCTTGTTGTGCGCTTTATTGACGGTGACAAGCTTGAGCACACCAGCACTCGCAGCGACTCCAGCGATTCCAAATAAAACCCCCAAGCTGGTCGTGGTGCTAGTGGTCGATGGTTTGCCCAATGAACAGGTGCTGCGCTATCGCCATCAATTTGGCGAAGGTGGCTTTAAACGGTTAATGGAAAAAGGCGCGTGGTTTGGCAATGCGCATCAGGCGCATGGTGTGACACTGACGGCAGTCGGACATAGTGCAGTGTTGACGGGGGCTTATCCGTATCAGCATGGCGTAATCGGGAATAATTGGGTGGACCCGCAAACCTTGACTTCTGTGTATTGCACCGAGGATGCGCGTTACACTTATTTGGGTGCTGATACGAAGCCGGGCGATGGCACCTCGCCTGCGAATTTGAAGGTCAGCACTTTGGGCGATGAGTTGCGCTATGCGACGGGTAATCAGGCCAAAGTCATCACCGTCTCTGGCAAAGATCGCGGCGCGATTTTATTGGCTGGCAAAACCGGAACAGCTTATATGCTAATGAAGAAAACCGGTGCGTTTTCCAGCTCGACTTATTACATGGATCAACATCCGGCTTGGCACACTGCGTTTCATGCCAGCAAACCGCAAGACCGCTTTTATGGCAAACAATGGGCGCCATTGTTAGATTTGTCTGCATATCAGACCGATGCAGACGATGATGTGGTGGCACCCCCCAACACCAATAGCAGCCAACGTTTTCCGTATACCTACGATAGCAAGTCAGGCAAGCCCGATGCCGAGTATTACGAGAAATTATTCACGGGCCCCTATGTCGATGAAATGACTTTAGATTTTGCAGTCGCGGCGATGGCGGGCGAACACTTGGGACGCAACCCTCACGGTGTTCCCGACATGTTAGGCGTCAGTTTGTCGAGTCATGATTACGTGAATCACACCTGGGGACCCGAGAGCAAAATGTCGCACGATCATTTGCAGCGCTTAGATCGTTTGTTGGCCAAATTTTTGAGCCACGTCGATAAAGAAGTCGGCTTAGACAATACGCTGGTGGTGCTCACTGCTGATCATGGCTTTGCCAACGTGCCTGAGTTTTCACGTGTGTTGAAACGCGATGCGAATCGCCTCGATGGCAGCAAATTATTTACTGCGCTCAATCAGCATTTGCAAGAAAAATGGGGCGTAGAAAAGTTGGTGCGTAAATGGTCGCAGCCTTATTTTTTCCTCGATTATGCAGCTGCCGAAAGTAAGGGGATTTCACGTCTGGATTTAGAAAATGCCGCAGCCCGGTTTGTCCTGCAACAAGAAGGCGTGGCACATACATTCACACGCACACAATTTGAAACTGGCGCTGTTCCTGCCAGCCGTGTCAGTCAATTGATGCAACGTGCATGGCACAGGCAATTGTCGGGAGATATCACAGTCGTCCCTAAGCCATTCTGGTATTTCGGCAATCGTCCCGAAGGCACATCGCACGGTTCTCCCTATACCTATGACACCAACGTTCCTTTGATGATGATGGGCTCGCAATGGTTCAAATCGGGTGCATACGGCCATTATGCCGAGGTGGTGGACATCGCGCCAACGCTTGCGTTTTTATTGCGCATAAGGCCGCCTGCTGCATCTGAAGGCCGGGTTTTGACTGAAGCATTGAAATAGTGTGTAAGTAGAAGAGGGTGAGTCGTTGCCACCAGTGGTGGATTACCGCAAGCGGTCGCCCTCTCTTTTAAAAAAACGAGACTGGCATGTTTGTCTTCGTTTCGTCCTGCATGGTGGCGTTTGTTACCTCGCGTCCAAACAGAGCAATTTTGCGCAAAATGGAAGTTGTCGTTGTTTGGAGCGGCGCGTGCAGATCAATGCACGCCAGCTGCATGGCTCCTTTGTGATATGAGAGATGACTTCAGAAAAGGGCTTTGCTTTTGTCCCCGACCTGTCTACACCGAATTTGCCTGCCCATATCAATTTACCCATTTTAAATGTAAAACAGTCATTAAAATGCGGCGAAAATGTCAAAAAAACGACCAATGTTCTATTACGGAAACATTTCTTTTAATAACGGATGGTTTAACTGCTAAGATGACTTCTAGCAGCCGTTTCATTTGAGAGTTCAGTTTCGTTTTGCAAAACGTCGCAGTCATTCAAAGGAAGTGATTATGCTTCAGATGCACCGTTTCCGATCGGAGTTGTCGGCGCAACTCATCTTTGCGCTGATGTTGATGGGCTTAGAACTGCTAGCCGTTCAATTGCAGTCAGCGCAAACAGCTCCCTATTCCTTTCTCGCTTTACCGCAATTTGCGTTTGGCTTTGCTGTCGCTGTTTTGTTCTGCTACGGGGCACAATTTTCACTTAGTTTAATTCTGATGTCCGGTTTGATGTTAAGCCTGACATGGACATCGTTTGCCCCCTATTTCCCTGTCGAAGACGCGATTCTCCCTTGCCTGTTTTTGGGAATTATTTTCTATTTGCTGAAAGGGCGTTTACCGACATTTTCTGGCATACGCAGCAGCCGCATTTTTTTACGTTTTGTGATCGTTGGCGGCGGCATATTGAGTCTGATTTTTCCTCTGATATTGTTGCTCAAGCTTGGGCAAGAATCGTCTGAAACAGCGCAAGCGACGATCAAGACCAGCGTGACCGCTTGGTTGTCGGCGATTAATGGATGCCTGTTTTTTTTCCCCTTGTTAAGCGAATGGTGTTTTGCCGACTCACGTGAAAAAATCACGCTTAAAACCATGCCGTCCCCGGTGTTCACACCCATCATTTTTTGTATTACGCTGATCGTTGGGCAGGTGATGTTTTTCCGTCTGTTTGCTAACTTTATTCCTGTCATTATTCCTTCGTTCTGGCTCATTTTTTTGCTAGCGCTTGCGGCGGTCCGTAGTGCCAGTCTTCCAGTGCTATTTCTATTGACTTGCACGAGTCTGCAGATTGCGGCAACGATGTCAGGCGGGCGCGGTTATTTTGTTCAGCATTTGCCTCAGAGCGCCATGATTAATAGTCAGGCTTATTTGTTTGCGCTGACGTTTACCACCTTGATCATTGTGTATTTCAGACGTGAGGCGAGCGAACATGCAAAATCTATGCAAGAAATTATTTCGCAATTGCGGGTGAAGGAAGAAGCCTTGGATGCTATTTCACAAGGCGTTATGACCACCGACGTGCATCAAAAAATCACCTACGTCAATAAAGCGTTCCGTAGCCTGACTCAATACGAAAATGAGGAATTGTTGGGCGAGGGCTGTGACATGCTCAAGGGGAGTGAGACATCAGACTCAGCAGTGCAAATTATTGTCGATGCCTTGAATCAGAAAACGCCATGCTGCGTCGATCTGCTCTGTTATCGCAAAGATGGCAGTACGTTCTGGAATGAACTGACTTTAAATCCTGTTTTTCATGAAGGCGAGGTTCATCAATTTGTGGCGGTTCACCATGACATCACCTGGCGCATTGCGGCGGCACGGGATAATAGTCTGGCGCAAGTCGTGTTCGAGAATAATTTAAACGCTATTATTATTACGGATGCCGACGCCAGGGTGTTGCTGGTCAATCGCATGTTTAGTGAAATCAGTGCTTATACGTTGGAAGACATCAAAGGGAAAACCCCCAGAGTGCTGTCCTCGGGTATGCATGAGCTAACCTTTTATGAAGACATGTGGCGCACGATCAGTGCTCAGGGTTATTGGTCAGGAGAGATCATCAATAAACGTAAAGATGGCACACTCTGTAGTCATCATCTGTCGATTTCTGCGGTCAAGAATCAGCAACAGGAAGTCACGAATTACATAGGCATGTATCGTGATCTGAGCAATGAAAAAAATGCGGAACATCGCATCGCTAATTTGCAATACAAAGATCAGCTAACGGGGCTCGCAAATACAGTCGCCTTGCAACAAAGGGTGCAGGCAACCTTGGAACAGTTAAGACAAAAACAGGGCGACCATTCTGCGGCTTTGTTGATTTTGGATATCGATCACTTTAAATACGTCAATGACACCTTAGATCATCACATTGGCGACCGTTTGCTCGTGCACGTCGCCGATAGGTTGGGGCAATTTGTACGCACTCAGGATACCTTGTGCCGACAAGGCGGCGACGAATTTAAACTCTTTTTGCCAGACGCAGGTCGGGAAACAACGACAGAAATCGCGCAACAGATCTTACGTGCTTTCCGCGATTCGTTTATGGTGGACGACCATCAACTCTACATCACGGCATCGATCGGCATCGCATTGTATCCTGATGATAGTACCGAACTGGACGGCTTGTTCCGGTGCGCAGATATTGCATTAAATCAGGCAAAAAATAGCGGCAAAAATCGCTTCTTGTTCCATACCAAATCGATGACCAACGCACTCAATGAAAGAGTCGCCTTGGAACAGGAATTATTAATGGCGGTGCAGCGCGAGCAATTCCACTTGTGCTATCAGCCTCTGGTCGATGTGAAGAGCGGTGAGATCGATGGTTTTGAGGCCTTGCTGCGTTGGGATCATCCAGAGCTGGGCAGGATTCCGCCGACCAAATTTATCCCAATCGCTGAAGAGAACGGCTATATCGCGGCGGTCGGCACTTGGGTCTTTAATCAAGCATGTCGCGACATACGCGAAGCGCTGGATGCAGGTATCACAATGCCACCGGTTGCGATCAATCTCTCGCCAAAACAATTCCAAAATAAGAACATGATTGAGGAGCTTAAAGAGACGATCGATACCTATCAATTGAGTCCGGGAAATTTGGGCGTGGAGATCACGGAAGGCGTTCTGATGAACGATCCCTTGGCCAGTCAAACCACATTGATGGAGCTGCGTGATCTTGGCTTTTGTTTGTCTCTTGATGATTTTGGTACCGGTTATTCTTCTTTGAGCTATCTCAAAACATTTTCGTTCGATAAGGTGAAAATTGACCAGTCATTTATCCGGGGGCTGAGTGCAAAAAACCAGGATGCAGCGATTGTCGTTGCCATCATTAATATGGCGCATAGCCTCGGTATAAAAGTGTTGGCTGAAGGCGTGGAGAACGAGACGCAGTGTGAATTTTTACGCGACAATCTGATCGACGAGATTCAGGGTTACATGTTTTCTAAGCCCTTGCCATGGAATGAGACACTGAACATACTGCGCGAGCATCGTCATTTGCCGCCACATTTATTGCGTTTCCCTGAGACGACGCGTACCTTGTTGTTGGTCGATGATGAGCAAAACATTGTGTCCGCACTAAAGCGCCTGGTGCGCCGCGATGGTTATGAAATCTTGACTGCTAATAGTGGATTCGAGGCTCTGGAAATTTTAGAAAAGCATGCGGTCGATGTGATTATTTCGGATCAGCGTATGCCCGGTATGACTGGGGTGGAATTTTTGAGTAAGGTAAAAGAATTGCACCCAGATACGATACGGCTGATGCTCTCTGGCTATACTGAACTTAACTCGGTCACTGATGCGATTAATGAAGGCGCAGTCTTCCGCTTTTTGACCAAGCCGTGGGACGATGAAAAGCTGCGCGCTTCGATTAAAGAAGCTTTTCAATACAAGCACTACGCTGACGATAATCATCAACTCTCACTTAAAGCGAAAGAGACCAGTTTTGAGTTGGCAGTATCGAATCGTCAGCTCGCTGAATTAATCGATAAAAAGCAAAGTCAAATTGCAGTTCACGTGCAGAGTTTGGAAATTGTGCGCGAAGCCTTGAGACACACCTCAGTTGCCCTGCTGGGCTTGGACGATACCGCAATGATTGCCTTCATCAATGACGCCGCGATTGAGCTGTTTTCTAGCGTGAATTTGAATTTTGGCGAAGACCTTAATTTTGCGCTTCCAGATTTGTACGCACTGATTATGGAAACCGCCGAAACAATACCAGCTCCATTCATGTTTGATGGCAAACATTTGACCATACGTTGGCATCACTTAGGCAGTGACAGTAAGGCCAAGGGAAAAATCGTGACGATTTCTCCTCAGGAAATTTGAAAGTTTCGAGCGCATCGAAAGAAGCACCTCATCGCAACGCTAGTTTTCGGAAAATTATTTTCGTAGTTGGAGAACTATATGGTGGATCAGTTCGAACAATTTGATTTTGAAGATTTGGATGTGACCGACCATAGTCAACAGCCAGGTAAAGTCGCGGTCACCTCTCCGGTTGAGCGACTGCAACACTTGATCGACAATACGCCAGCGATCATTTATACCAGCGTTCCGACCGGTGATTTTAAAATGACATTTGTGAGCGCAAACGCGCTCAATGTGTTGGGCTATCGCCCGGAAGACATGATCGCCGATCCTAACTTTTGGTTTGAACATATCCATCCGGATGATCGTGCGCAGATTTTCTCTAGCTTAGCTAATTTGTTTTCAGAAGGAAAAAAGACCTACGAATATCGCTTCCTTAATCATCTGGGTCAATACATCTGGATGCATGACATGTTGAAGCTGATACGTGATGCCGACAATAATCCTATCGAAGTCGTCGGCTCCCTGACTGATATTACGGAACGCAAGGTGATGGAAGAAGCTTTGCATAAAACGGGAGAAGAACAACGATTGCTGATCGCTAAGCTCAATGATGCGCAACAACAATTGGTGCAATCGGAAAAAATGGCATCAGTCGGACAACTCGCCGCAGGTGTCGCTCACGAGATCAATAATCCAATTGGCTTTGTGAATTCGAATATGGGCGCGATGAAGAATTATGTCAAAACTTTGTTTGATGTTCTCGACCAATACGATGCACTGGTAAAAAAATTCCCGCCCGACCACGACATCACTAAGCGCTTCAAGGCGATTCGCACTAACGCCGACATCGAATTTCTGCGTGACGATATGGACGATCTGGTGACTGAATCCATGGATGGCTTGAAGCGTGTGAAGGATATCGTGCAGGGTCTAAAAGACTTTTCGCATATGGGAGATATGAATCTGATCGAGGCCGATATTCATCAAAATCTGGATAGCACTTTGAATATCGTCATGAATGAAATTAAATATAAAGCGACGATCATCAAGGAATATGGTCAACTCCCTACAGTGAAATGCCTGATCTCGCAATTGAATCAGGTCTTTATGAATATGCTGGTGAATGCTTCGCATGCGATCAAAGAAACTGGAACGATTACGATCAATACTTCGTGTAAAGATGACTGGATCGTTATTCGTTTTACCGACACCGGATCGGGCATTCCTCCAGAAATATTGACACGGATTTTCGAGCCTTTTTTTACAACGAAACCGGTGGGGAGTGGAACCGGTCTTGGCTTGTCGCTGGCCTACGGTATCGTCAAAAAACATGGCGGTCGTATTGAGGTGGAAAGTACCGTCGGTGTCGGCACAAGCTTTTATATCTATCTGCCCAAACATCCCGAGTTGCAAGCGGGTGGCGCAGAGAATTCTGCTTAAGGTGAGGCAGACTTAAGTTTTAGAAATGAACAGTGA
Organism: Burkholderiales bacterium; assembly: GCA_016200845.1. Lineage (GTDB taxonomy): Bacteria > Pseudomonadota > Gammaproteobacteria > Burkholderiales > Burkholderiaceae_D > Undibacterium. Next base: position 13,758 of record JACQDW010000114.1, on the reverse strand, counting down.
CAGTGAGCAGCATCGCAAACGTATAGGAGCAGTTCATGAACGAACAACCGATGTCAGGCGAATCAGCGACCGGACCTTCCGGCAGCCCAGAGTCATTGCATCCCGTTGACAGCCAGACGAGTGGGCAAGCAGGTGGTCGTAGCTTGCAAATTCCTATTGATGTGGCGACAACCGATGCTCTGAATTTGATGGGAATTGAACTCTCACAATTCTTAAACAGCACGCCGATTCCAACTATCGTGATCGATGCGGAACACAAGATCACACATTGGAATAAAGCCTGCGAATTTTTTCTGGGATATTCCGCGGCAACCATGGTCGGCTCGAAAGATCAGTGGAAGCCTTTTTTTAAATACCCACGACCTATATTGGCGGACCTGGTGTTGACCACGGATGGGATGCAGCAGGTGCAGGATCTCTATGGCGATAAGTACGCGCAATCTCCTCTCATCCATGGCGCTTATCACGCGACCGACTTTTTTCCAAAATTAGGGCAAAGTGGATTGTGGCTGCATTTTACGGCTGCGCCTTTGCATAGCCAAGATGGGAAAATTATCGGGGCAATCGAAATTTTTGAGGACATCACTGAACGTCGTGAGGCGGAAGATGCTTTGAAACGCGCACATGATAATTTAGAGACTCTGGTCATCAAGCGTACCAATCAGCTCAAAGAAGCCAACGAAAAGCTGGAAGCGGATATTCAATACAGGCAAGAGATCGAGCAAAAATTGATTGGGCGGAATGATGAATTGACGTCCTTAAACAAGGAACTTTCCAGTGCGCAGGCACAATTGATGCAATCTGAAAAGATGGCGTCAATCGGTCAATTGGCAGCAGGTGTTGCCCATGAAATTAATAATCCAGTTGGTTACATCTTTTCAAATGTGGGCTCATTGGAAAAATATCTCGACGACTTATTCGAGATTCTCAATTTTTATGAATCTATTGAACACACCATACAATCCGATGAAGTCAAAGCGCAGTTGACTGAGCTGAAGGAAAAAATTGAGATCAATTATCTGAAGGAAGATATCCCTGATTTAATGGCGCAATCAAAAGAGGGGATAGAGCGTGTTCGAAAAATTGTGCAAGACCTCAAAGATTTTTCTCGTGTTGATTCGAATGTCGAATGGCAGTGGGCTAATTTGCATAGCGGCATAGACTCAACTCTGAACGTCGTCAATAACGAAATTAAATATCGGGCGGATATCGTTAAGGATTACGGCAACATACCAGACGTGGAATGTCTTCCATCGCAGTTGAATCAAGTCTTTATGAATCTGGTTGTCAACGCATCGCACGCGATCACTTCTGAGCGCGGCACGATCACGATCAAAACTCGTCAGGAAAACGAGGAAGTCGTGATCAATATCAGTGATACGGGATCGGGTATTCCGGCAGACGTTCTGCCGAAAATATTTGACCCGTTTTTTACCACGAAGCCGATAGGAAAAGGAACCGGTCTCGGCCTTTCCCTCTCTTACGGCATCATCAAAAAACACAACGGCGAGATCTCGGTTGACAGTGTAACAGGGCAAGGAACTACGTTCACCATACGTCTTCCGATTGAACATGTTCATGACGAATCCGAAACTGACAGCGAATAAAGCGAGCAATTATGGATGACTTACAAAATGCCCCCGTAAAGCGCCGCATCTTATGCGTCGATGACGAGCCGAATATTTTATCTTCCTTGCGGCGATTGTTTCGCAGCAAAGGTTACGACGTCATTATTGCTAATAGCGGACAAGAAGGATTAGCGACACTTGAAGTCGAAAAAGTGGATCTGGTCATTTCGGATATGCGCATGCCTATCATGGATGGTGCCGCTTTTCTCGAAAAAGTGCGCGCGCGCTGGCCTGATCTGATCCGGATTTTGTTGACCGGTTATGCCGATATGCAATCGACGATCGATGCGATTAATCGCGGTGAAATCTATCGCTATATCACTAAACCGTGGGACGATAACGACATCGTATTGGTGGTCAAAGAAGCGCTGGAAAGAAAGGATTTGGAGCGCGAAAAAAATCGATTAGAAGACCTGACCGCCAGACAAAATGAAGAGTTGAAAGAACTGAACGCGAATTTGGAGCATAAAGTTCTACAAAGAACTAAGGAGTTGCGAAGCGCCCACGATCAATTGATAGGCGCAAACGAAAAACTGCGCAACAGTTTTTTAACTTCGATCAAGGTCTTTTCCAGCGTCATTGAAATGCGGGGCGGTAAGCTGACGGGGCACTCGCGTTTGGTCGCAGATCTTGCAAGAAAAATCGCGCACAAAATGTCCTTGAATGCGCGCGAATCACAAGATATTTTTATCGCCTCTTTGCTCGCCGATATTGGTAAGCTAGGTTTTTCAGATGAGCTGATTAATACTCCGGTCAGTCAACTTAGTCCCGAACAATTGAGGGACTTTTATAAGCACGCTGTTCGTGCCGAACAGTTGCTGATGCCTTTGGATGACTTGCACAATGCGGCAAAGATCATTCGATCACAGCATGAACGTTACGATGGACATGGTTTGCCCGACGGGCTTAGTGCGGGCGCGATTCCATTGGGCTCCCGCATCCTCAGTGTTGCGAACGACTATCAGCAATTGCAAAATGGGATGTACAGCAATAAACGCTTGTTTCCCGATGATGCTAAAGCGTTTATTCACAAAAACGCGGGCAGTCGTTACGATCCGGTTGTTATCGACGCATTTAAACGAGTTTTTGATGCGAACGACGACGAAGGTGGTATCCAATTAGTGAGCATGAAAGACGCAGAGCCAGGCATGATGCTTGCCGCTGATCTTGTGTCTAAAGATGGTATGCTCCTCTTGCCTGCCGATTATGTATTGGAAGCGAATGTCATCGAAAAACTTCGTCTGTATGATATCGCGAGAAAAGAAAATCTGACTCTGCGTATTGCACAGAAACGCAAAACCTGAACGGTGAATCCTATGCGACGCATACTCTTACTTGATGATGAAAAAAATGTCCTGTCTGCCTTAAAACGCAGCATACGCCAGCTCTTTCCAGAGAGTGAATTGGAGATAGAATTATTTACCGATCCACGCGCGGCGATACAGCGTTTTGCCTGCATGGACTTTGATTTTGTCGTTTCCGATTTCAATATGCCTGGCATGAACGGTACTGATTTCTTGAAAATCATCAAGGAAATTCAACCATTGACGATACGCATGATGCTCAGTGCATCGGCGGATTTTAATACCATTATGGGCGCGGTGAACGAGGCCGAGGTTTTTCGTTATGTGCCTAAGCCTTGGCTGCTCGATGACTTGCGCGATATTCTGGGACAGGCTGGCGTACATCATGATCAAATGCTTGAAGATAAACGACTCGCTGATGAATTGAGATCACAAAAAAACGCGTTGACGCCTCAAGAAAAAGAGGCCAGAGAGCTAGAAGATATGGAGCCTGGCATCACGAAAGTCAATTGGGGCCCCGACGGCTCGGTGATTTTGGATGACCCAGTCTGATCAGGCTGGTTCTGCCAGGTTGGGGTCGCGTGGAAGCAAAATAGTAAAGCAAGTTCCTTGTCCGGGTTCACTGCTGACCGTGATGTTTCCCCGGTGTTTCTTGACGATGCCATAGGAAAGTGACAGCCCTAGGCCTGTACCGCTGCCGATTGGTTTGGTAGTGAAGAAAGGTTCAAAAATCTTACTCAGATGCTCAGGCGGTATTCCTGCTCCTGTGTCACTGATCTTAATCCACACCATTCCTTGACCTTCCCCGGTTTCTATCGTGATTGTGCCTTTTCCTGTGATGGCATGACCAGCGTTGACCAGCATATTCATGAATACTTGATTTAATTGCGAGATGTTGCACTTGAGCGCAGGCATGGGCGTATATTTTTTGATGATCGTTGCTTTGTTTTTTAATTCGTTCTTGACGATATTGAGGGTGCTATCGATGCCTTGATGGATATCGGCTTCCACCCACACCGTTTCGCCGACGCGAGAAAAATCTTTTAATGACTGCACAATCTCCTTCACCCTGCGCAAGCCATCGAGTGATTCAGACAATAGGGATCGCACATCATCTTTGACAAAACTCAATTCAGCGTTGCTCTGAATTTGATGAAACTCGCTGAGCAATAGAGGCGTCGATGGCACTTGATCGAACAGACCTTCGTATTGTTGTATCACCTCAAATAGTGTGTCTATGTACTGCCCTAATGCGCCCATGTTGGCATTGACGAATCCTATCGGGTTATTGATTTCATGTGCTACACCGGCAGCTAATTGTCCGACTGAGGCCATCTTTTCAGACTGAATTAACTGTTCGTGCGCTTCCTGTAATTTGGTGATCAGGGATTGCTGTTCTACGCTCTTTTCGTGCAAGGCTTGGTTTTGAATTTGCAAATCCTGCTGCGCGTGGAATAAGGCGGTGTCCGCATCGAGTCGGCCAAGTGCAGTTGCCATGTGGTTGGCAACGAAGGAGAGTAAAAATAGTTCCTCGTACGAATACATCAGGGTCTCATCATAACTTTGTACGATGACGACGCCAACGATTTGTTCCTGCAACATCATGGGAGCACCCATCCAACTCACCATATCAGCGCTACCCACGACCTGCGCGATCTCACCTTCTTCAATTAATTGTTTTAGTCGAGCCTGATCAATCAATTGCGCCTGACGAGAACGGAACACGAACGAAGTCATCCCCACACCCAGAGGAAATCGCCGCTTTTCCGGAACACCATCAACCTGATCAACAAAATACTCGATGGAAATCTCCGAGGTATCTTGGTGAAAGCGCGCAATCATAAAATTTTCTACGACGAATAAGCGCCGTAGAATTCTGTGCAGACTAGAATATAAATTGTCCGCGTCGATGCGCTGGGTCGATAGCTCAGCAATTTCAAACAAAGTGCGCTGCAAATTTTCGGCATGCTGTCGTTCGCTGATTTCTCGACGTAGCAAATTAGTTCTTTGCTCCACTTCGCTTTCGATGTGGGCGTTTAAATTCATGAAGGTGATTTTGGTCGCCAGAAAATCGGCAAGAATCTGGAAAAAACTCAAGGCATGCGGCGGAAATTCTCGGCTCTCAGAAGTCCTCAATATGCAGAGCAGTTTTCTATCTTGTTGCTCTGCTGGCGCGACTGGCACAATCAGGCAAGACGCCATCGCGCGCCCGGTTAGCGGGTGGCGCAGCGTCGGACAAGCCTGATATTGGAGATACACCAGTCTGCCTACCTGCAATGACTCTGCGACGCTCAAATGGGCGTCGGTATGCATTTCATTCAATGCGGTCGCACAGTTTAATCGCACTCCCCAATCAGACTGATCGTCGAGAAGGACAAGGCTATCAATCGCAATATGTATTTGAATCAAGCTCTGAAGGACTTGTAGCGCTTCGTCAAGTTGCGCAGATTCGTTCAGACATTGTTGAGCCCGACGAATCAAGGTCGAGAAACCCTGCAAATCACTTAAGTTAGCCGAACCATCGCCTGCCATTTGGTATCCTTGAGCATCACATTAACCATAGGACTTACGCAAAACAGACGCTGGCGTTGTTGTGTTCGCCTCGCCTCGCCGTACAACGCTACTGTCTTCGGCTCCACGCCTAGCCAGCGCAATTTTGCGTAAGTCCTAACCATCAAAAATACGACTATGAATACACTGATTGAGCGAGTGCATGGTGCTGGCACCAATATCAATTAATGTATAACGTGCCTGAATAAATCTCCAAGGAAAATTGCGTTGTTTTGACAAATTTATGACAAACGCTGCACACCATGCCGTAAGCGAGAGCGAAACAACATCTAAGAGGTTCGATAATTATTCAACATGCGATAGCCACGTGCATACCAACTAAACAGCAACGCGGCGCATAAACAAAAGGCGGCAAAAAATGCCATTTGAAATGCGGTGACACTCATTCCTGTCGTTTGAATATAGGCCACGACGCCATCTGACTTCACGCTGGAATTAGCCAGCAATACCCAGAGATTGCCGACTGTCACTGATAAATACCAAAAACTGGTGATGACACCTTTCATCGATATCGGTGCTTGACTGTAAGCGAACTCCAATCCGGTCGCAGACACCAAAACTTCGCCGAAGGTCATCAACGCATACGGCATGATTTGCCAAAGGATGGATAAACTATTCCCCCCATCCATTGTGAGTTGCAACACGGCGACTACGATCCATGCAATGCCAGTCACAGCGATACCCACGCCAATACGACGTAGAGCCGTTACCTTAACGCCACACCAGGTCAACATGGGATAGAGGATGAAATTATTGAAGGGGATCAAAATCATCACCAGCGCCGGATTTAAGGCCTGCATCATCGACGATTGAAACCACTCCGGCTTAGTCATATGATCGGCTTGTAGTACCCAGGTTGATGCCTTTTGATCAAACAATGACCAGAACGGCGTGATCAGTGCAAACAAAATCAAGAGACGCAATACATTGCGCACGCCTTCAATTGCTTCGTCAGGGTGTTGCCCGCGCACGCGCTCCAACTGGCGCCAGGCACCCGCGCCGCCCAGGGTCATGAATAAAACCAGCACCAGACACAGTGCGGCAACGACGCCAATGTGCGGAATCGACCACAGACAACATGCCGACAACACACCTGCCAGACCCAACAGCCACAAGCCAGGGCGTGCCTCTGTCTGGCTCGCGCCTTGCGACCACAGGGCATCACGAATGACTACCAAGAATGCGTGAGGATCGCTATTGACGGGCGCTACCCGTACATAACGATGACGCCCCATCCAAAATGCAAACGTTGCCATCCCCATCAATATCCCAGGGATGCCAAATGCCACGCTGGCTCCAAACTCTTTTAAGAAAATCGGCATCAACAAGGAGGCAAAGAAAGAACCAAAATTGATGATCCAATAAAATCCGTCAAATACTTTTTGCGCCAATGAACGATTGCTTTGATCAAATTGATCGCCCATAAATGAGGCGACCAGAGGTTTGATACCACCGGAGCCGAGCGCAATTAAAAATAAGCCGGTATAAAAGCCAGTTTTAGAATGCTCAAACAAGGCCAGGCAAGCATGCCCGCCGCAATACACCAGCGAGAGCCACAAGATCGTGTTGTACTTACCAAAGCAACGATCGGCTAACCAACCACCAAGTAGAGGAAAAAAATACACACCAATCACAAAGGTGTGAAACACTTCCTTCGCTTCACCTTTGCGGAATTCTTCGGGTACTGATAACAACAAACTGGTCATCAAGAACACCGTCAAAATATTGCGCATCCCATAAAAGCTAAAGCGCTCGCAACCTTCATTGGCAATAATAAAGGGAATTTGCCGTGGCATGACTGGCGTTGCGTTCCCAGTGCTGCGATCTTGATTGCTCATCTCCATCTCCTTATTCTTATGGGCTGTATTTTTACAGCAGGATGGATTGTAGCGAGATTTTTGGGGAAACAGGAGAGCGATGTGTGAGGGAAGGGATAAGCACTGCCCAATGCAATTATGTAAGGTGGGTGCGATCTGCGCTGCTCAGCCGCTTGACCGGCTGGCGGCGCGGCTTGCACCTGTCCTACAACTTTCGTGGAGAAAGCTTTAATTGAATTGTTTGAAGTCAGGCTTACGTTTTTGGAAGAATGCCATCATCGCTTCACGTGCTTCTGGCTGCGACAACATCGCGCCGAAATGCGCGTTCTCTTCGTTCATTTTTTCGCGTATCGCTTGTGGTTGATTCGCCTTCATCAAGCTTTTGGTCAAGCGTATTGATTTGGCTGGCAGAGCCGCGATTTTGGCTGCTTGCTTTTCTGCGTAGGGCAGTAATTCTTCGACAGTCAAGACCTTATTGATAAAGCCCATTTCGAATGCCTCGTGGGCGAGAAAAGCTTCACCCAATAAGAGCTTTTCAGCAGCGCGTTGATAGCCGACGATTTGCTGGAACACCATGCTCGACGCAAATTCCGGGCACAATCCCAGTTGCGCGAAGGGCAGGGCGAATTTGGCGTTGTCCGCTGCATAAACCATATCGCAATGCATGAGCAGGGTGGTACCGATGCCGACTGCATTGCCCGCCACTGCCGCGATCACGGGTTTTTGGGCGTCGTTCAAAGCGTGCATGAATTGGTAAACCGGTGGCATATCACCTGATGTGAGGTCGCCAGCGTGCTTCATAAAATCTTCGAGGTCATTGCCAGCGGTGAAAATTTCTGGCTTACCAGTAATCAAAATCACGCTAACGTTGTTGTCGTCATTCGAGGCATTGATCGCGTCGGCCATCGCCTGATACATACCAAAAGTAATCGCGTTCTTTTTTTCTGGACGGTTGAAGTTGATGGTCAAAATACCGTCGTTAATCGTGGTGATAATTTCCATGGTGTTCCTAATTGTTCGTTGCTACCCAATATCCCCGCAGATCTCGTAGGGCGGGTGCAACCCGCGCTGCTCAGGTGTTCGATGTTCTGGCGGCGCGGGTTGCACCCGCCCTACAATTTTGCTTGAAGCTAAAATTTTTGTGTTGAGAAGTTTTTTTATTGTGCGGTTTTTTTCAGAACGAAAAATTGCCCTCAGAAATTCAATTATAGGGATGCTGCGCTAGGCGCAAGACGGAGCAATATGTTGATATTGCGAGTACTTGCAACAACGCGCGGCGCCCTAGAATTGGATTTATGCGGGCAATGATTACATACGCTCAAATATCCCCGCAGCTCCCATACCAGTTCCCACGCACATGGTCACCATACCGTACTTCAGCTTGTTGCGATGCAGTGCGTGGATGGTGGTGGCAGAGCGGATGGCACCGGTTGCGCCCAGTGGGTGTCCGAGTGCAATGGCGCCGCCCATAGGATTCACTTTGGCTGGGTCGAGACCGAGGTCTTGTACCACCGCCAAAGATTGCGCTGCGAAGGCTTCATTGAGTTCAAACCAGTCGATTTGATCTTGCGTGATACCGGCCGCTTTGCAGGCGGCTGGGATCGCTTCCTTTGGACCTATGCCCATGATTTCTGGTGGAACGCCGCGCACTGCGAACGAGGCGAAGCGTGCTAATGGAGTCAGGTTAAATTGCTTCAGAATTTTTTCGCTGACCAAAATCAAGGCACCTGCGCCGTCCGAGGTTTGTGAGCTATTGCCCGCAGTGACCGAGCCTTTGGCGGCGAACACGGCTTTCAGTTTGGCCAGACCTTCGAGTGAGGTGTCGGGACGTGCGCCTTCGTCACGATTCACGGTACGGGTTTTGAGTTCGATTTCGCCTGTGACCAGATTCGGCACGCGGTCGATGATTTCAAACGGTGTGGTTTCTGCGTCGAAGTAGCCCGCCGCTTGCGCAGCTAAAGCACGTTGGTGAGATTGCAGCGCAAACGCATCTTGCGCTTCGCGGCTGACTTTCCATTGTGCTGCGACTTTTTCTGCGGTCAGACCCATGCCGTAAGCGATGCCTGCATTTTCGTCTTTCAGGATCGCCATATTCATCGATGGATTATTTCCCATCATCGGCACCATAGACATGGATTCCACACCGGCAGCGATCATCACGTCGGCCTGGCCGACGCGGATACGGTCTGCCGCCATTGCCACCGCAGTGATACCAGAAGCGCAGTAACGATTGATAGTGACGCCGCCTATGGTATTCGGTAAGCCCGCCAGCAGTACGCTCATACGCGCCAGATTCAAGCCCTGTGCGCCTTCTGGGAAAGAGCAGCCAACGATGGCGTCTTCGATCAACTTAGGATCGAGACTCGGTACTTGTGCCAAAGCGGATTTTAATACACCAACCAGCAAGTCATCCGGGCGGGTATTTCTAAACATGCCGCGACCAGATTTACCAATAGGAGAACGGGTAGCAGCGACGATGTAAGCGTCTTGTAATTGAGTAGTCATTGTCGTGTCCTCGATTAATTTCTAACAGGTTTGCCGGTTTGCATCATGCCCATGATGCGTTCTTGGGTTTTTGGATGATTCAGCAATTCCATAAACGCGCGGCGCTCCATGTCGAGTAGCCATTGTTCGCTGACCATGCTGCCGTTGTCGATGTCGCCACCGCACACCACTTCGGCGATCATCTTGCCGAGTTTGAAGTCGTGCGCAGAGATGAAACCGCCATCGCGCATATTGATCAGTTGCGCACCGATAGTGGCGATGCCGTGACGGCCAGTGACTGGCACCAGCTTACGCATCGGTGCGCGGTAACCGGCGTCAAACATGGCGCGCGCTTCGACTTTGGCGACGTGGAGCAATTCATAGGCATTGAATACGATGACGTCGTTTTGATCGAGGTAACCCATCTTCTGTGCTTCTAAAGCTGATTTAGACACATTCGCGGTCGCTGCATTGGTGAAGTAGTTCTTCAAGAATTGCAGCAAGTCTGTGCCTTTCGCATCTTTGGCTGCGCGTACTGCGGCTTCTTTCAAGCCACCGCCGCCCGGTACCAGACCGACACCGACTTCGACTAAACCGATGTAGGATTCCAGTGCGACCACGCGTTTTGCTGTGTGCATCATCAATTCGCAGCCACCGCCCAGTGCCAGACCAGCGACAGCGGCCACAACAGGGATGTTGGCGTATTTCAAAGCTTGGTGTGCGTTCTGCAATTGCGATACAGCTGGTTCGATGGCTTTCACGCCGCCCGACATAAACAGTGGCAACATCGCCTGCAAATCGGCACCGGCGGAGAAGGCACCGCCTTCGGCTGCGTCGGCATGCCAGATCACCAGACCTTTGAAATTTTGTTCGGCTTCGGCAATCGCTTTTTCCATACCAGCGACTACGCCCGGGCCGATCACGTGCATCTTGGTTTTGAAAGAGAGGATTAACACGTCATCATTCTGATGCCAAATGCGAACAGACTCATCTTCAAAGAAAGTCACGCCAGCAGTGGCACCGGTTTCTGCACCTGCACCCAACACTGGTGCGCGGAAAGCCTGACGCTGATACACCGCCAAATCAGAACGTGGTGCGAAAGTATTGCGGCTGATAGACCATGAACCTTCAGCTGTATGCACGCCGCCTTTTTCAGCGACTGCGCCCTCAAAGACCCAGGCTGGCAAGGGTGTGGCGCACAGTGCTTTGCCTGCGTCTATATCTTCTTTGACCCAAGTCGCGACCTGTTGCCAACCGGAGGCTTGCCAAGTCTCAAATGGGCCGACATTCCAGCCAAAGCCCCAACGCATCGCGAAGTCGATATCGCGTGCATTGTCGGCAATCGTTGCGCCGTGAATCGCTATGTAGTGGAAGGCATCGCGGAAGATAGACCACAAGAATTGCGCTTGCTTGTTGGTGGATTCGCGCAGTGATTTCATTTTCTTGACCGGATCTTTTTCCTTCAAGATACGGCCAACTAAGTCGTCAGCTTTCGCGCCGCCTGCAACATAAGTGCCGCTGGCAAAGTCCAAACGCATAATGTCTTTACCGACTTTTTTGTAGAAACCCGCGCCCGATTTTTGACCGAGCGTGCCAGCCGCAACCAGTTTCGCCAATACGTCCGGTGTTTTATACACGGCGAAGAAAGGATCATCTTGCAAATTGTCTTGCATGGTTTTGATGACGTGCGCCATGGTATCTAAACCCACCACGTCGGCGGTACGGAAGGTGCCAGAAGAAGCGCGACCGAGTTTTTTGCCAGTCAGATCATCAACCACGTCAACGGACAGGCCAAATTGTTCGGCCTGATAAATCGTTGCCAGCATGCCGAAAATACCGACGCGATTGGCGATGAAATTCGGTGTGTCTTTGGCGTGTACCACGCCTTTGCCCAGTGTCGTTGTTAAGAAACCTTCGAGCTGGTCGAGGATGTCAGAGCGTGTCGCAGCGGTCGGGATGAGTTCGACCAAATGCATATAGCGCGGCGGGTTGAAGAAGTGCACGCCGCAGAAACGTGATTTGAGTTCTGCATCAAAACCTTCCGACAAAGCGGTGATCGAGAGACCTGAGGTATTGGAAGCAAAAATCGCATTCGGCGCAATGTGCGGTGCGACTTTCTTGTACAGATCGTGTTTCCAATCCATGCGCTCGGCAATCGCTTCGATGATCAGATCGCAACCGGCCAAGACATCGAGATTGTCTTCGTAGTTGGCGACTTCGATCAAAGCTGCATCGTCCTTGTCGCCCAAGGGTGCCGGGTTGAGTTTTTTCAGGTTGTCGATGGCGCGCAAAACGATACCGTTTTTCGGACCTTCTTTGGCAGGCAAGTCGAATAAAACGACAGGAACTTTGGCATTGACACAGTGCGCAGCAATCTGCGCACCCATCACACCAGCGCCGAGCACGGCGACTTTTTTGACGATGAAATTAGGCATTGCTTGACCTCTACATGAAATTCAAATTGTTTGGGTAGGGCGGGTGGAACCCGCGCCGCCGTAATTAATAATTCTTGGCGGGTTGCACCCGCCCTACGTTCTTAGAATAAATCAGCTTCCAAAGACAACAAATTCGCAGCACCAGAACGTGCCTGACGTATGCACATCGCTGTCTCCGGATACAAGCGTGCAAAGTAGAAACGGATAGTCGCTAATTTGGACGTGTAGAAGGTGTCGCCAGAATCTTGTTTAGCTAAAGCTATCTTCGCCATTTGTGCGAAGAAGTAGCTATACACTAGGTGACCAGCCACGCGCAGATAAGGCACCGCTGCCGCGCCAACTTCGTCTGGATTTTGGAAAGCCTTCATGCCGATTTCCATGGTCAGTTTGGTCAACTTATCGCCGAGCTCTGCCAATGGCGTGACGAATTCAGACATCGCTTCGTCGGTACCATTTTCTTCGACGAAAGCTTGTACCTTCGCGCCAAATTTACGCAGTTTTGCGCCATTGTCTTGCAAAATTTTGCGGCCCAATAAGTCCAGTGATTGCACGGTGTTGGTGCCTTCGTAAATCATATTGATGCGGGCATCGCGTACATATTGCTCCATGCCCCATTCGGCGATATAGCCATGACCGCCATACACTTGCAAACACTCAGACGTTGCAGTCCATGCGTTATCGGTGATGAAGGCTTTGATGATCGGTGTCAATAAGGCGACTTCGTCGGCGCAGTTTTTGCGCACTTCTTCGTCTGGGTGATTCAGTTCTTTATCGAGTTGCAAAGCGACGTAAGAGCAGAAAGCACGGCCACCTTCGGCCCAGGCTTTTGCCGTTAACAACATGCGGCGTACATCAGCGTGAACGATGATAGGATCGGCAGGTTTGTCCGGTGCTTTTGGACCAGACAGACTGCGCATCTGGATGCGGTCTTTGGCATACACCAGCGCATTTTGATAAGCAACTTCGGTCAAGCCCAAACCTTGCATGCCCACGCCCAAACGAGCGGCGTTCATGAACACGAACATCGCGTTCAAACCCTTGTGGGGCTGACCGATCAAGGTGCCGACCGCGCCATCGAGATTCATCTGGCAGGTGGAATTGCCGTGGATACCCATTTTCTCTTCGATCGCGCCGCAGAAGATAGGATTGCGTGCGCCTAAACTGCCATCAGCATTCGGCATGAACTTAGGCACCAGGAACAAGGAAATTCCTTTGGAACCTTCCGGTGCATCAGGCAAGCGTGCTAACACAAGGTGAATGATATTGGCGGCGCAATCGTGTTCACCGGCGGAGATAAAAATTTTCGCGCCTGTGATTTTGTAAGTGCCATCGCCTTGTGGTTCTGCTTTGGAGCGCAGCATGCCGAGGTCAGTGCCGCAATGTGGCTCGGTCAGACACATCGTGCCGCCCCATACGCCCGTAAACATGCGCGCCGCGTAGAGCGCCTTCTGCTCCGGGGTGCCGAAGTGGTCGATGACCTCCGCCGCGCCGAACGCGAGCCCCGGGTACATGTTGAACG
>JACQDW010000090.1 GCA_016200845.1 Burkholderiales bacterium | reverse complement strand
TACAAATTTAATGGTAGTCGCGCAAAACTCGCGCTAGGCTGCCATCTTTCCTCCCGCGCAAAATCGCCTGATCAATCTTACGCAACACCGTTTGATATTGCCCTTTTGCTGCCGCAAAATGAACAGTATCAAAAAACAAGGGGCGATCTGACACATCAAAGTGACGGTGCATCAACTCCGCATCGTGAGTGTCCCCGATCACGACCTGATTAATATAATTTTCCACATCACGACTGGTGTCATATTGACGCACTGGCCACAACATCAAATCGCTACGTCCCGCCAATAGTTTTTTAAATCGTGCCGCCGTCGATGCCGAATCTTCCTGCACCGTAAAAATTCTATCGCGCGCCTGATCAAATTCCAAACCATGGCTAAAGCCACGGCCTATGCCCACCACTTTTCCACGCAAATCATCCACCGACTTTAAGGCTGGCTTCGGATCGCCATAGGTGATCGCCCACACTCCTTCAGAGATCACCGATTCGGAAAAATCGTATTTTTGCAAACGTTCGACCGAACGCGAAAATCCATAAATAATCCCTTCAGCACGCAGAGTCTCTGCCTGAGCACGCTTCCACGGCAAAATCACAGGCGCAAATCTCAAACCAGTTTTACGCTCAAAATAAGCCAGAATATCCATCAACTTCGGATCGGCGGGCATCTGCCTGCCTTGCGCATCCAGATTCTCTTGCAAGAACAGTGGCACAGGTTTCTGCACTCCGGCAAGCGCGGAGGCAGACAACAAGCAGGCAAACAAAAAAGTGAGGAAAGAAAGACGGGGAAGCAACATGAAGGCAAAAGAACTCAACAGAAATCAACAACGGGCAAAGTATCTCAGCCTGCGCCCGATTGAGCAAGTGCAGTTGATTCACCGTTGATTCACTCAGCAGGTGCAAAAAAAATACGTTTGCATGCAATTTTGTGACGATACAAGGGCGCTTCTTCTACAATGAGGCCTCAGTTTGACCAAGCTCAAACCCACATCAAAAGAAAACGGCATGCTTGATCACCATCAAACAATTATTTTCATCACCACATGATTCCCCTACCATCAGACCTCAACGCCCTGCCCGCTATCCATCCCAATGCACCCAAGCTTCCTTACGAAAAACTGGAGCATGGCGTCAACTACTGGATCATCGATAATGTACTGCCCAATGCAGAAGAAGTCTCCGCACGCTGCTTCAATCGCGATAATTGGGAATATGGCTCGCCCTATCAACCAGAGAGCTGGCCGGGCATGCGCTTTCACGGTGCCTTGCTACCCGATGAATTAGCGCACATAGAAGCCACTGCAAAAAAACTCGTGGGCAAAGACAAACTCTGGACCGAACAACCTCCGGGCGGCCTGCGTTTAGATTGTAATGTCGCCCAATTAGTCGGTGCCAAAGAAACCACGCCACACCCACACACCGACAGCCGCAAACTCTGCCGCTACGCCTGCGTGATCTATCTCAGTCCTAACCCACCACCAAGCTCAGGCACCAGCTTCTGCCGCTTACGCTACCCCAACGGTGCCATAGGCGGCAACATCGTCTTAGCACCACACAATAATCTGGTCGACGCGCTCAACGTAAAAGCACTACCGATCGAAGCCTGGTATGAAGACATGCGCGTAGAAAACGTCTTCAACCGCATGATTCTCTACAAAGCCAACCTAGTCCACTGCGCCACGGGCTACTTCGGTGAGACGCTCAAAGACAAACGATTAACGACGGTGTTTTTTTGGATGGCTGAAGATTAAGCGATTGAAGAAAAATTCAATCAAACAGAAAACGCTAGGTTCAGCGAGTTTCCTGCCAAATCGGATACCCCGACTAAGGTCACAATATCGCCTGTGACGATAGTCGCGCCTGTGCCCAAGGTGATTGTTAATTGCGTGCCATCTGCACTCCAACTTGCGGCCGCACCAGTGCCAAAGACGTGGGAGTTATTGATGGTGACGTTGCCGATCGCGATTGCTTTATTGGTCGCTTCGGTGATTGTGAAGCGATAAGTATCGCCAGCGTCCTTCAGTCCGTTGCTATTGACATCAACATACACTGGTAGGCCAGACGCTGCGGGCATGACGGTATCTAGTGTCGTAGTCAGGCTGCCGCCTGCTGCGCCGACATTACCAGCAATATCGATGACGCGCGCCGAGATTGTTTTCACGCCATCAGCACCCCAGCCTGCGCCTGTGTCTATTGTTGCATTGGCTGTCCCTGCAGTGATTTCACCTGCGGTCAGTATGTGGAAGATGGGCGTTGTAAATGCAGCGCCACCCAACAAAATTTCGATCTGATCATTGGCCACTGCGTTGGTGCCACTCAAGCCTACTGCGACGACAACGCCGGCTAATTTTTCGACCGCGTTGATTCCGTTTGATGCTGCCGCTACGCTGACCGCACTGCTTGGGGCGGTCGGAGCCGTTGTATCGAGACTGACGATTAAATTCCCCCCTGTCGCACCAACATTTCCAGCAACATCCGTGACGCCCATACTGAGAGTATGACTACCATCGGCACTAAATGCGGCGCCGTCAATAAAAAGGTTGGCAATATCTCCAGCAACCGCCCCCGTCCCTGCAAGCGACGCGGTGACAACCACACCCGCGGTTTTCTCGGCAGAGCTAATCCCATTAGTTGCTGCAGTCGCCGCCAAGGGGTTGCTTGGTGCGGTTGGCGCGATAGAGTCGATCAGTGTTACCGTGAGTGAACCAGCTGCAACGCTCATGTTACCGGCGACATCAATAAATCGGGTGGTTAAGACCTTGCCGCCATCAACACCCCAACCAGCATTCGACGGTATCGTGACAGTCGCGCTGTTGCCAGAGATTTCGCCTGACGTCAGCACTTTTTTAACAGGATTCGTAAACGCAGAACCGCCTAATAACAGCTCAACAGTATCACCGGCTGCCAAGCCAGTTCCGGTTAAATCGACAACAGCTGTGACACCTGCATTTTTTTCTGCCGCAGAAATGCCGCCACCGCTGCTGTTTGCTGCAACGACCAAAGGGCTTAAGGTAGCTATTGGAGCGGTAGTATCGAGATTGATACTTATGGAGTTAGTCGCGGTTCCTACATTGTCTGCGATATCAATCATCCGCACAGAAATCAGCTTAATGCCGTCAGCCCCCCAAGCTGCGGAAGCAGGAATCAGCACATTAGCAAAGCCGTTATTTATGTCACTCACAGTCAAGGTCCATTGAATCG
The DNA here is from genome assembly GCA_016200845.1 of Burkholderiales bacterium. Lineage (GTDB taxonomy): Bacteria > Pseudomonadota > Gammaproteobacteria > Burkholderiales > Burkholderiaceae_D > Undibacterium. The sequence goes on along the minus strand of JACQDW010000090.1, from coordinate 14,966 downwards.
GGGTGCTAAACGCTGAAGACGCTAACAACACTTCGATTTTGTCACCAGCAACTACGCCACTCCCAGCCAGATCGACCAACACGTTGACGCCTGCTGTTTTTTCAGCTGCGTTGACACCATTGGTCGCCGCGGCAATCACAATTGCATTTGTTGGTGTACCGGGCAAGACTGTATCAAGCAAAAGAGAGGTATTTCCGCCAGCGGCACTGACGTTATTAAGCGCATCTGTGATGGTCGCGGTCAGCAATTTAGTGCCATCGCTGCCCCACCCCGCCGTGCTTGGAATTGTCAGACTTACGGATCCCGCGGTAATTTGCGCTCCCGTCAGCACCTGAGTCACAGGGGTTGCAAACGCGGCGCCACCAACTTGCAATTCCAGTGTATCTCCTGCCAGCGCACCAGTGCCAGCTAAGCTCACACTCACGACCACGCCTGCGGCTTTTTCAGCCGCATTAATTCCATTGACTGCCGCCGTTACCGTCATTGCCGATGCTACGGCATTGGGTGCAGTTCCATCCAAAGTGACAGTCACAGTGCCCGCCGCTGTTCCCTGATTTCCAGCACTATCGATAAATCGCGCAGTCAGCATTTTATTGCCATCTGCACCCCAACCATCGCCGTTTCGTATCGTCAGTGCAGCAGACTTGGCGCTCACTTCACTAGCAGTTAAAACGTGGGTAACTGGCATGGTAAATGGCAATCCGCCCACCAAAATTTCGACGACATCTCCGGCCAGCGCTGTCGTTCCCGTTAAATTAACTTGCACGACAACACCCGCAGCCCGTTCCGCTGTCGAGATACCGCCACCCGCGTTAGCAGCAACCGTCAAATTCCCCGCCGGCCCCGCGGGTGCAATGGTATCCAGAACCACACTCAAAGCAGCGCCTGCCATACCAACGTTACCGGAAATATCGACCACACGTGCCGCAATGTTTTTTGTGCCATCAACACCCCAACCGGCAGCATTAGGGATCATCAAATTAACGATACCGTTCGCAATATCGGTCGCAGATAAAACTTGCGTTACTGGTGAAGTGAATGAGGCACCGTCGAGCATGACTTCTAACGTATCGTTTACGACGGCTCCCGTCCCTGCGAGGTCAACCACGACGCTCACGCCTGCCAGTTTTTCACTCGCATTGATTCCGTTCAAAGCGCTCGGTACCGAGATTGGGTTAAGCGGTAAACCCGGCGCTGTTTTGTCAACCTGTACCGTCAAATTTCCACCTGGATTTCCAACATTCCCAGCTGAATCAACAATATTTGCGGTCAAAGTCTTTGCCCCATCTACTCCCCAGTTGGCAGTGGTCGGCACCACGAGCACCGCCGACTTCGCCGCAATATGTGCGCTGGTCAAGACGAGACTCGCTGCTGGATTAAATGCTAGTCCATCAATAAAAAGATTTAGGGTGTCTCCAGCCTGCGCACCTGAATTCGTTAGATAGGCTGTCACCGCGACACCGCCATTGATTTCGCTAGCACTAAGTCCATTTTGCGCCGCCGCAACTTGCAGAGTCAGGTTCTGTGAGCTCGGTGCCACACTATCTAAACTCACCTTCAAAAAACCACCAGCAACACCGAGATTTCCCGCACTATCAATCAAGCGCGCTGAAATCATCCTATCTCCATCAACAGTGCCCCACGCGCTATCACCCGCAGCGATACTGATATTCACTGACTTGGCCGCGATCTCCGCTGCGGTGAGCATATGTCTGGTGGAATTTATAAATGGCTTGCCATCAATTAAAAGTTCAATGGCATCACCCACTTTTAAAGTTAAGCCATCCAGATTGGCGATCGCTGTCATCGCGATATTTTTTTCTTCCGGGCTCAAGCCCCCAATTGCCGATGTAATCACCAAAGGCTTACTCAAACTCCCCGGTGGCGTCGAGTCCAGCATCACCACCAAATTGCCACCGGTTCCACCTAAATTACCTGAGACATCGGTGATTTGCGCACTCAGCGTCTTTTCACCATCAGCCCCCCAACTGGCTGCACCTGAAATCATAATATCGACAAAACCAGCTTTGATATCTGCATCGCTCAACACCGCGCTGGCACTTGGACTTAAGGCCTTACCGTCTAATAAAATTTCGACCTTATCGCCTTTGTTGGTTGCCGTCCCAGTTAAATCCAGCCGAACACTAACTCCTCCAGACCGCTCCAAAAAATTAATGCTATCGGCCGCTGCGGTCACGATCAAAGGTTTGGTCGGCGCAGTTGGTGGCACAATATTGAGTTCAACTGTTAAATCTCCTCCTGGCAATCCGCTTAAACCTTTGGGGTCTTTGACGAAAGCGCTCAGGGTCTTCATCCCATCTGCGCCCCAATTTACTGTATTCGGAATAATCAAGGTCACTTTTTGCGCTTTGGCATCAGCATCGTTCAATATCTTTGTAATCGGGGTCGAAAACGAATTGCGATTCATCAGTAATTCCAACACGTGCCCGGCTACCGCGTTAGTTCCTTTCAAATCAACCATCACGCTAACGCCCGCTTTTGCTTCAGCCTGGCTGATGCCATCAGTCGCGGCGGCCACCGTCAGCGCATTCAAAGGAGCACCTATGCCTATCCCTGTCACGCTCGATGTCATTGACTTATTCGCAGCCGTCACTGTGGTCGCATCGTTGCCGACACTGGCCATCACACTTTTCAGATAGGCGGGACTCAGGTCGGCTTGCTGCGCATACTGCTGATCGACTGCAAATTGAGCGGCAGCTAAACGATTCACCACATAGGCTTTGCCCGTCGTGCCGTCGGGGGTGGTCAAACCGGCGTTGATCATATCCATCACCAAACCACCGCGTCCTCTGCCCATTTGCAATTGATTTGACCAATATACTAAACCTTCGACGTCTGGTGATTTTCCGAACACATTCACATAAATTAAAGTCACAAAGGACTCGTTCGGCAAACCAAGAGGATAAATTTCGGTCACGATATCAAGATGAAAAACCGTATCCAATACCTCATCAAAACTCTTACCGTTGGCCAATTGCAGCATCCAATATTCGAGCCCGCTCTTTTCAGGAGCGCGAATAAAGGCCGCCACATACATTTTGATTAACTCGTACTGATAATTAATTCCGGCCATGGTGGTTCTCAGAGGATCTTGTTCGAATTTACTGTCTACGGCAAAAGCAGCCAGCAACTTTACAGTCAGCGTAATGCAATATAAAACTAAAGTGATCTTGCGGTGCTCAACCGATATTCAATTCCCTCAACAACCAAGCAAAAAGCCATCTACTCCGCAGATTAAACACGCATTGCTCGGCTACACTAGTTTTTAAGCAACTCACTCTATTTTTTACTACTGCTCTATTCATGAAGCCACTCATTCGCGCCTTACATCTTAGCTACCTCATCTCCCTCGCTACCTTGCTAGGGCTCAGCGCTTGCGGGGGTAACAAGGGAAGCAGTGCCAGTGCCAGCGCTAGCACACCGGCGGTCACTCTTGTTTCAATTTCAGTCACGCCAAATAACGCCACTATTGCACTTGGACTGAGCCAAACTTTTAGTGCCACAGGCACCTATTCCGATGGTTCCACCGCCGCCATTACCAAAGATATCGCCTGGACTTCAGGTGGCGCAATCAGTAGCATCACGCCAACCACAGGCATCGCCACCAGCAAGACCATAGGCAGTGACACGATCACCGCGACCGTCGGTAAAATATCAGGAACCACCAAACTGAATATTCAAGGTCCGTTTCTGGGTATTTCCACTGGTGGCAGTCACTCAGTCGCACTCAAAGCCAGTGGCACACTCTGGAGCGCCGGACTCAATCGCAGTGGTCAACTTGGCGATGGCACTGCGACAGATCGCTATGAATTAACCAACATAGGCACGGTCACCACGTGGACAAACATCGCATCCGGTGAATTTCACACCGTCGCCATCCGTGCCGATGCATCGCTCTGGACCTGGGGATTTAACCAAAATGGACAGCTAGGCGACGGTAGTTTTGTCGACAAAACTAGCCCTACGAAAATCGGCAGCGGCACCTGGGCATCAATTGCTGCTGGAAAATCACACACTCTGGGCGTCAAAAAAGATGGGACACTTTGGGCGTGGGGACGCAACTTCAATGGGCAACTCGGCGATGGTACTCAGATCGACCGCGTAGAACCCGTTCAGATTGGCACCGTCAAGACCTGGACCGCTGTTGTTGCGGGTGCAAATCATAGTCTTGCCAGACGCTCCGATGGCAGTATCTGGGGCTGGGGTAGCAATAGCAACGGACAGACCGGAACGGGCCCAGCCATCAATGTCTTAAACCCCACTCAAATCGGCACTGCCACTTGGATCTACCTCGCTGCGGGCGCGACGCATAGCCTTGGCATACGCTCCGATGGTGCTCTATTTAGCTGGGGTGCCAACGCTGATGGACAACTGGGCATAGGCTTAGGGAGTGATAGACTCAACCCCAGTCAAGTGGGCACTCAAACCAACTGGATCAGTCTCGCCGCTGGCAGCCGTCATAGTCTCGCTCTGAAGAACGATGGCAGTCTGTGGTCCTGGGGAGCGAACAGCGAAGGTCAACTCGGCACCGGCAGTAACGCTAGCACGGCAAGCCCAATCATGGTCGGTGATGGAAAAAACTGGAAGACCATCTCGGCGGGCTACTATCACAATATGGCGATCAAGACCGATGGCGGTCTTTGGGTCTGGGGTCGCAATCTGGAAGGTCAGCTCGGCGACGGCAAACGCAGCACTCTCTTTAGTCCAGCCGCCTTGCCGAATTTGCCTTGAGAGAGAGATTCAGATTTAACCCAAACAACATAGTCAAAACAAGACGCATTGACAGGCTCACTTTTGGGCTAAAATAAATTTTCCTGACTCGTGGAAACTGCGCCTTGAAGTTTTCCAATTCCATTATTCTGTTTATTGTGCTGCCGGTACTCCAATTTTTGTTGAGTGGAACGTCCGCGCATGCTCAAAGTTTGTCAGAACCTAAGCGTATTGCGGTCCTCATGGCAGAACAAAAAGGCGATTTTGGACAAGACCTGCCTTTGCCCCCATATGCTCAGCAAGTACTCGGTTATATAGAACTAGCATTGCAGATCAAATTGGACTTGCGACGCTATCCTTGGCGTCGGGTTTTATATAACGGAGAAAATGGAGAAGGACTCATTTTTGGCATATATAGAACACCTGTGAGAGAACAAGTTTTTGCTTTTTCCGAACCTGTTTATGCCGAAAAAATTTGGCTGGTTAAACGTTGCGCTGACCCTTTTACGTTCAATCAAATGCAAGACTTAAAAGGTAAAACAATCGGCATCGTCCAGGGCTCGAGTGCAGGGTTTGAATTTGATAGCCAAGTCAATCTCCTTTTCAAAGCGGAATACAACACGAGCAGCTTGTCCGGTCGATTTTCCAAGCTCTATCAAAAACGCATGGATGCGTTTTTGTATTACGAAGCGCGCAGCAATTTAAAATCCCTGCAACGCGAGATCAATCAAGCTTACGCCAGCGAATTGGACGAATACAAAAATCAAAAAACCGAAGTTTTTTGCATACTCCCCAAACCAGTCTCGACCGTCGATGTCCACTTCGCCCTGAGCCTGAAATCAGACCGGCGTATCCTCGATAAAATCGATCAGGTCTTAATTCAGGCACGTAAAACCGGAGAGCTGGAAAAGTTTTTAACTAACTAGCCATCGCTACGCAAAGCAGCGATCGGATCTAGGGTCGACGCCTGCCGCGCTGGAAACACACCGAACGCTAAGCCAACTGCGATACAAGCGGAGACCGCAAACAACAAACTCACAGGTGACCACGCCACCGACCAGCCTGCCAAACTCGCAATCGTATAGGCCGCGGCAGCGCCCAATACCACCCCCAACAAAGCGCCCGTCACCGCAATCACCAAAGCTTCTGCCAAAAACTGATCAACCACATCACGACGACGCGCGCCCAATGCCCGTTTTAAACCAATCTCGCGTCGGCGCTCCAACACATTGGCCAGCATAATATTCATAATGCCGATGCCACCGACCAGCAACGACACCGCGGCAATCGAGCTCATTACAATGGTAAAAATTCTTTGCGTCTGCTGATTTTGACGATACAAACCCATAGGCACAATCAGATTGGTATCGTCGGCTCCGGCATGACGCTGCGCCACCAAAGTTTGCAAAACACGTGAAGCTGAATCTGGCGCCACCTTGCCATCGAGACGTATGCTGATGCCATCGACTTCGTCTTCTAACATGGTAAAGAAAAACCGGGCGCGACCTGTTTCCCAAGGTACAAATAAACGCTCATCATCCAGACCCAGCTTGACGCCTTCAAATTCAGATTTACCAGCGGAGCGATCGAGCAAAACACCGACCACTTCCAGCCAGGTGTGATTGAGTTTCACACGCTCACCGACCGGGTTCTGATCACCAAACAAGGTCTTTGCCAAACGCGCACCGATCACACACACGGGTGCCAAAGTCGCGCTGTCTTCTGCCACAAACCAGCGGCCACGTTGCACCTCCAAACCACCATGTTCAGCATACGCAGGCGACACCGCAAAAGCACGTCCCGGCACGATATTGACACCGTAGATCAGCTGATCAACTTTGATTTCTTTTTTCAGTGATACCGACACCGCACCCGGCACCACCGCCAAGGCCGCATTGGCATCCGCTGCCGAGAGGCCGAGCGAACGCGTACGGATTTCTTTGAGCTTGTCTGGCACGATGTTCTTACTCTCGACAATCAGATTATTCAATCCCAATTCGGCTACCAAGCGCAGTGCTTCCCGTTTACTACCCTCGCCCACCGCCAACATCGCCACAATCGCAGCCACACCAAAAATCATTCCCAACAACGTCAAACCAGTACGCAATTTTCTGCGCTTGAGTTCAACTATGGCTTCCATTAATAAAGCGAGATTCATCCTAGACTCCTCAGTTGGACAGGTTCGATTGTGCATTTTTCCGCGTCGCTGGCGAGGCGTGACGACGACGCAACCTCCACGTTGATAGGAGGAACAACGAAGTCCAGCGGCGCGGAAAAGTGTGCAATCGGGCCTGTAGCGTTCTCACCAATTTGGTGAACATAAAAATGCATTGACAATGAATGTCCATGCGACTCCCAAGACGAAATTGAGCGGTCAACTGAGGAATCTAGGATCATGCTTTACCTTCCTTCTTTTCTGGAATCAAGACCAATTGCATGCCTTCACTGAGCCCAGATTTCACTTCGCTGCGCACCGGGCCACGCAATCCTAATTCAATTTTTTGTCTGCGCACCGTACGGCCTTCTTGCACAAACACAAAATACGCCTCACCTTCCTGCACCAACGAAATATTCGGCACAGTAATCACCTTTTTTTTATCGATGAGACTCACTGCGCCACTAATCGCCTGCCCCGGTTTTAAGCCGTGTTGCCGCACTTGTTCTTCCGAGATTTTGGCTTCAAATTCTGCAAATTTAACCGGAGTCTCACGCGATTTAGTCGATGCTGATTTGCTGACTTGTGTCACCTGCAAAGACAATTCCAAACCGGTCCCTGCCAGACGCACTTTCACAGCCTGCCCTTCTTTCAAACCAAAGGCATTTCCTTCGGGAATACTAAAAGTCGCCACTTGTTTTTCTAAGTCAGGTAAAGCGCCAAAATCATCGCCCGCCCACATCTGGCTACCGATCTGAGGAATCGAGCCATCCCATCGCTCTTTCAAACGAAACACACCCGCATGCGGCGCGACCAGCTCCAATGCCGACAAACTTTTACGCTGCTGATCAATCGTCTTCGTCACAGTTTCTTTTTGCGAACCGAGTAAAGCTTGCTCTGCTTGGCCACGCGCACCGATTTGATTGGTCTTCCAATTCAAGTAACTTTGCTTATCGCCCAAAAATCCAATATCAGCCAGCGTATCGAGAATTTTATTGCGTTCAAAAATGCGCAAATCGGCATTCGCGTAGCGCTTGCTCAAACTGAGATCATCGCCCACTTTCAATTTATCCGAACGCAATTCAGCCTGACTGATCGTAGTCACCGCCTGCGCGCCCAACTCCGCTAATTCTTTTCTCACCAAATCAACTTCCGCTTGCGACAATTTCACCCGCGCTGCCGCTGAATCAAAGCGCGCCACCACCTGACCCTTTTCGACCAAACTTCCATCGGGCACCATGAACACCAGATTGCGATGATCCCAGCCCGAACCCGGCACGTTTAACCCAGTGCTGGAAGCTGCTTTAATTTCACCTTCGGCACGCATCTCTTCATGCCAGGTGTTTTTCTTCACCAATTCGATGGCGCGTTTATCACTCTCATCCGATCCGCTGCAGGCAGCCAGATTCAAAACAGAACCAACTAACAAGGTGGACAAAATACAGGTACTTTTTTTCATGCTTTGACTCCCGCCTGCTTGTTACCATTGACGCTCATGTTGACCTTAATCTGCACCGCCGTTCCCGGCTTGACCTGTTTAGGAAACTGATCAAATTCAATCTCAACGTCACGCACTATCACCGGCTCACTGCTCGATTTTCCGTGATAAATCACCCCAAAAGATTTCACCTTAGCAGGCACCATGTCGCTGGAACCGGGCACAGTAATCGCCACCGCTTGCCCCACTTTCAGCAAACTACTTTGCGCCTCAGGAATTTTGGCAAAGACATAGAGCTTTTCCGGATCGGCCAGAGTCGCTACTTTCATCCCCATATACACTTTGCTGCCATTGGTGATCTTTTCACCTTCGTAATTGGTGCTATGGATAATCGTACCAGCGCGTGGCGCTTTGACTGTCAAACCGCGTATGCCTTTTTCCAGCAATCCCACACCTTGTTTCAAGGTCGCGATCTCCGATTGCAAACCGCGATATTCTGCTACGCGCGAACGACTTTGTGCGTCTCGTTGCTGCTCAGCGAGCTTGGCCAATTTTTCAAATAGTTCGCGCTCAATCACAAATTTTTCATAGTCGATCCGCTTCACCAGTTCTTTCGGCAAACCCGCTTTACGCGCCGCTTTTTCTGCATTGCTCTTGGCTTCGCTGACAAAGAGTGTCGAGGCTTTTTCTGCCTCCGCATGATCCAAGCGAATTTTTTCCAGACTACGTTCTTTTTCTTTCATCGCACTGCGATTAGCTTCCAGACGCGTCTTCACTTCATTCGCTTCAAAGATCGCAACTGGCTGATCTTGCGCCACTTTGCTGCCTTCTGGCACCAGCATCACCAAGTTATACATCCAGACCCGCTGAATCATCGGCGGCATGATATTAATCGCCTGTCGCGACAACACTTCGCCCTCAAAACTCAATTCTTGCGGCACCTGTGCGGCAGCTTTTTGAGAAACACTGACATTCTTTTTGCTGACATTCGAGGCAGATGCTTTGGCAGTAAGCCCAGCATTTTCCACTTCGATCTGAGCACTCATCCCCTGCATCAACGGCAAATTTTTGGCCTCAGGAAGCTCGATCTCCACTTTAAAATATTTACCACTCCCCCAAATCGCCCTCGGCTCCGGCGCGCCAGAAATTCGCTTCACCTTACCTTGCAAATGCCCATCCGAAATCGCATCAAACCGCACACTGACCATTTGATCCACACTCAAAAAAGGCCGGTCCACTTCCAACACCCATGCGACGACTTGCAGCTGACCGTCACCCATGATGTGTCCGGCGGACGAGCCTGTCATCGCATGTCCACCTTCATCTAGGCGCTTGCCTGTAAAACTGTCGTAACCATGAATCAAAATACCGTCACGCCCCGCTTTCACTTCAGACTGATCGACCTGTTGCTTGGCAAATGCAATTTGAATTTGCAGACGTTTGACTGCCAAACCATTATCTTCAAGCTTGCGCTGTATCGCCATTTGCGCGTTTTCAAATGTTTGGTGCTTGACTTCCAAATCACGCGTGGCACGGTCGCGCTCAGCCTGATATTTATCAAAATCCAATGCGGAAATCTGCGACTTCGGCAAAGCCGCATCAATCTTCGCCTTTGCCAGCGCCGCTTTTGCAGTCAACAAGGCGCGTTCGGCTTCTATTTTTTTTACTTCCAGATCGGCTGCCTCGCGCACACCACGCTCACGCGTTTGCACCAGCTCCAACTCGACTCGCTCCACATCCGAATCCGCCTGTGATTCCACGCGCAACACGACATCGCCTTTTTTTACTGCGCTGCCTTCTGGCAAAAAGAAACGCATGGTGGCGGGATTCATATTGGTCGACGGCACTGTAATCGGAAATGATTCTGAGGTCTGCACTTCACCATTAAACAGCACCATGCGCTGATAGGTTGGCGCTGGACTTTTGGGAGTTTGGGCAGTTTGGGCCAGCGCGCTTGTGCCCGAAACCATCATCGCCAACAAGGCACAAGTCACGGCGCTGGTGATTTTCTTTGTCGCGAGAATTTTCATGCGTGGCTCCCAGCCGGTACTTGAGCGACCTTGCCGTCTTTTAAATGAATGGTGCGCTGCGCCTTGGCCGCAATATTTGGATCATGTGTAACCAGCACCATGGTTTGACCATTAGCATGAAGCTCGGCCAATAATTCCAATACATCGCTGGCGCTCTTGGAATCAAGATTACCGGTGGGCTCATCGGCCAATAACAAGGCAGGTTGATTTAATAAAGCACGGGCAATCGCCGCCCGCTGTAATTGACCACCCGACAGCTCGCCCGGCAAGTGATCAAGGCGCGCGCCCAGACCGATACGCTCCAACAAAGCACGTGCACGTTGCTCCGCACTAGCGTCCACATTGGCCGCGTAGCGCTGCGGCAGCAATACATTTTCGAGCACAGTCAAACGCGGCAATAAATGGAAAGACTGAAACACAAAACCGATGCGTCGATTGCGCAAATCGGAAGAAGCATCGTCGTCCATACTAGCGATCTCGTCTTGCTCCAGATGATAAGTCCCCGCATCAGGCTTATCGAGTGCGCCCAGGACATTGAGCAAAGTCGATTTACCCGAACCTGAAGGCCCCATGATCGCGACAAACTCACCCTTTGCAATCGACATATCAACACCATCCAAGGCACGTATCTCATTCCCGCCTTGCATATAGGTTTTACGAATATTCTGCAGTTCTATCATGGGTCATAGACTTTCAAAAAGCGTACACAATAAAGAAAGGAAGTATCCTTACCCAATAGACAATTGTCAATAAGTTAGGTTCAAATTTGAAAATAAAAATAGACGAAAAAAAACGCCGGATCTCTCCGGCGTTCTTCATACTCAAAATTTAATCAGCAAGGCATCTCTGCATTTTTTCTGGAGTAATACCACCAGGTGATGACCATGCAACTCAGGTAGAAGGTGATGAAGGTGTACAAAGCCATATCAGGTGCGCCCGTAATTTTAATCGAAGTACCAAAGCCCTGCGGAATAAAGAAGCCACCATAAGCGCCAATCGCACCGGAGAAACCCAACACAGCAGCCGATTCTTTAGCGGCATCAAGACGACTTTGACGAATAGCAGCTTCGCCTTTCCCTGCTGCTGCACGTTCTCTCTCGGTTTGAAAAATAATTGGGATCATGCAGAAAGTAGAACCATTACCTAAGCCGGTCAAAATAAACATACCAATGAAGGAGAACAAAAACATCATAAATTGATGTGAATGCAGCGCTGGCAAAATACCAAACGCAATCGTGGCAGCCATCGCAGCAAACGCCCAAAACGTGAGACGGGCACCGCCAATTTTATCGGACAAAATGCCGCCGATAGGGCGCGCTAATGCACCCGCCAACGGTCCGAGGAAAGCAAATTTGGCCACTTCCACTTCAGGGAACTGTGCCTTGATCAACATCGCAAAACCAGCAGAAAAACCAATGAAAGAGCCGAAAGTACCGATATACAACCAGCACATTAACCAATTGTGTTTGCGTTTAAAAATAATCGCTTGATCAGAAAACGACGCTTTTGCAGAGGCGATATCGTTCATGCCAAACCAAGCCGCAATCGTCGCCACCACAATGAAAGGCACCCAGATAAATCCAGCATTTGACAGCCAGAACACCTGATCCAGATTCGTCTTCACATTATGGAAGAGAAATCCTTCACCTGAAATCGCGACGCCAAACACGGCAGAAGAAATCACCATCGGTGCGACAAACTGCACCACGGAGACACCAAGATTGCCAATACCAGCATTCATCCCGGTCGCATAACCTTTGCGTGATTTTGGGAAGAAGAAACTGATATTCGCCATACTGGAACTAAAATTGCCACCACCAAGACCGCACAACAAGGCAAGGACTAACAAGGTTGAATAGCTCGTGGTCGGATCTTGCAACGCGAATCCCATGCCTATGGCAGGAATCAATAAGCTAGCGGTTGAAATCGCAGTGAAGCGACGCCCACCAAATACAGGAATCAGGAAAGAATAAAAAATCCGCAAAGTCGCGCCCGACAAAGCAGGCAAAGCGGTGAGGAAAAATAACTGATCTTTACTGAACTTAAAACCCGCTTTATCGAGATTGGCTGCCACCACACTCCACAGCATCCACACGGAAAACGCTAACATTAAACAGGGTATCGAAATCCATAAATTACGATTTGCAATTCCACTGCCTTCCTTTTGCCAGAATGCGCTCTCTTCTGGCTCCCAGCGACTTAATACTTGACTCATGACGTTCTCCAAGAAAATTTTCATCGTGCCGGGCGGCGACCATCACATTCGCCATCCCGCACCACTTAACACTCAGCTTAAAGAAACTTAAGGAGCCTGAAAATTCTTCACTTGGTCAAAAAATCATGCGCAGAAGTAGGGGCTACTACGCCAAAAGAACTAGGGTTTATTAACTGGAATGTGCCAAGCTACGAACAGCGGAGCGAGATTTAGTCGAGGAGGTACTCTCGCCATCATGATGATTGCTTGGATAGTCGTTCAAGGCATCCAGAGAGTAAATATGAATGCGCGATGCGCTCACCGTGATCAGACCAAGCTCACTCAAATGATGCAGCATGCGAGAGAAAGTTTCAGGGGTCAGATTGAGCAGAGACGCCACCACGTTCTTTTTCAAATCGAGACGGATATCGCTACTATCCTGACTACGCGCCAATTGCACCAGATAGTCCACCACCCTTTGCATCGCATTATGCGAAGACTGCCGCTCGACACTGCGAATAAATCCCAGCAGGCGGTACGACAATCCGGTCATCATTTGCCGCGCAATCGACGGCGATTGATCAAGCACCTTAAACAAGGCGTTCTTGGGCAAACGTATCAACAGACAAGCTTCTAATGCCTGTGCATAGAAAGGGTAAGTTTCGTCGAGAAACAACATGGCTTCGCCAAAACACTGACCAGGTCGTATCAATTCGATGATTTTATCGGTCCCGCTGGACGAGGGAATCGCCAGCTTCACCAGACCATAAACCAGAATAAAACAACCATCCGCGGTATCGCCTTTTTGAAACAAACTCAAGCCCTTATCAAGCTCAATCTTGACGACTTCTTTCTTCAAGCCTTCAAGCTCGAACGGTGAAATATGACGAAATAACGGTTGATTGGATAACAATCCGTCTAGGTTTAGCTTACTCATGCGACCTCCCTGATTCTAGGATGCACCAAGTGTAAGGTCAGCAAAAAAACCTGCCTATCCGTCAAAGGGAGTAGTTTTGCCCGGCAAAAGACCAAGCAAAAGAGGGAAGAAAAATGAAAAGAAAGTAGATTACAGCATTTTAAAATTCAACACTTGATCAAACTTCCAGTTTCAATTGAAACCAAATGATCGGCACATAGAAACTGAATCGTTTCGAAAAAACTGCAGACTTAACATCTGCAGTTTTCCCATTCTCTCTAATCCAACGACAAATCACACCAACTGAACTGACGCATCTCTAAGCGCATTACTACCTTGCATTAATTGATTCGACACACCAAACTGCGGACTAGCCAAAATCGCCTGCGCCGGATTCATAGATAACGCCGACAGATTTCCGCTCTTCGCATATTGATAAGCAAGGTCACCACCTATCGCTTCGGTATCACTACCATTCAAATAAAACTCCAGCAGGGAAGACGACCAAGTCCAGCTAGTTAATGAAGGGTTTGCGACACGCGCCTGATCAAACTTCGCCACCAAGCCATCGAAGTTGAATTGCTCGATTTTTTTGTTTTTCAATTGATCAGCAGATGCCGTGTCATAGTCTGAACCACCCTCGATCACCATTTGCAAATTTGCGATGCTGTGATTGCTGGTATTGGAATACCAGTCTTTCAAATTTGCTTTGTCGACAGATTGGACTTGGTACTTAGCAAGCACTTGATCTGCCGTCAAAACAACTCCGTCTGCGAATTGAATTTGATCAATCATGTAGTTTGCGCCAGAAAAATGATCCGTCACCGTCACACGATCACTCACTCCATACTCCAAAACTAGATTATTACCTTCTTTTTTTGCCGCTCTCAATTCCGTTGACTTCACATCTTCAAACTTAATCACATCAGCATGCACGCTTGGATAATAGTTCGTGATGGTATCCACGCCCGAACCAACCCGAAATACATAAGTATCATTGCCTACACCACCCTTTAAGGTATCGGCTCCGACTCCACCATCCAATGTGTCATTGCCATCCTCGCCATTTAGGATGTCATTGCCTTCATTTCCAAAGACCATATCGTCACCAGCCGCTGCTGAAATCGTGTCATTTCCAGTGTCGCCGTAGATTGTTTCTGCGATATCAAAGAAACTAATGTTGTCATCACCAGCTGTCAAACGAATACCATACTTCTGAAGTAATTCCGATGCTGTCAGCGTCACTCCGTCTGAAAATTGAATCTGATCAATCGCATACGCCGAACCTGAAAAGTGATCATTCACAATCACTTGATCACTCGAGCCATATTCCAAAATCAATTTGTATCCTTCGCGTCGCACTGCTCTTAACTCAGTTGATTTGACGTCTTCAAATTTAATCACATCGGCATGGATGGCTGGATAGTAGTTCGTAATGGTGTCTGTCCCAGAACCAATGCGGAATACATAGGTATCATTGCCCTCTCCACCCTTTAATTCAT
>JACQDW010000091.1 GCA_016200845.1 Burkholderiales bacterium | reverse complement strand
GACTTGGCTGCCCTATGGTGGTCGGGCGTCAGCGCGTGCTGGCGGGGCAACACTTACTGGCCGCACATCCCGACGTGGATGTCATTATTTCCGACGATGGCTTGCAACATTATGCGTTGGCACGTGATGTGGAAATCATTTTGTTTGATCAGCGCGGTGTTGGTAACGGCTGTTTATTTCCGGCTGGGCCATTGCGCGAAAGTGCGCGGCGACGACGTGATTTCACCATTTTGAATGCGCCCGGCGACGTGCATCCGCGTGGCATAGGCGAGCCTGTGGTGCGCATGCAATTGCGAACCGAAGGTGTGGTTAGCCTGGCACAGCCTGAGCGCAAATTGAAGTTTTCTGATTTACAGGGAAAACGAATTCTGGCGGCTGCCGGAATCGGGAATCCGGCGAGATTTTTTGATCTATTGAGCCGTCACGGTGTGCAATTTGAGCGCCTGCCTTTGCCTGATCATTTCGCCTTTCAAGCCGATTTTTTTGCGCAAAAAGACGCTGAAATCATTCTGATCACAGAGAAGGATGCAGTAAAATGTCGGCAATTGGCTGGTCTGAGAGAGGATCAGCGTATCTGGGTAGTTCCTGTTTCTGCGCACTTTGATACGCGCAATAAGCTGGGTGCAAAGGCTGAAGGCAGCGCTAGTTTTGAAGCAGAATTACTCGCCATGATTGCGGAGAAAAAGAATGGATGCAAGGCTGCTTGATGTATTGGTGTGCCCTTTGTGCAAAGGACCTTTGGTCTATGACAAAACAGCGCAAGAATTAATTTGCAAGGCAGATCGATTAGCTTTTCCGATTCGCGACGGGATTCCTATTATGTGGGAAGAGCAAGCGCGCGTGATTGAGATCGAACATCCTTAAGGATAGGTTTGATGAATTTTACCGTCATTATTCCTGCCCGTCTGGCATCGAGTCGTTTGCCAAATAAACCTCTGGCTGATATCGGTGGTAAGCCCATGGTGGTGCGCACGGCAGAACGTGCCGCTTTGTCTGGCGCGGAGCGCGTTATCGTGGCGACCGATCACGCTGACATCGTTGCTGCATGCGAGGCGCATGGCGTCGCCGTCTGTACCACACGCAGTGATCATCCTTCCGGCACCGACCGGATTGCCGAAGTCGCGGCGCGTTTGCAATTGGCCGATGATGCGGTGGTGGTCAATGTGCAGGGTGATGAGCCTTTGATCGATCCGGCTCTGATCGCAGCAACCGCTGCACGTGTGAATGCTGACAATCCTATGGCAACCGCTGCCCATCCTATTCACGACAGTGTCGATTTGTTTAATCCGAATGTGGTGAAGGTGGTGTTGAATAAACAGGGGCAGGCTTTGTATTTTTCACGCGCCACAATTCCCTGGGCGCGCGATGCCTTTGCTGTGTCGAAAGAATCGTTGCCAACTGAATATACGGCCTTGCGACACATAGGACTGTATGCTTATCAGAATCAATTTCTGCAAGCGTACCCGCAACTGCCTGTATCCCCATTGGAGCAGATAGAAGCTTTGGAGCAATTACGAGTCTTGTGGCATGGTGCTTCGATTGCCGTGCATGTGACCGAATTTGGCCCTGCTGTTGGCGTTGATACGCCAGAAGATTTAGAACGCGTGCGACAAATTTTCGCATCAATAAAATAAAAAAAGCTAAATCCTGTGTTGTCGGCGCCATTTGGCTAACATTGCTCAATAATCTATGGTAAATTCCGTAAAGAATAAATTCGCTTGATTCGTACTGGGAGAGGGAGAGCTGCAGTCATCGAGCGAAACCAGAAATGCGTAACCGCTGCTGAAAATCGAAGTGCAATGGGCGGCTGTTACTATAAAAAATAATTGAGACAGACTGAGACTGCGGGCGTTTGGCTTGCGTGTTTTCGTTTGATCGCTACAGAATATTAAACTCGTCTAGGAAAATAACATGCGTCTTATATTGTTGGGAGCACCCGGAGCAGGCAAGGGCACGCAAGCCAATTACATTAAGGAAAAATACGGTATTCCACAAATCTCGACCGGAGATATGTTGCGTGCTGCGGTGAAAGCAGGAACGCCTTTGGGTATCGAAGCCAAAAAAGTGATGGATGCGGGTGGCTTGGTGTCGGATGACATCATTATCGGTTTGGTGAAAGAGCGTTTGAAGCAAGACGACTGCGCCAAAGGCTATTTATTCGATGGTTTTCCACGCACCACACCGCAAGCTGATGCGATGAAAGATGCTGGTGTGACGATCGATTATGTATTGGAAATCGACGTGCCAGATAGCGCGATTGTGGAGCGCATGAGTGGTCGCCGTGTGCATGCCGCTTCTGGTCGCACTTATCACGTCAAGTTTAATCCGCCAAAAGTCGAAGGCAAAGACGATGAAACTGGCGACGACTTGGTGCAGCGTGATGATGATAAAGAAGAGACCGTCAAAAAACGCCTAAACGTTTATCACGATCAGACTGAAGTGCTGGTTGCTTATTACGGCGATTGGGCAAAATCTGGTCAGCCAGGCGCGCCAAAGTATCGCAAGATCGCTGGTGTCGGGGCGGTTGAGGCAATACGCGATGCGGCATTTGCGGCATTGAGCGAATAAATGAAAGCGGACTTTTTGTCCGCTTTTTTTTTCGTCCAAAATTATTTTTGCTGGAGTAGGTAAGGCGTCGGGTAGGCGACGCTTTTACCTGATTTGAAAATTATGTATGGGAGGTCGCAGAGTTTATTTCGTTTTTTGTTTTAGTTTGACTTGGCGTTTCTAAACCTGCCAGCCCTTGTTTTGGCGTGAGAGAGAAAGCTGACTGTTTTACGTATTATTCTTCATTTAGTTTGCTTCACAAGTTCGAGAAAAAAAGTTCATTTTATTGACAAACGATGTCACCGGATTACGAGTTTGGTTAGCATCAAGAAAAAATCGGAGGAGTCAACATGGTAGATAGTCTGTGGATAGTAGTCGGGTGTGGAGTACTGGCTGTACTTTATGGTTTATTGACGAGAAGTTGGATTTTGAAACAGGATGCGGGAAATGCCCGTATGCAGGAAATCGCCACCGCGATTCAAGAAGGTGCTGCAGCGTATTTGGCGCGCCAATATAAAACGATCGCCATGGTGGGTGTCGCATTGTTTATCGCGATTGCTGTTTTGCCCGGTCTGGGCTTGACAACAGCAATGGGATTTTTGCTTGGCGCGGTGTTGTCCGGTGCTTGCGGTTTTATCGGGATGAATGTCTCGGTACGCGCCAATGTGCGTACCGCGCAGGCTGCAACCAAGGGCATGAATCAAGCTTTAGACGTCGCTTTTAAAGGCGGCGCGATCACGGGCATGTTGGTGGCTGGCTTGGGTTTGCTTGGTGTGGCCTTGTTCTACATGTATTTAACCAAGGGTGGTGCGACTCCAAGCCACGATCTGATCAAGCCTTTGATCGGACTGGCATTTGGTGCATCCCTGATCTCGATTTTTGCGCGTCTTGGCGGCGGTATTTTTACCAAGGGCGCAGACGTCGGTGCTGATCTGGTCGGTAAAGTAGAAGCCGGTATTCCAGAAGACGATCCCCGTAATCCAGCTGTGATTGCCGATAACGTCGGAGATAACGTCGGTGATTGCGCTGGTATGGCCGCCGACTTGTTTGAAACCTATGTGGTGACCTTGATTGCGACCATGTTGCTCGGCGCGTTGATGGTGAGCTCCTCAGTGACCGAGGCAATTATTTATCCGCTGATGCTGGGCGCTGTCTCGATTCCCGCATCGATTATCGGGTGCTCTTTTGTGAAGCATACGCCAGGTCAGAAGATTATGTCCGCGCTGTACAAGGGTTTGTGGTGGGCGGCGGGCTTGTCCCTGATTGGATTTGTCGCGGTCACATTTATGCTCTTTAAAGACGATGTGATGCGTCATCAGATGTTGGTCTCGGCCGTGGTCGGTATCGTCTTGACAGGTTCGATGGTGTACATCACTGAATACTACACAGGTACTGATTTTAAACCTGTGCGTCATATTGCCGAGGCATCGACTACGGGCCATGGTACGAACATTATTGCTGGTCTGGGTGTGTCAATGAAATCGACGGCCTATCCTGTGTTGGCAGTGTGTGCGGCGATTTTGGTGTCCTATAAATTTGGTGGTGGCTTGTATGGCATCGCGATAGCAGCGACATCGATGCTGTCGATGGCGGGCATTATCGTGGCTTTAGATGCCTATGGACCGATTACCGATAATGCTGGTGGTATCGCCGAAATGTCGGGTATGGATGAATCGGTACGCGCGATTACTGATCCTCTCGATGCGGTTGGAAACACAACTAAAGCAGTGACTAAGGGCTATGCGATTGGTTCGGCTGGCTTGGCTGCCTTAGTATTGTTCGCTGACTATACCCATGCTTTGAGTTCGGTCGGTTTGACTATTAAATTTGATTTGTCTGATCCACAGGTGATCGTTGGTTTGTTTATAGGCGGCTTGATTCCTTACTTGTTCGGCGCGATGGCGATGGAAGCGGTTGGGCGTGCGGCAGGCGCAGTGGTGGTGGAAGTGCGCCGTCAATTCCGTGACATCAAAGGCATTATGGATGGCACCGGCAAACCTGAATACGATAAAGCAGTTGATATGTTGACGGCCTCTGCAATCAAAGAAATGATTTTGCCTTCCTTGTTGCCTGTAGTGGTGCCAATTGTCGTTGGCTTGACTTTGGGCGCAGCGGCTTTGGGCGGAATGTTGATGGGTACAATTATCACAGGTTTGTTCGTGGCGATTTCCATGACGACTGGTGGCGGTGCCTGGGACAACGCCAAGAAGTATATTGAAGACGGCAATTTTGGTGGTAAAGGCTCGGAAGCGCATAAAGCTGCCGTGACCGGTGATACAGTTGGTGATCCTTACAAAGATACAGCAGGCCCTGCAGTCAATCCTTTGATTAAGATTATCAACATCGTCGCTTTGTTGCTGGTGCCTTTGTTCCCGCTCGTGCCTTGGTTAAAGCCAGTGGAAGTCGCTCCCGTGGTGCATACCGTGGAAGCGCCGCTGCCGAATGTGGCCGCACCAGTTGGTTTGGATGTGGTGAAGGTGGAAGCTGGAAGCAAAGCAGCTGCGCCTGTGGCTGCGTCGGCTGAGGCTGCGAAGTAATTAAATTGCAGTAAAGGTGTTTCGGAAAGGCAGCTTAGGCTGCCTTTTTTGTTGGGCGCAGCTGCAGTTGATTGTACAATAGCGCAGATTGACGTTTACGTTAACGTTAGCCCCTAATCGTTAGACCCTAAACGGCAGACAAATTTTTCTCATCAATTTTTAAGCAGATTTAAGCGGAAAGAGGCAATTATGCAGATTCAAGACAATGTATTTATTATCACGGGCGGCGCGTCTGGTTTGGGTGAGGCGACAGCAAGAATGATCACTGCTAATGGCGGTAAAGTGGTGATTGCGGACGTGCAGGTGGAAGCTGGACAAAAATTAGCAGCGGAATTGTACGCTGTTTTTGTTAAGTGTGATGTGACCTTGGAAGCAGATGGCAAAGAAGTTGTTGCCGCCGCGACCGCCGCAGGTACATTGCGTGGTTTGATCAATTGTGCGGGCGTGGCGCCAGCAGTGAAGACCGTCGGCAAAGAAGGCGCGCATCCTTTGGAATTATTCCAGCGCGTGGTGAATATCAATTTGATCGGCACCTTCAATATGGCGCGTTTGGCTGCAGAAGCAATGAGTAAGCTCGACGCTTGCAGCGAAGAGCGCGGCATTATCATCAATACCGCATCTGTTGCGGCATTTGACGGACAAATGGGACAAGCAGCGTATGCATCGTCCAAAGCGGCAGTGGTTGGTTTGACTTTGCCTATGGCACGTGATTTGTCACGCAATGGTATTCGTGTGATGACAATTGCGCCTGGTATTTTTGAGACACCAATGCTGCTCGGTATGCCGCAAGAAGTGCAAGATGCCTTGGGTAAAATGGTGCCGTTCCCATCTCGTTTGGGTAAGCCGAATGAATATGCGCAATTGGCGAAGGCAATTATCGAGAACATGATGTTGAATGGTGAAACGATCCGTCTCGATGGCGCGATTCGTATGCAACCTAAGTAATCGTCGTTTCATCGCGCAATATCCTTAGATACAACGCTTTCACCACAGATTTTGCTCCCCGTGAGCGGAATTTAATCTTTCCTAAAGACATTTTTCTTGTGTGGGAATACACTAGAAATTGATTTCTGGGAGCAAGATCTGTATGAATACGAATGCGACTACAGGACTGATACTAACCGGCGGTGGCGCGCGTGCTGCTTATCAGGTTGGTGTACTGAAAGCGATTTCCGATATCCTGATCGAAGAAGGCTGGAGTCCGCACGAAAATCCGTTTGGGATTATCTGCGGCACCTCTGCCGGAGCGATCAATGCGACAGCACTCGCCTGTCGTGCTGACCACTTTAGCGAATCCGTTAATAGCATCGTCCATGTCTGGAGCCACTTTGAAGCTTCGCATGTGTATCGGGCTGACTCCTTAGGAGTGCTGCGCTCGGGCGCGCGCTGGCTGTCGATTATGTCTTTTGGCTGGCTACTCAATAAGTGGCGCAAGTCGCCTCCCAGCTCATTATTAGATAACTCGCCACTGGCGGGCTTATTGCATCGCATGTTAGATATGGAACGTCTGGATCAGGCGTTTAATAGCGGTGTGTTACAGGCATTGGCGGTGACGGCGTCGTCGTACACGACTGGGCATCACCTGACCTTTTATCAAACTCTCAAAGACATAGAGCCTTGGGTGCGTAGCCAGCGTCTCGCTCAGCGTGATTTTATTGGAGTTCAGCATTTGCTGGCCTCGTCTGCCATTCCTTTCATTTTTCCCTCTATCCCTTTAAATTGGGGCGGCAATCTGGAGTATTGTGGTGATGGCTCTATGCGCCAATTGGCACCAATCTCTCCGGCAATTCATCTGGGTTCACAACGCGTGTTGATCATTGGTGCCGGTCGCCTGACCGAGCCGCCAGATCAAAGTTATGAACGTGCACGATATCCAAGCTTGGCGCAAATTGCGGGTCACGCCATGTCGAGCATCTTTTTGGATAGTCTGGCGGTTGATATCGAACGTCTGACTCGCATCAACAAAACCTTGTCGATGCTGCCAAAAGATTTGTTGGATAAGACGCCGCTCAAGCCGGTCGAGTTGTTAGTAATTGCCCCCACTGAACGCTTAGATGAAATCGCCAGCAGGCACACGCAGAGCCTGCCGCTCCCTGTGCGTACTATGTTGGGCGGCATAGGCGCAACTGAGGCGAGAGGATCTGCATTGGCCTCGTATCTCTTGTTCGAAGCCAGTTATACCAAGGAACTGATTGATCTCGGTATAGCCGATACCAGAAGCATGCGCGCTGAGGTGGTGGCCTTCTTTAGTCATAGCAAGCAAGCCGCCGCCGAGACCTCCACATCAGCGAATTGAACAAGGTGTAGATGAGTGTTGCTTGATTCTTAAGCAGCAACGCGGTAATCTACTGCGTTTTGCTTTTGAGAGTTGAGAATGGCTATGTTGCAGATGTTGAAATATTGGATCTGTGGCCTATTGCTGAGTGCCTTTATCTGCGGCTCGGTGTCGGCGGACGTGGGCGAGAT
>JACQDW010000094.1 GCA_016200845.1 Burkholderiales bacterium | reverse complement strand
GTGCAAAACGTGGTGACCTATAACGTTGTATTGGATGTCGATAATAAAGAAGAGTTGCTCAAGCCTGGCATGACCGCGCAAGTGCGTCTGGTGGTGGGCAGTCGTGACAACGTGTTGCGAATTCCGACGGCGGCATTGCGTTTCAAATTGAGCGATAAAGAAATCGCGGAGAAAGAAAAGAAAGACAAAGCAGCGAAGGCCAGCGCATCTGCCAGCGCTAGTGAAGTTGCCAGTGCCAGTGCAACAGCGGAGCCCGGCGACGATATAGGATTTCGCAGCAAGAACGAAGTCACGCGCTCCTTCAAAATTTATAAGCTCGACGCCAAAAAACAAGCCGTGCCAGTGGATATCAAAATCGGCATTTCCAACTTCCGTTACACCGAAGTGTTATCTGGCGATTTGAAAGTGGGCGATCAGGTTGTGATCCGCTCTTTGGATAAATCCGCTGACGACAAAGAATAAGGCTGGGGATCGTATGCATAGCGTCAAAACGACACAGAAAAATCTGATCGATATTGATCAGATCACCAAGAGTTATTTTTCTGGCGGCGTCGAAACCAACGTGTTGTTTGGCATCGACTTGCAAGTGCCACAGGGAGATTTTTTAGCCGTCATGGGGCAGTCAGGTTCGGGCAAATCAACTTTGATGAATATCCTCGGTTGCCTCGATCAAGCAACAGGCGGCACTTACTTATTGAATGGGGTGGATACCCTGAGTTTGTCGCGCAGTGAGTTGGCGACGATACGCAATAAAACCATCGGTTTTGTCTTCCAAAGTTTTAATCTGATCAAACGCATGAGCATCGCCGAAAACGTCGCGCTGCCTTTGATTTATGCCGGTGTATCGCGTTCCAAAGCGCATCAAAAAGCCTTGGTGGAATTGGAGCGTGTGGGCTTAGCAGATTATGCCAAACGGATGCCAAATCAATTGTCGGGCGGTCAGCAACAAAGGGTGGCAATTGCACGTGCCTTGGTCGGTGACCCTCCTTTGATTTTGGCGGACGAACCCACTGGTAACCTTGATACGCAAACCAGCGAAGAAATCATGACCTCGCTGCAGCATTTAAATCGTGAGCGTGGCATTACCATTTTGCTGGTGACGCATGAGCCTGATATCGCGGCCTACAGCAAGCGACTGGTGCGCCTGAAAGATGGACGTGTGTTGTATGACGGCCCGGCAGCGCAAGGTTTGCAGCAATTGGCCAAGAGTCATGAAACGCATCAGGACGGCATAGAAGAAGGAGCTTCAGCATGAATTTAATGCAGATTTTTATTGAGGCTTTTCGCGCCATGAATGCCAATCGTTTGCGCACGGCGCTGACGATGTTGGGGATCGTGATTGGTATCACTTCAGTAGTTTTGATGATGGCGGTAGGACAAAGCGCACGCAATTTTATTGATAAAGAACTCGATACCTTGGGAAATAATTTATTGATTATTTCGCCGGGAGCAAAGCGTGCTCAAGGGGTACGCGCCGCTGCTGGAAGTGCGCCTTCGCTGAGTCTGGATGATGCCCGCGCACTCAATACACTGGCTAGCTTAAACGGCGCTGCGCCTTCTTTGTATGGTTATTTCCAGATCTCGGTAGGGAATGAAAACTCCAGCAATTCGGTGCAAGGAATCACTCCCGAAGTGTTTAAATTACGCAACTGGAAAGTAGAGATAGGGAATTATTTTAGTGATTCAGATATACGAGCGGCATCGCGCATGACCATCATCGGTAAAAAAATTGCGGAGCAGTTCTTTTATAAAACCAATCCGCTCGGACAATTTATCCGCATCAATGGCATCCCCTTTCAAGTGATAGGCGTGTTGGAAGGTGAAGGGCGTATGTTTGATGGTGGCGATCTGGGTGAAATGGTCTTGGTGCCCATCACAGCAGCCCGCGCCAATCTGATTCGCAGCCCTTTCCCGCGCAATGTGCAATCGATTTTAGTGCAAGCGAAAGATAGTAAGAGTCTGAAAGACGCAGAACTCGACATCGCTGAAATGCTGCGTGACCGTCATCGCATTCGGGTCGATCAGCCCGACGATTTTAGGATAGATAATCTGGCGGCATTCGCGGAAGCTGGTGCCAAAATCAGTGCTGGTCTGGCGGCAATGTTGGGCGCAATCGGCGCGATTTCTCTGATTGTCGGCGGTATAGGCATTATGAATATTATGTTGGTGTCGGTGACAGAGCGTACCCGTGAAATTGGTATACGGATGGCAATTGGTGCCAAACCACGCGATGTGTTGTGGCAGTTCTTGACCGAGGCCGTGGTGATTTGTCTGGTCGGCGGCGCGGTCGGGGTTTCCGTCGCAGTCGGCGGCGCAGCCTTAATCACGGCGCAAAGTCCATTGGAAGTCTTGATTAGCACCAAGTCCATGATCATCGCCTTTGGCTTTGCCAGCTTTATCGGTATTTTCTTCGGGCTTTATCCTGCAAGGCGTGCCTCGCGCTTGTTGCCAGTAGATTGTTTGCGCTACGAATAAGCGCGTGCCCATAAACTCAGTTGTGGGGCGCATTGCGTTGTTGCAAAGCCTCGCAATACCAGTGTATTGCTGCGTTTTGCGCCTAGCACTGCATCCCCAAAACTGAGTTTATGGGAACGCGCTGAATACAATCATGATGACTTAGTTTATGATCTCGCCTTTGTGAGTGAAGTGAGGCTGGGATGCAGCGCGTATGTGGTGTTGATTTTGGGACGTCGAATTCTACGGTGGCCTGGCACGATGGGAGCCAGGTCAGGCTGTTGACCTTGGAAGACGATAAACCGACCTTGCCTTCGGTGATTTTCTTTAATGCCGATTTGGACGAAGTCGCCTATGGACGGGCGGCTTTGACTGCTTATCTGGATGGCTATGAAGGGCGCTTGATGCGCTCGATGAAAAGTCTGCTCGGGACCAGCATGATGGAAGGGCATACCGAGGTGCAGGGGCGCCGTTTGCCGTATCAGCAATTGTTGACGCAATATATGGCGGAGTTAAAACGTCGTGCCGAGGGCGCGGCGGGACAGGGTTTTACCCATGCTGTGTTTGGGCGTCCAGTCCATTTTGTGGATGACGATGCGCAAGCCGACAAAATAGCTGAGCAGAGTTTGCAAGACATCGCCCGCGCGATTGGTTTTCAAGAAGTGGCATTTCAATTTGAACCGATCGCGGCGGCGCTTGATTATGAGTCGCGTTTGTCGTCGGAAGAGCTGGTGCTGGTCGTTGACATCGGCGGTGGAACAGCAGATTTTTCGGTGATCCGTTTGTCACCACAAGGGCGCGCCAAGATAGACAGGCAAGACGATATTCTCAGCAACACTGGGGTGCACATAGGCGGTACCGATTTTGATAAATACCTGAGCTTGCAGCACTTAATGCCCTTGCTGGGCATGGGCGGGCGTTTGAGCAATGGCATAGAAATGCCGTCCGCGAATTATTTCAATCTGGCGACCTGGCACACGATTAATCTGATTTATTCACAAAAAGTGGTGCGCGAAATTCAAGACATTTGCCGCGATATCGCTGATGCAGAGTTGAAGTATCGTTGTGAATGTCTGTTGCACTTGATCGAAGATCGCGATGGGCACTGGCTGGCCCTCAAGGCGGAAGAAGCAAAAATAGCCTTGAGCAGCGCGCCGCAAGTGCAATTGGCTTTAGAGCGTTTGCGCAGTAAAACCCAACGAATTCCGGTTGAACTTTCGATCGATCAATGGCAATTGCAGGCCGCATTGCAGAGCTTATTTGTGCAATTAAACGCCACGATCGCTTTGGCGTTGAAACAGGCGGCGGTACTTCCCGATCAGATCGACACCATTTTTTTTACGGGCGGCGCCAGCGGCGTGCGCGGCTTGCGTGAAGATTTGGCGACCTTATTACCGCGTGCAAAGATGGTGCAAGGCGATGTATTCGGTAGCATAGGCGCGGGTTTGGCTTGGGATGCGCATCGACGCTTTGGTTGCTTGCTGCCCTGATCTTGTTTTTTACTTATGTTGCAAAGTGGGGTGAGCTTAGTAGGGTTATTGCTGTCTTGGTGGAAATACTTGCTATATACTAGGACATGAACGAGTTTCCATCCCTTTGGAGGCAGCATGTCAGAACATCTGGATAATGATGAGATTCTGATCGAGGAAGACCTCGAAGCGGAAGCGCTCGAAAATATCTCGCAACGCACTTGGAAAATCGCGATTGTCGATGATGACGAAGACGTTCATCGTGCCACCGAATTCTCTCTTCTCGACGTCAAAATTCTCGGACGTCGCCTCGAATTTATCCACACCTATTCCAAAGCTGAAACCCATCAGCGCTTTGCCGTCGAATCAAATATCGCGGTTGTTTTGCTTGATGTCGTCATGGAGACCGAACACGCTGGTCTGGAGCTGGTGTGTTTTATTCGCGATGAATTAAAGTGGCGTGACACACGAATTATTTTGCGTACCGGGCAACCCGGCTATGCGCCTGAAGAAGAGGCAATTCGCGATTACGACATCAATGATTACAAAACAAAGAATGAACTGACGCGGAAGAAATTATTAACTTCACTAACCGCTGCAATTCGCTCCTATGATCAATTGCGCACGATAGAAGCGAGCCGGCGTGGCTTGCACCAAATCATTGCGTCGAGTTCAGCGTTCACCATGCAAGACGGCATAGAAGGTTTTGCCTCTGGCGTGATCACACAAATTGCCGCCTTGTGCGGCGTGCCCTCCGAGGGTTTGCTGTGCGCGCAGTGTGATGGCGATGTGCAATTCGACAATAGCATGAAGTACAGCGTGATCGCCTCCGCAGGGCAATATCAAAATCTGATGAATCGTTCTATCGATGAGATCGATAATGCAGTGATCCGCGATTCTTTACGTCGTGCCCTGACCGAACGTGCCTCGTTATTTGAAGAAAATAATATGACTTTATTTTTTTCTGGACGTGGTAAGCGTGCGATCGCGGCATTTATCGAATTGCCTTACGCTCTGTCCGAAGTCGATCTGCAATTGCTGGAGGTCTTTTGTTTTAATCTTGGCGTGTGCCTTGATAATTTGGGCTTGGTGAGCCAATTAAAGAGCTATGCTTTCCGCGATCAACTTTTATTGCTGCCGAATCGCTTGCGCTTTATTGAGCAAGTCGATCAGATTTTAAGTAATGGCGTCTCTGATCAATGGGTATGCCTGATCGATATCGATGATTTTGCCGAGATCAACGATGTGCTCGGTCATCGATATGGCGATTTGTTGTTGCGTTCAGTGGCGAACCGTTTACAAAATGCGCTGGGATCTAAAGCATTTTTAGCCAGAGTGGGCGGTGATGTGTTTGGCTTGGTAGGTGGCTCCTCGTCGTTGCAACCAGAGGTCTTGCAAAAACTGTTTGTTGATCCTTTTGTGATCGACGACACGGTGCACGCGGTCTCCATGTCGATGGGCTTGGTGGCCTTGGATAGCCAGTCACAATCAGGCGCGGATGTGTTGAAAGATGCCAGCATTGCGTTGAAACGTACTAAGGGTTTGCAACGAGGATCGCATACCTTGTTCACGCGCGAGATGGGGGTGGAGATTCGCGAACGCGCTTTAATGATGCAGCATTTGCACAAGGCCTTTGATGCGGAACGCTTGTATCTGATGTACCAACCGCAAATCAACTTAAATACCCGCAAAGTGATCGGTTTTGAAGCCTTGTTGCGCTGGCGCACCGATGATGGGGAAATGATTCCACCAACGGATTTTATTCCTTTAGCTGAGCATTCTGGATTGATCATGAGCCTGGGAGCCTGGGTCTTGCGATCGGCTTGTTTTGCCATGGTGCAGTTGCTTGAACGTGAACACGATTTGACGCGCATGGCGGTCAATGTGTCGGCGATACAGTTCCGCCAGCCCGAGTTCGTCGGACTGGTGCAAACTGCCTTGCGCGATAGCGGTCTGGCACCCCATTATCTGGAATTGGAAATTACCGAATCGGTGACCGTGAACGGTGCGGCTTCATTTGAGGATGCACTGGTGAAGTTGAAAGAGTTGGGTGTGCAAATTGCCATTGATGATTTTGGAACTGGCTATTCGTCTTTGAGTTACCTCGATAAATTGCCTGTGGATAGACTGAAAATCGATAAGGCTTTTGTCGCTCAAATTGATAGCGCAGGTGGACCGCGCATCGCAGAGCTGGTCATACAGCTAGGGAAGAAATTGAATTTGAGTGTGATCGCTGAGGGCATAGAAACCCAACATCATTGGGATGTGCTCAGACATATACACTGCGATGAGGGACAGGGATTTTTTATCGCCCACCCTATGTTGGAAAATGCGATTGATAATTGGCTTAAAAACTGGAAGACTTAGTGCCCATGAGGGTTTGCGCAAAATTGCGCGTAACCCTTGGCCCGCAAATCACAGGCTGGACAGCTGCCACACCCATGTCCCCAGTCATGGAGTTGTCCGCGTTGACCCAGATAGCAAGTGTGGGTATCGGTGCGTATCAGATCAATTAAAGCAGTGCCGCCCAAGGACTCTGCTAATTGCCAGGTCTGAGCTTTGCTCAACCACATCAGCGGTGTCTCTATGCGCAAACGGCTATCCATGCCGAGATTGAGCGCCACTTGCAAGGCCTTCATGCTATCGTCGCGGCAATCGGGATAACCAGAAAAATCAGTCTCGCACATACCGCCCACCAACACACCAAGCTGGCGACGATAAGCCAGCGTCGCAGCAGTCAGCATGAACATCAGATTGCGCCCCGGCACAAAGGTATTTGGCAAACCATTCGCTTGCATCTCAATCGCGATGTCGGCGGTCATCGCGGTATGCGATAACTGCGAAATCAACGACAAATCTAACAGGTGATCTTCACCCAGACGGCTATTCCATCCGGCAGATTGTTGACGCATTTTTGCCAGCAATTGCGGGCGCATACTGAGTTCCACGGCATGTCTTTGTCCATAATCGAAACCGATGGTTTCAACATATTCAAAATGCTGGAGCGCCCACGCCAGACAGGTGGTGGAGTCTTGACCTCCACTAAATAAAACCAGAGCGCGTTGAGTCGAAGCTGTCATAGAAAACGTCAGAAGAAAGAATTAAGGATGCAGTTTTTTGATGGCGAGCAGTCTTTGGTCCAGATCATCGCCATTCTCATCATGAAAGCTGATGCGTACCGGATAAAAATCGAGCTCAGGTGCCAGCCATAATTCTACTCTTTGTCCCCGCGCATCGGCGGGCGGTGCTTTTAAAAGATGAATCACGTCGAGTTCGCCAAGCGCCGTGCGTTGCTTGCTATGTTCAAGTAAAGTAAAACGCCAGGGATCAGCATCTTTGAGTCCCGCAACAAAAAAATGCCATTCTTGTCCCACCTTCAAAGGCTGACGTTGTGAGCGCAACAGCGTCACCAATTGCCAGGTTGCGCTGAGCCTGTCTTGCTCACCACCTTTAATGGGATATTGCAGATCAGAGTCAGAAAACGAAATCAGTTTGCTATCGCGATCAAAGCGGGTTTGAGACTCCGCTTTGCGCAAACGCTTTTCTTTAAACAGCACCGGGGCTAGACCTTGCTCGTTGATGTCGCCTTCGCTGGAGCTGCTTAAAATTCGTCCCAAGATTGGTACACGGGTGTCCGACTGCACGCGATAGGTTTTCTTTGATTCATTCGTTGTGGTGCAGGTCCAAACGACGCTGGCTTCACCGCTAATGGGGATCCCTTTTTGGCTGGATTTAATCTGATAGCTCAATTCAGCATTGGGCGGCAAATTAGTGCTGTTCGTTTGTGCTGTGGCCAGTGAGGACAGGCTGCACACCAATAGCAGGTAAATGAAACGCCAGTGCGCAGACATATTATTTGTTTTCATGAACAATCTTTTTCTTGAAGGCGGTCACGATCTGATTAGTGACGTTGCCATTGCTTTCGGTATTGCGAATTTGCACCGGGAACCATTTTTTTTCTGGCGCCAACCAGATATCGAGTCGTGAATTGTAACTGCCCGGACGTGGCGGACGGCTGATATGTACCGCCTTCAGCGCGCCCGTTTCTGATAACTTACTCTCTATCTCTTCTTCGCCGATGACATTAAACATAAATTCTGAGACATCACGCCCTTCCGCCACTTGTATTTCAAACGTATTTCCAGCGCGGTATTGGGCAGGGTTTGCATTGCCTATCGCCGTCAGTTGCAACAATAAGCTGGCGGCGTCTTGCGCCCCCGTGCTCAATGGCACTGTCTTATTGCCCGCCGACAGTGTGATGGTGCCCGCCGCGTGGTCAAAATGAATCGCGGTCTCGGCACGATTACGCCTTGCATCGGTGCTGAGACGTGGCATCAAACCCGCATCGCCGACACTGCCTTCGCTGCTAATGCTAAATAAATTAATGGTGGTAAATAGCAAATTGACGCCGACTTGCAATTTGATTTGATACTGATTGTTATATACGTCCCAAGACAGCTGCCCAACGCCGACGGTAGGGCTGCCGTTGACCTTGGTGTGCGTGACTTCCATTTGCATTTCTACTGATTCGGGAATCAGGGCAGTGAACGCATTGCTAGCGACGATGCCGGTGCTTGTGTTTGTCACCGTGGTATTTGCTGGCGTTGGTTCGGCGACTGCATCTTTGGTGATTGGGCTGGGCTCAGGAACTGGCTGAGGCTCCGGAGTTGGTTCCGGCGTAGGCTCAATGCGCGGCTTGTCACTTTTGCTGGCAGTTGTTGTTTCCTGCGCGGCAGAAGTCATTTTTTTTCTGGCTGGTTTGGGGGCAGCTGCCTCGCTTGGCGCTGCCGCAAGCTTGGGTAAATCTGGACGCAGGCTGACGCGCACTTGCTGGGTGGCTGGGCTGTGCTCCGGCGTCCAGTGTTGCCAATCACCCGCCTGCAAAAACCAAATATGCAGAAATAGCGTGACCGCCACGAAGAATGCGGTACGGATAGAAAACAGGGAGGGCCGGCGGATGGTGTTAATTTCTTGATCTGACATAGCGATAGTGTAATCCTTGTGCAGTAATCTTGCGATAGAATCCATCAAGCCTATCCATTAATTGAAGGAAACACTCGATGCAAAATCCATTTCAGCAAGCGGGGCAAGCCCCCGCCGAGAGTCAAGATCCATTGGCATTTGTAAAAAAATTATGGGGTGACATGCAATTGCCGGGGATGGTGACGCCGAATCTGTCACTCGATGATTTGGATAAGCAAATCCAGGATTTAAAGACGGTCGAGTCCTGGCTCACCCTGAATATGAATATGCTCAGAGGCAGCATTCAGGCTTTGGAAGTACAGCGTGCCACCATTGCCGCATTAAAAACCATGGGCGAGAGTTTTACCAAGCCAGCCAACGCCTCAACTGCGGCCCCTTCACATGCGAGTTGGCCGATGCCAGACAACGCGCAAGCCTCGAATGCCGCGGCATTTGATCCTCTCCTGGCGGAGAATGAAGAAGCCGATGAAGAAGATGAAGCGTCGGGTTCGGATGCAAAGCCATCTGAGGCCAGCGCACCGCCAGTCAACCCCGCTGCCTGGTGGACGGTATTGCAAGATCAGTTCAAACAAGCTTTGCAAACCGCGATGCGAGATCATGGCGCAGACGCAGCTCCCGCTACTCCTAAGCCAGCGACACGGCCTAAAGCAAAGAAGACCACTGCATCGCTTGCTACTGCCAAGAAAAGTAGCAAGACCGTGAAGAGCAAAGCCAAAGCGGGACCCGCGGCGGCGCGCACCAAGGCGACAGCCGCCAAGTCCAAGGTAATGCTGCTATACACATCGATGACCTTGCCTTTGCGGTCAATCAAGTACTTGTAAAAATTCCACTTGGGTGTGGTACCGCTCGCTTGGATGAGCTGGGCATACAAAGGATTGACCGCATCGCCCTTGACCGATGATTTAGCAAACATGGGAAATTTCACGCCATAGGTGTTAAAGCAAAAGTCGGCGATTTCTTTGCTATTGCCCGGTTCCTGCTGACCAAAATCATTCGACGGAAACCCCAACACCACAAAGCCGCGCGCCTGATATTTGGCATACAGTGCTTCCAGGCCTTCGTATTGTTTGGTAAATCCGCAATAGCTGGCGGTATTCACGATCAGCGCAACCTTGCCCTGATACTGACACAAATTCTGCGGCGCATCGTCTTGCAGACGATTGAACTGATGCTGCAAAAGTTGCGGACATTGTTCGTTTTCAGAAAAGGCGGAACTGGTAGTAGAGAGCATAAGTAGGCTAAGTGTGCAAATGAGTGTAAATACGCGAGGCTTGAACATGAGAACTCCTCAGAAGGTGGGTGTGCGTCATCTTACCCATGTTTAGGATTTTCGCAAAACAGACGCTGGTGTTGTTGCGTTCGCCTCGCCGTACAAGTGTACTGTCTTCGGCTCCGCGCCTAACCAGCGCGATTTTGCGTAAATCCTAAAGTAATCAGATGCGTGTTGGCGATTGCCGTTTTTTCCTGAGCACGTTACAGTGTCGCACCTTCATCGTAGCTTCATTTTTCCCCATGCCACCAGATTTCGAAAAGAAAATTGCCCATCGTTCGCACCTGAATGAACAACTCGCTGCCTTGCCGCATCCTGTGGTGATGACCAATGGTGTTTTTGACTTATTGCATCGCGGCCATGTCACGTATCTGGCGCAAGCGCGTGCTTTGGGCGCGTCCTTGGTGGTGGCGGTCAATACGGATGCTTCGGTGCGTGGTTTGGGGAAGGGCGACGACCGACCTATCAATAGCTGTGAAGATCGCATGGCCGTGCTGGCTGCGTTGCAGGCGGTGGATATGGTGATCGCGTTCGATGAAGCGACCGCATTGGAAAGCGTCTTGCTAGTGAAACCCGATATCTACGTCAAAGGCGGCGACTACGATATGCGCGCCATTCCCGAAGGGCAGGCGGTGCTAGCTTATGGCGGACAAGTCGCCGCCATCGTATTTGAGCATGATCGCTCTACCACTAAGACACTGCAGAAATTGCGCCAATCCTGAGCTTAACTTCCCCCCTCAAACCCATGCTGTCGCCATGCTTCGTACACCACGATGGCGACCGTGTTGGACAGATTTAAGCTGCGGTTGTCGGGGCGCATGGGCAGACGGATTCTTTGTTCGGTTGGGAATGACTCGCGCAGAGACGGAGCTAGTCCGCGGGTCTCTGCGCCGAACACAAAATAATCACCTTGCTTGAATTGGACCTGCGCAAAGTTGGATGAGCCGTGTGTGGTCATCGCATACAGTTGCTCGGTGCGCGGTTGTTCCGACGCCAGAAATGCCTCCCAGTTGGCATGCACTTTCATGCGCGCATATTCGTGGTAATCGAGTCCGGCGCGTTTTAATTTGCTGTCTTCTAGCGGAAAACCGAGTGGCTCGATTAAATGGAGTTGTACGCCTGTGTTGGCGCACAAACGAATAATATTGCCGGTATTGGGCGGGATTTCTGGCTCGACGAGCACGACATTAAACAAGGTAAAAGCTCCATCTATTTTGCTTTGGCGCACTGAAGACCAGTACGAAAAGACGCCATCATAGCTTATTGCGCGGGGTGCGGGCAAAGACGAAATTGCTGACTTTTTTAGCGCCATAATGCTTGAGGCAGACGGCGGTTTCGTTGAGTGTGGTGCCGGTGGTCATGACATCATCGATGACGCCTATGTGCCGACCTTCTATCGTATGCTGCCATTCTGGGTGAGTGGTAAAGGCATCACGCAAATTATGGTGGCGGGCTTCTTGTGGCAAGCTGCTTTGCGGCAGAGTCTCTTTGATACGCACCAATAATTCGGGCTGGCAGGGAATCCCTAAGAACTTGCTTAAGTGACGTGTGATTTCCAGAGATTGATTGTAGCCGCGTTCGCATAAGCGCAGTCGCCCTAGCGGAACCGGGCAAAGCAAATCGGGCAGGACGTCAGCTTGCTCGATTGCACGGTCGCGCAGGCTGGCGGCGAACAATGCAGCCAAATGTAGCTGGCGGTGAAATTTGAATTGCACGATGAGTTCGTCAAAGGGCGGAACATAATCGCAAACCGCGCAAGTCGCATCAAAATAGGGTGCTTGTTGTAAGCAGTCACCGCATATCTTGGCTGCTTCATTGCTCGGTAAGGGTAGGGCGCAACGCGCACAGCGCTTGCTGGGTTGCAGGAAAAAATCGGCGCGGCACGCTGTGCACAAAAGATTATTGCCAGACGAAGTAAATTCAAGCAACTTGTGCGTTTCGCCGCACAGCACACAGCAAGGAGGCAAACAAGCATCAAGTAAAAAATCGGCGATTTTTTTGAATTTCATGCGAAGAGTTAGGGCAATGGTTTGATCTGGTTGTGGTTTTAATTCGTGATGAGAGTTAAAACGGGTAAACTGCGTGTGCCATTGAATCTCCAATTTATACTAACATTAATTCTTTTTGCTATGCTCAGCGCACCCATTGATCTCGCCCTTGTTCGTCGTTTGTTTGCAACCTCAGCACGCATTGCGGGCAGTGAGTTTTTGCGGCGTGAAGTGGCAAGCCGTATGCATGAGAAGCTAGCGCTGGTCAATCTGGACGCAAAGACTGTGTTGGACGCGGGCTGTGGTGATGGCGTGGATTTGCCTTTGTTATCAGCGCGTTTTCCTGGTGCTCAGGTGATCGGTTTGGATGCTTCGTTTGAGCGCTTGCGAGAGTCATCGGTGCGGCGCAATGCGCAAGGTGGAACGATGTCTGCTTTGCTCTCAAAATGGATGCCCAAGCCTTTGCATAAGTCACTGCATTTGCAGCAAGAATGGGACTGGTTGTGCGATGATTTTTCGCAAGTGAGTATTGCCAGTGCGCGTATCGATATGCTCTGGTCCAATCTGGCCTTGCATTGGCATCCGCAACCAGATCTGGTGTTGAAAGAATGGTTCCGCTTGCTGCGCACCAATGGTTTGGTGATGTTTTCTTGTTTTGGCCCTGATACCTTGATTGAATTAAAACAAGCCTTTGCCGAGGTGGATGGGTATCCGCACAGCTTATCTTTCGTTGATATGCATGATTATGGCGATATGTTGGTCAGTGCAGGGTTTGCCACGCCCGTCATGGATGTGGAAAGAATCACGCTGCGTTATGAAACGATCGCTCAATTGTTTGCTGATGTAAGAGCGCTGGGCGGCTTGCCGCTAACAGACAGGCGGCAGTCATTGATGGGGAAAAACGCCTATCAACTACTGTTGCAGCGCTTGGAAAGTCGGCGCGAAAGTGACGGACGAATTCCTTTGAGTATAGAGCTGGTTTTTGGGCATGCTTTTAAACCGCAAGCGACTAAGCTAGCCAGCGGCGAGTCCATTATTCGCTTGGATTTTCCTAAGTTTCCTAAGAAAGGGGCTTGAACCTGCGCCAGGCTTGGGCTCCTGGTTTTCATTTTTAAAAAAATAGAAATTGCACCAAGGAGGTGAGAAAGGGTTTTTTGATATAGTCAAGAAAACCTTGTGGCATGTGTGGTTTTTTCTAGCAAAACCGCGTCGTGTCAATATGATTTTGCACAAAGCAAGCTAGTTTTCTTCTTGATATAGCTCAGGGTTACACCTTATACTCTTGCAGTTGTGGAAGTTGTTGGCGTTATCGTGTGGCAACTTCTGTTGAAAATTCTAATAGGTTTTTGGGGAAAACATGAAACTTGCTACGCGATTGAAGTCGAGAACGCTTGCCGCTTCGCTGGTACTGGGGGCGTCGCTCATGGCAACAGGTTTGCCAGCATGGGCGGTCAAAGACAGCCCTGGTGGTCCGGCTGTCAAACAATTAAATTTGCAAACTCCGGTGACTCAGATCGCCTCGCAAATTTACTCCATTCATAACTTAATGCTCTACATCTGCCTGGCGATTTTCGTTGCAGTGTTCGGCGTCATGTTTTATTCCATTCTCAAGCACAGAAAATCTCTGGGACACAAGCCCGCGACTTTCCACGAAAGCGTGACGGTTGAAATTCTGTGGACAATTGTTCCTTTCTTCATCGTGATTGGTATGGCATTGCCAGCGACCAAAACAGTTGTTGCGATGAAAGATACTTCCAATGCAGACATCACCATCAAGGCGACAGGAATGCAGTGGAAATGGGGCTACGATTACATCAAGGGTGAAGGCGAAGGCATCTCCTTCTTGTCGACTTTGGCTACACCGCGCAGTCAAGTTGGTGCGCCGGGTGTCGCTCCAACTGAGGCACGCGGTGTTAACTACCTCATCGAAGTCGATAACGAAGTTGTTGTTCCAGTCAATAAGAAGATACGTATCATCACGACAGCGAATGACGTGATTCACGGCTGGACGGTTCCTGCCTTCGGCGTGAAACAAGATGCGATTCCTGGTTTTGTGCGCGACACCTGGTTCAAGGCCGAGAAAATTGGTGTGTATCGCGGTCAATGCGTGGAGTTGTGCGGTAAAGAACACGCTTTCATGCCTATCGTGGTCAACGTGGTGTCTGAAGAAGACTACGCAAAGTGGGTAGATGGTAAGAAAAAAGAAATGGCTGCAAAGGCCGACGATCCAAGCAAAGTGTGGACAGTGGATGAGTTAAAGCAGCGTGGTGAGAGTGTGTATGCCGCTAATTGTGTGGCATGTCATCAGGCCAATGGTAAGGGTGTTCCTGGTTCCTTCCCAGCGCTGGATGGTTCCGCTGTTGTCAGTGGCGGAAAAGATGCTCAAGTTCATCTGGTGTTGAACGGCAAGGCGGGTATGCCAGCGTGGAAAGCGACTTTATCAGATACAGAAATCGCGGCGGTCATTACTTATACACGTAATAGCTGGTCGAATAAGTCCGCAGAAAACATCGTCCAGCCAGCCGAAGTTATGGCTGCGCGTAAGTAATTGAACAGGAGAT
>JACQDW010000093.1 GCA_016200845.1 Burkholderiales bacterium | reverse complement strand
GCGCTACAGGTTCTGGCGGCGTTGGCTGCACGATGGCAGGCGCATTTACTGCGGGAATTGCACGCGGCTCCGTGCGCTGAGTGACCGACTTAGGTTCACTCTCTACCCATTCATGCGCCTGACTACTGGCTTTTGCCTGCTCACTCGCTTGTGATAATTCATAATCCAAATCATCCCAAGGAGGTGGCATAGTCGATGCGGCACTTTCTTCCACGACCACTTGCACCGGCGGCGCTACTTGCGCAGGCATCACAACTACAGGTGTGGTTGGCGCAGGCGCAGCCACTACTGGCAAAGGAGGCAAAGCACGAGGAGCATTTTGCCCTGTCTTCTGACTGCTCGCAGCTCGTGCTGCAGCCAATGCAGCCATCGCCGGACTCATGGGTTTTGCCCCCGCAACGGGCGTCGGTGCAACGGTTGCAGAAGCGACGTTAGACGGTTTGATTTGACTAGCCACCGTTGGCAAGACTGGTGCTTGCGACGCGGCTGTTTGTTGCGTTGTCGCTGCTCGTGCAGGCGTCGCAACAGGGCGCGGCGCGGATGTCGCCGCAGGCATCGCCGATGGCAATGCACGACTCTGTCCGTGCCCGTGACCACCCGCAGTTGGGGACGTACTTGTCGCATCTAAAGATCCGGGACGAAACGCCAACATGCGCAGCAAGCTCATACTAAAGCCCGCATATTCGTCCGGCGCCAAACCAATCTCATTGCGTCCATGCACCGCAATCTGATAAAACAGTTGTACTTCTTCTTTAGAAAATAATTGCGACAACCTCAGCAATTCCGCCCGTTCTGGTAAATCCTCCGCCAGCGCAGCAGGCACCAACTGCGCAACGGCAATCTGATGCAATAAACTGCCCAAATCCTGCAGCGCCGCCTTATACGACAAACTGCGCGCCGCCATTTCATCGGCAACTGCCAATAATCCAGCACCATCTTCATTGGCCAAGGCATCTAACAGACGGATCAGATAAGACTGATCCAATGCCCCCAACATATTTTGCACAGCATCCAGACTCACTTTGCCCGCTGCATAGGCAATCGCCTGATCTGTCAACGACAGCGCATCACGCATCGATCCATGCGCACCTTGTGCCAATAAGCGCAAAGCGGGCACCTCAAAATCGATGGTTTCTTGCCCTAAGATGTTTTCCAAATGGCCGACGATATGACCGGGCGGCATTTGCTTCAAATTAAACTGCAAGCAGCGCGACAACACAGTGACGGGAATTTTTTGCGGATCGGTGGTCGCCAAAATAAATTTCACATGCTCTGGCGGCTCTTCCAGTGTCTTTAACATCGCGTTAAAAGCATGATTGGTCAGCATATGAACTTCGTCGATCATATACACTTTGAAGCGCGCATTCGACGGCGAATAAATCGCCTGCTCCAATAAAGACGCCATCTCGTCAACGCCGCGATTCGACGCTGCATCCATCTCGATATAGTCAACAAAGCGTCCAGCATCAATCGCGACACAAGCCTCGCATTGACCGCAAGCCTGGGAGGTGATGCCTTTTTCGCAGTTAAATGATTTCGCCAGAATACGGGACAGTGTGGTCTTGCCAACGCCACGCGTTCCGGTAAATAAATAGGCATGATGAAGGCGCTGTTGATCAAGCGCATGGGTCAGCGCACGCACCACGTGTTCTTGCCCGACTAAAGTATCAAAACTTTTAGGGCGATATTTTCTAGCGAGGACTTGATAGGACATGTGGCGATTTTACCTTATTCGCAGGCACAAAAAGAAACAGATGTTTACAGCGCACACGCATTGTAAAGACTTCTGAGCAAATGCACTATCCCTGAGAATCACGATCCAGCCTCGCCGCATACGCAGCCAAAATCTCATCTTGAGTTTTTAAGGTGTCACGCAGGATTCCCAGCTCTTCCCGCAAGGCACGTATATCTCGGTGCAGCTCGCGCTCAAAACGCGCTTCATCTTCTTCCACAAATAAAGCAGCAATATTAGCCGTCACGATAGAAAACATGGCATAACCCAATAGGACGATAAACACCGCGAATATTTTCGCTGCTGGCGTCGACGGCACGATATCGCCATAGCCCACTGTCGCTATCGTCGTAAATGCGAGCCAAACGCCATCCGCATAGCTTTCGACATTTGGTTCTAACCAATAAAAACCAGCGCCCGCCGTGGTCAACATAATTAAGGCCAATACCGTCATCTGCACCAAATGACTAGGCTTCACATGCTGTAAAACCAGAGTCGTCATGCGCAGCAAAATCACCGCACACAAACCAAGGCGAAACAACCATTCAGCCACACTCCAGTGCGCGCCCGACGGCAGCACACTCATCAGGCAGCCGATAATAATCACAACATCCAAAGCCAGCTTACCGTGCTTGCGCTTTTGCTGGCGATGAATCTTCCACTGCCGGATCGCATCGACCATCAAAATCAATGCCGCCAATCCATATAGAGCATGTCCGATCAAACGTAAGTCTTCGTTGTCTCGCCCCAGCAAAAGATAAAACGCGGGAATCGACACCACTAAACCAAACAGCAATAAAGGACGCGAAAACCACGAGAAAAAATTCATCGTCCCGCGATAATCTAGTCCATGCGCAGATAATTTCGTTTCAGGATATTTTTTCAATGCGTCTCCTCATTTTCTAAAAACCCAACTGATCATCACCTCAGTGACACCCCAGCTTACGCAAGTTTGCCATAAACAATTTGCACTTCATCAAAGAAGAAAAGGGTGCGCCCCATTTCAATCAAAAGAATGCGGCAAAAAACTAACACGCAAGGCTCTGCGAGGATCTATGAAGACAATAGAAACCGAGGTTGAAGATAAGGGGGGAGGTAAGTCGACTAAGAGAAAGTAGGCGAGCCTGATCTGCGGCACTTACGGGAAATGACTGTGGCTGCTTCGTTCCCGACCTGACCAGATTGGTCACGCCGCAATGCGCAGGGGCCCGCCAGCCGCCATTATAGCGTAAGGCTGGCGTTTCGGATATGCCCTTTGGCACCAATCAATCAGCCAATTACAAACCGAGTTCCTGCCAAATGCTGTCGACACGTTTTTTCACTTCCGGCGACATCTCTATCACCTGCCCCCACTCGCGATTAGTTTCGCCCGGCCACTTATTAGTCGCATCCAAGCCCATCTTGCTGCCCAAGCCACTAACGGGCGACGCAAAATCAAGATAATCGATCGGCGTATTGTCCACCATCGTGGTGTCACTCAAAGGATCAACGCGCGTCGTGATCGCCCAAATCACTTCCTTCCAATCACGAATATTGACGTCTTCATCCACCACGATAATAAATTTGGTATACATAAACTGCCGCAAAAAACTCCAGACGCCAAACATCACGCGCTTGGCATGCCCAGCGTAAGACTTTTTCATCTGCACCACCGCCATGCGATAACTACAGCCTTCCGGTGGCAAATAAAAATCGGTGATCTCAGAAAACTGCTTT
The DNA here is from genome assembly GCA_016200845.1 of Burkholderiales bacterium. GTDB lineage: Bacteria > Pseudomonadota > Gammaproteobacteria > Burkholderiales > Burkholderiaceae_D > Undibacterium. The sequence continues at coordinate 1,521 of JACQDW010000093.1, read as the reverse complement.
TGCAGTAGTGGAATAAATACTTCATTCAATGCCACGCCCAACACCGCTGGCTCATCAGGTGGCTTGCCTGTGTATGTCGAATGATAGATAGGATTTCTGCGCATCGTGATGCGGTCTATGGTAAACACCGGAAAACTATCTTGCTCATTGTAATAACCAGTGTGGTCACCATACGGCCCTTCCAATGCGTGCTCATAGCCACTTGGGTGACTTACATCCGGATAAATATGCCCTTCCAGCACTATCTCCGCTGATGCGGGTACGCGCAACTCACTGCCTATTGCTTTTACTAGTTCGGTCCGGCTACCTCGCAATAAACCGGCAAACTGATATTCCGACAAACTATCTGGCACCGGCGTCACCGCACCCAAGATCGTTGCTGGATCAGCCCCAAGCGCCACCGCAATCGGAGCTGGCGATAAATGCCCAAATTCTGACGCTTCTTATGAGGCCCCTTGGTAATCACCAGCCCCCAGGTAATCAAAGGTGCGACGTCGCCCGGCCAGCAATGTTGTATCGGTAAGCGAGCTAAATCAACGTCATTACCTTCCCAAACAACTTCCTGACAAGGCGCACCGCGCAATTCCTTAGGCGCCATATCCCACACTGCTTTCACTAGCGAACCAAGACCCAAAATATCTTTAAAACCCTTAGGCGGTTCGGGTTCTTTCAGCGAAGATAATACATGCCCAATCTTACGCAACTCGCTGACATCCTGCGCCCCCATACCCATCGCTACCCGCTTAGGCGTACCAAATAAATTGCCCAACACGGGCATAACGTGCCCCTGCGGACGAGTAAATAAAAGAGCAGGCCCTTCAGCGCGCAAGGTCCGGTCACAAATCTCAGTCATCTCCAAATACGGAGAGACCGGCGTAACTATTTGTTTTAATTCATTTTGTTGCTCAAGTTGAGAGATAAAATCCCGCAAATCAGAATATTTCATATTTTTTTACGCGTTCCCGAGGCCAATGAAAATCCTTAGATTAAACTGGCAAGTGATTGATTTTATTGCGATTCGCTGCAACGCAGCACAAAAGTAAGACGAAAAAGTAATAACAAACGAGTTTTATAGTATTGACTCGATATAAATGCCACCCTACAATTCGCCCAAGTTTAAAAACACTGATTTGATTTACAGTAATTTTTATTCCCTCTACCAAGCAAGATGACATGTTCATCGTTAATGGTAGAAACTATACTGGGCATCGGGCTCCCAGAAACTGTCTAAGGACTAGCTAACTCCTTAAGACCAGTCAGGCGCAAGCCTCAACCCGAATATCGTTTTTCATCCTTTTCTGCCATACCGCTGTATGACACAAAAGCATGGAAAACTCCGGCGCCTCAATTATGTCTCATTCACATGATTCAGGCGATGTTTCTGATGCGATGAAGTTGGTAATTCAAGTGCGATCTTAATTGAACGCACGCTTCACGAAGATTCAGGAGGTTGTATGCATCAACAATTATCATCACATGCGCGGCACGCCAGCGTCACTCATCACAGTGACGCACATCGTC
>JACQDW010000092.1 GCA_016200845.1 Burkholderiales bacterium | reverse complement strand
CCCTTCACAGCATCGGCTTTGGCCGGTTTAGCTGCGTGTGCGCCTTCATTCGCGGACGCAACAGAAACGAGAGAAGTCGCCGCCAAGGCAATAATGCTGAGGGACTTGGAAAATGATAAAAATGCACGATTCATTCAAACACCTTGAGACTAAAATTGGAAATCGATTCTATTGACGCAGCGTAAAACGACTCAACTGCATGGGAATGCACATCAACGCGATGAAACCCACGTTGCGAACCCCTTATTGTACAATAGCTTTAGTGGAAATGTTGAGCTAATCCAAGTCAATTGATGTCAGGAAACCTCATTTTCAAATAGGATAGTGGCAACAAAGCTCTCAGCGAGACGTGGTGTCCTGTTCACCTGGCATCCATGACCAAGATTGCCCCACCCCAAACAAACCTACCGATTGGCCCAATTATGTCTATTCTCTTGCAAGCTCGTTTCTTTACCACCGTCAATCATCTGCGTGATTTGCCCCAACTCACCGTCCCCGAAGTCGCTTTTGCTGGCCGCTCCAACGCGGGCAAATCGACCGCAATCAATATTTTATGCAATCAAAAGAAGCTCTGCTTTGCCTCTAAAACGCCGGGGCGCACACAACATATCAATTTCTTTTCGATAGGTGGCGCTCACGTCGGGCAACACCGCAAAGATGAAACCCGTCAGGACGAAATCCGCGCCCTGCTGGTTGATTTGCCTGGCTATGGCTATGCCGAAGTTCCCGGCGCTGCGAAAAATCATTGGAATATTTTGCTTGGCAATTACGTACAAAAACGCGACCAGCTTTCCGCTTTGATTTTGATCATGGATTCGCGTCGCCCATTCACCGATCTGGACAGACAAATGCTAGAGTGGTTTGCGCCAACGGGGCGTCCAATTCACTGTCTGTTGACCAAGGCAGATAAACTAAATCGCAATGAAGCGACCAATGCCTTACGCGAAGCAAAAAAGACTCTGGCAAGTTACGTCGATCGCGCTGGCAATCCTTTTCCATTCACAGTGCAATTATTTTCAGCCTTAAACCGCACAGGAATCGAAGAAGCTGATGCCATGATCCGAGCGCTGACCGGCTTAGATCAAGACCCCGCGATGGAAGACACCCAGGAAGAGCAAAACTAAAATTGCCGATTAGCAATATCCAAGAAAGCCACCGCCATATAACATAAAAAAACCCCAGCACGAGTGGCACTGGGGTGAAAAAAAACGCCAATCGAATGGGAACAAATGGCGCCCCGCTTAGGGAGGAACAGCGGTAAGCATAATGCCTGTTCCTCAGAGTGAGATTTATCAGAAAAGTTCATTTACACCGATATTTTTTTAAAGTACAAAAAACTATGAACAGCAAACAATTCCCTATGATCCGTATGCGTCGCATGCGCCGTGATGACTTTTCCCGCCGCCTGATGCGCGAGAATCAAGTTTCCCCTTCCGACTTGATTTATCCCGTCTTTGTGGTCGATGGCGACAATAAGATCGAGCCCGTTTCTTCCATGCCCGGCGTCGAACGGGTTTCGCTCGATCACTTGCTCGCAGTTGCAGATGATTGCGTTGCCTTAGGCATCCCCGTGATGGCTTTATTTCCATCGATAGAGAACGCTTTGAAAACGGACGATGGGATTGAAGCCTGCAATCCTGAAGGCTTGATTCCACGTGCGGTGCGCGCCTTAAAAGCGCGTTGCCCTGAGTTGGGCATCCTGACCGACATTGCACTCGATCCTTACACCAGCCATGGTCAAGATGGTCTGATCGACGACAACGCCTATGTGCTCAACGACGAAACCACCGCCATGCTGGTCAAGCAAGCGCTTTGCCATGCTGCTGCTGGCGCCGACATTGTCGCCCCCAGCGATATGATGGATGGTCGCATCGGCGCCATCCGCGCGGCATTGGAACAGCATGGTTACATCCACACGCGCATCATGGCTTACTCGGCAAAATACGCATCCGCTTTCTACGGCCCTTTCCGCGATGCGGTCGGCTCTTCCGGCAACCTCGGCAAAGGCAATAAAGCCAATTACCAAATGGATCCGGCCAACAGCAACGAAGCCCTGCGTGAAGTGGAACTCGATATTGCAGAGGGTGCGGACATGGTGATGGTCAAGCCTGGCATGCCGTATCTCGATATCGTAAGGCGCGTCAAAGATGAATTCCGCGTCCCCACGTTCGCCTATCAGGTCAGCGGAGAATATGCGATGATTAAAGCCGCCGCACAAAACGGCTGGCTCGATCACGACAAAACCATGATGGAGGCAATACTGGCATTTAAACGCGCGGGTGCCGATGGTATCTTGACTTATTTTGCGCGTGATATTGCCCGACTTTTGACCGCGAAAAAATAAAAATAAAGGACTCATTTTTCACGATGGATATTTTTTACATCAGCGAAACTCAGGCATCCATGACGCCAGCCGAAGAGGTGCTGGCGCTTCTGTCCAAGCAATCTACTGAAGGCCATCTCAATCAAGATGCAGGACAGTTTTTATGGCTAGACGTGACCCATGATGAAGTCGCAGCAGACGCCGAACTTTGGCGCGATCAAGTTGAACAACTCACGGGCATTCGTATCTTTGACTTACACCTGAAAGACGTTTGTAATTTAAGTCATCCATCGTATTTTGACGCCACCCAAGACTACGAACTCGTGGTCTTCCAAAAGCTTGCGTTAAACGGCGACAGCACCACAAAATCTGACACCCACCACAAAAAAATTCCAGCTGCATTACATCGCCTGCAAACACAACCCGTTTCTTTTCTGTTGTTAGGTAATGCGCTGGTAACCGTGCGCTCCACTCAAAGTCGCACCATCGAAGGTACGCGCCAACGTTTGCTCGCTTATCGACCAAAGCATGACACCACCTCACATGCCAGCCGTCTGCCATCCTCGCCCGAAGATCTCATGTTGCGCATGCTCAATGCGATGGTCGATCAATACCTCGATTTGCGTCAGCCGCTGACTGTGCAACTCGATCGTTGGCAGCATGCTTTACTCGATCCTCGCAAGCCATTTAATAATTGGGTTGCCCTGCTTGATTCACGTGTAGAGTTACGCAAGCTCGATCATCTCTGCGAAGAACAATACGATGCGCTACAAGAATTGCGCGACCATTTCGTTGATACGTATGATGCGCAAACCGACTCCACCAGCCGCGCAAAAGATTTACTTTTAGTGCGCACCAATGACGTCATGGAACACATCAATCGTGTGCTCAATCATGCGCGAAGGTTGGAATCGTCGCTAGAGTCCTCGGTGCAGATACACTTTGCCGCGATGGCGCATCGCACCAGCGACATCATGCGTATGCTGACCATCATCACTGCGGTCTTCATGCCTCTCACCTTAATCACCGGCATCTTTGGCATGAACTTCGAAAAAATGCCCTTCATTAAATCAGAATCTGGTTTCCTGTATGTGGCTGGAACAATGCTTGTTTTACTAGTCGCACCGATCGCGTTTTATTTTTACAACCGCTACTTTTCCAAAATCAAAAAACAGAACACCGTCGATTAAATTTTTATGCAGACCCACCAATTTCTCTGGCACGACTACGAAACTTTTGGCGCGATTGCACGGCGCGATCGCCCTGCACAATTCGCCGCCATTCGCACCGATGCCGAGCTCAATGAAATCGGCGAAGCGATCAATTTATTCTGCCAGCCTGCGAACGATTTTTTACCCGATCCCCAGTCTTGCTTAATCACGCACATCACGCCTCAACAATGTCTGGAACAAGGCATTCCTGAATATCAATTTGCCGCCCGCATAGAACAAGAATTAGGGCGCACGAGCACCATAGGCGTGGGCTACAACACGATACGCTTTGACGATGAAATCACGCGCTTTATGTTCTGGCGCAATCTCATCGATCCTTATGCCCGCGAATGGCAGAATCAATGCGGCCGCTGGGACATCATGGACATGCTGCGCACCTGCTACGCCCTACGTCCCGAAGGCATCAATTGGCCACTCAACGACGATGGCAAACCTAGTTTCAGGCTTGAACACCTCACCGCAGCCAACGGCATCAGCCATAAGAGCGCGCACGATGCGCTGTCCGACGTGCGCGCCACGATTGCGCTGGCTCGTTTGGTCAAACAAGTACAACCCAAGTTATTTGATTTTTGTTTTGCATTACATAGCAAAGACAAAGTCGCCAGCGAAATCGGCATGCCTTTACTCGGCAAACCATTTCTACATATCTCTGGCATGTTTAGCACAGAGCGCGGCTGCCTCGCCGTGATGTGGCCGCTCGCAATTCATCCTAGCAATAAGAACGAAATCATCGCCTGGGATCTTGCTTTTGACCCAACCGAGTTGGCCGATCTCAGCGTAGAAGAAATCCGCCTGCGCATGTTTAGCAAGACTAGTGAACTACCTGAGGGCGTCACCCGTCTCCCCGTCAAGAGCATCCATCTCAACAAGTCGCCTATCGTCATCGGCAATCTCAAAACGCTGAACACTGAGATGGCAGCACGCTGGCAAATTGATCTGGAATTGGCGCTCACCCGCGCCAGCCAACTCGCAACTTTGCAAGCGAGTCAGCGCATCCACAAGCAATTATGGGAGCAAGTCTATGCCCGCCCACGCGAAGCTGCGCCCGACGTCGATGAAGATTTGTATGGAGGTTTTGTAGGCAATGCGGATAGGCGACTACTCACCAGTGCGCGTCATATGTCGGGCAAAGAATTAGCGCAGTTGCAGGCGAACTTTCAAGATGCACGATTGGAAGAACTGTTGTTCCGCTATCGCGCCCGTAATTTTTACGACAGCATGAACGAAGAAGAGCGAGCAGAGTGGGAAAACCATCGCATCGCAAGGCTGATACATGGCGAACACAATGCCCGCAGTGTCGAAGCCTATTTCAACCAGATCGATCAATTATCTGAAAACGCCAGCGAAGCAGACGAAGCGATTTTAGGTGCGCTGTATGACTATGCAGAAATGGTCGTTCCCATCCAAAGTTAATTCTTTAACCGCCTCAAAGATTGCAAAAATTTTTGAGGCGCTTGATAACCAATCACGCGTGACCTAGGCAATTCCTTACCGCTTGCATCAAAGAAGATAATGCCGGGCGGCCCGAACAAACCAAAGCGTTTCAACAAAGCTTTATCGTCCTCATTATTCGCAGTGACATCGACCTGCAATAACAGCATCTGATCTAATTCCTTCTTCACGGCCGGGTCGACGAAGCTGATTTTCTCCATCTCTTTGCACGCCACGCACCAATCGGCGTAAAAATCAAACATCACGCGCTTGCCTTGTGTCCGCGCCAGCGCCGCATCTAATTGGGCAGAAGAACGAATACGCTGAAAATGAACACGCTCGACGCCACCGCTTAAGTGCGCCAATGGCGACAACACATCACGACCACCCGTGATCGCACCGACCAATTGCACCCCACCCAATGCAAACCACATCACAGCAAACAGCTTAGAAAACCAACCCCCACGATACAAAAACAGAAGATAAGCGCCGTACGCCAAGAACAAAGCAGCCCACGCCAGCATTTGCGCCAAGGCTGGAATCACTGGAGAAATCATCCACAAAGCCATGGCTAGCATCAACACACCGAAGAAGTGCTTGATCTCTTCCATCCAAACACCGGCGCGCGGCAACACGCTACCCGCCGACACGCCCACCAAGAGCAGCGGCACACCCATTCCCAAGGCTAATGAAAACAGAGCAACGCCACCAATCACGACATCGCGTGTTTGGCTGATATATACCAAGGCCCCCGCCAACGGTGCCGCTACACAAGGTCCGACGATCAATGCGGAAATCGCCCCCATTACAAACACACCAGCTAGTTTCACCTTACTTTGTTGACGCCGCCCTTCTGAAAACATACTCAAGCGAGTTTGAATCTGCGCAGGCATTTGAAGCTGATACACACCGAACATCGCCAATGCAAGTATCACCATCAAACCTGCAAAAGCGGACAAGACCCAAGGATTCTGCAGAGCTGCCGACAGCCCTTCCCCCAACAAACCCGCCGCCACTCCGAGCATGGTATAGACCAAGGCCATTCCCATCACATAAATGAAAGACAGCAGCAATCCGCGATGACGGGCAATCGCCGCACCTTCACCAACAATGATGTAAGACAAAATGGGCACCATAGGCAGCACACATGGCGTCAATGAGAGACCTAAACCGAGCAGCAAAAACAAAGGAATAATGACGAATAATTTGCCTCCCTTTAAAGCAGAGGAAATGCTGAATCCATCGTCAGACATCTCTGTCGATGTGACGCCCACACCTGAACTCGAAACACCCCCTGCTAGCCCTTGTAAGCCCGCCACAGACACAGGAAGCATCAACTCCATAGGAGGGTAGCACAAGCCTGCGTCAGCGCACCCTTGCTGCGTCAATTTCAATTGAAAATCTGCGCTCGCTTGAACCGGAATAGTAACGACTAAGCCATGATGATAAGTCTCAACATTTTTTTCAAAATTCTCGTCGTATTTGATTTTCCCGAGGGGGATCACTGGCGTGCCCAAGCTCGCACCGACAGCCTCAAATTTGAATCGCTCGCGGTATAAATAATACCCGTCCGCGATGTTGAAACGAATCTCCAAAGTCGCAGCGTCACGCATGCTCGCGTCCGCCTTAAACGCTACCGTCGGATCCAAAAAATCTTGGGCGAGAACGCCACTCGCTGAACTCAGACAACACAAAAGTGCAATGACAAACCGAAAGAAACGCATAAGAAAAATTCCAAATTGGTGAGTCGATATCCAGAATGAGGCCAAACTCAAAGGCGAAATCCGTTCACATTGTAGCGTCACCGGCAATAATCCGCTGACGGCAAATGACAAACGGTCAGAAGCTGGTCGCCCAAAAGCAAAAAAGCCGCTCACGGACGTGAACGGCTTCTTCTAACTGAAGCTGAGAAAATCGGTTGATTAAATCAACTCAAAGTCTGCTTATTCTTCAACTGTAGGTGCATCAGCAGCGTCAGTGACTTCTGGACGATCCAACAATTCTACATAAGCCATAGGTGCATTGTCGCCAACGCGGAAACCCATTTTCAAAATACGCAGGTAACCACCATTGCGATTTGCGAAACGTGGGCCCAATTCTGCGAACAATTTTTGAACGATTTCACGATCGCGCAAACGGTTGAATGCCAAACGCTTGTTTGCCAATGTGTCTGTTTTAGCCAAAGTCAAAATTGGCTCAACAACGCGGCGCAATTCTTTTGCTTTAGGCAAAGTTGTTTTGATCGCTTCGTGACGCAACAGAGAAACTGTCATATTGCGCAACATAGCGAGACGATGGGATGATGTACGATTCAGCTTACGTAAGCCGTGACGATGACGCATGGTACTTCCTTTCAATATGTTTAAAAATTCCAGTTCTTCTATCGCCAACCATTTGGCGCGGACCGGTAAATAGACCTACTCAAAACCTTTTTCTTCACCGCAGTGGCACAGAATTCGCTGAGTTTTTTGAGAAACCTCTCGCACTTCTCTGCGCCTCTGCGGCGAAAAATATTTTTACTTCTCTAAACCAGCTGGAGGCCAGTTTTCCAACTTCATACCCAAAGACAAGCCGCGGGACGCCAATACTTCTTTGATTTCGTTCAAAGACTTGCGACCCAAGTTTGGCGTCTTGAGCAATTCGTTTTCACTACGCTGGATCAAGTCACCAATGTAGTAAATGTTTTCGGCTTTCAGACAGTTAGCTGAACGCACGGTCAATTCTAAGTCATCGACTGGACGCAGCAAGATAGGATCAACCATCGGTGTACGGGACGGTG